>NZ_VTSR01000007.1:335422-670845 GCF_008329715.1 Gimesia chilikensis | reverse complement strand
CCGTATCCAGCGGGTCGGACCGCTGATGGCGGCCGCCGGTGTGAGCAGCACTGCGGCTCCGTCGATCACCCAGTCTGACCTGGACTCGGTCGTGGATGCGGCTCTGAGTTACTGGGAAACGCTGGGTCTAAGCGACGCGCAGCTGGAACTGCTGGGTTCGGTGAACTTCGTACTGACCGACCTGCCGGATGCAATGCTCGGTGGTGCTGCGGGAACAACGGTTCTGATCGACGTCAACGCCGCCGGTTACGGCTGGTTCGTGGATGGAACGCCGCTGGACAGCAGCGAGTTCACACTGCTGGATGGCAGCCTGCTGGCCGGTTCCGGTAGCGACGCCTTCGGTCAGATGGATCTGCTGACAGTCGTAATGCACGAACTGGGTCACACACTGGGTCTGGAAGACCTGGACTCAGACGGTACCCTGATGAGCGAGTCGCTGGACGTCTCCGAACGTCGCCTGCCGAGTGCAGACGATCTCGACGACTTCTTCAGCGGTATCGCCGGCGGAGACAACCCGCTCCTGGACTAATTAAACCAGTCCAGTGACAAACAGTCCCGACAGGCCCCCGGAAACTCAGGTTTCCGGGGGCTATTTTTATTGGGAGTAAAGTCTGATAGAAGATGTCGTAAACAGAGGTACTATCTTTGACTGGGTACACTAAAACAGCCACCTGAGTTCGAACCCAGATGGCTGTTCTGAAATATCAATTGTTCTTATGAACTATTTCAGTTCTTTGATTTTGATGTTTCGCCAGCTGACCTGTTTGCCAACTTTTTCAGGATGGTTGCCAACACCATGTACCTGCAGAGCGATAAAGCCTTCAGAAGTGAGACCATCTTTGAGATCTGCAGCAGGGACACCGTTGATCCAGGTCTTGATGGAATCACCTTTGCAGACGATGCGGTAGTGATTCCACTCATTCTGCTTGAAGGCTTTCTGAGCAGCCTTATTATCAGCCAGGTTGTTTAGCCAACCGCGACGAGCTTCATCATAAATTCCACCTGACCAGGCGCGATCGGAGGGATCGATTTCTACCTGGTAGCCGTGTACACGACCAGCGGGGATTTTTTTCTTCAGTTCTTTACCATCATCACCTTTGTAGACGATAGTTCGGTCATCGTCATGAACGTTACTACGAATCTGGATTCCCGAGTTCAGCAGCGGATCCACTTTGAAATCGACTTCGAGTTCAAAGTCGCCATAATTTCTGTCGGTACATAGAAAACTGTTAGGGGTTTTAGGGACCGAAGTACCGACGATCGTGCCATTGACGACTTCATATTTGGCCGTTCCACCTTTTTGGACCCAGCCGTCAAGAGTTTTACCATCAAACAGTGGTTTGAAGCCCTTGTCTTCAGCATAGGAGGTGATATTCATCAGGAGTGCGAGGCAAAACGCAGAGAGTGTCAGTTGAACTTTCATAGTTTATCCATCAGGTTAAGTGTTTTAAAAATTGCCAGAAAACGGTTGTCAGGCAGCATTATGACTGGGAGAACGGGAGGATACCAGTCATAAAACAGAGTTTCCTTCCGCGTCCGCGTCAATCGGCGTCGATAGATCAGACGCTGTTAATCGATGCGGTTTAGAATCAGCAGACGAAAGTCCATCACCTGCTTGCCGGGGATCTCAATCGCCCGCAGGGTCAACTCACCAGTCCCTTTGGGAAGCTGGATGTTCCCCAGGACCAGTGGCTGAAAATCCTTGACCAGGGACTCTGAACGTTGCGCCCGGTCCTGTTCTGCACCAACGAGAGGAGGATCGTGCGCTTCAGTAATCTTGCCTGTCAGGCGACTGTCTTTGAAGTTCAGTTCGACGGTCGAACCGACATCATCTGCCGGGCAGGTATAATAGATTATTGCCTCGTAGGTGCCTGCCTGATCCACTTCTGCATCCCAGGTGATGCTGTCCTGTGGGCTGGTCCAGTTATAGAAGAAGCTGCAGTTGGGATGCCGGGACGAACGTTTAATCTCACCGTGAGAAATGGCGTCGCGAGCGGGCAATTGAGTTGATTTCGCGCCGCCGTAACCAATCAGAAAAGGGCGGCTTTCTTTGGGATAGCCGTGGGGCCAGACTGAACTTTTCCAGTCTTTGACAGCCTGTTCAAGCTTCTGAGTGACTTCAGGCCGTTCACCGGCGATGTCTTTCCGCTGACCGGGATCCTGCGTCATGTCATAGAGCTGTCCTTTCTCAGAGAGCCGATACTGATCGGTACGGACGCTGACTCGCTGACGCAGGCTGGAGAAGATCATCCGGTTCGGCCAGGAACTGGCGTCCCCCATGATCAACGGTTTCAGGCTCACGCCGTCAATCGGTTTTGGTTCGGGACGTTCAATCCCAGCCAGATCGGTCAAGGTTGGCAGGAGATCAATCGCACCCGCGACCTGGTCCACCTGACGTCCTGCGGGGATATGTCCGGTCCAGCGGATCACAAACGGAGAGCGCACACCGCCTTCATCCAGTGAACCTTTCTTACCTTTCATGTCCCCGTTCCAGCGAAAACCGTTGGGGCCATTATCGGAGAAGTAGAGCACAATGGTCTCATCTTCGATTCCGAGTTGATTCAGTTTCTTCAACACGCGTCCGACATTCCAGTCCACGTTTTCACACATGGCCAGCGCGGCACGGAGATGATCTGACTGTTCTTTCTCGGGATCGCGATGGTGCATTTTCAGCTTTTTATCTGAAAAACGATCCCAGTATTCGTCAGGGACCTGCATGGGGGAGTGAGGTGTGCAGTAAGGCAGATAGGTAAAGAACGGTTTGTCGCGTTTTACCTGCTGATCAATGAACGCAATCGCTTTGCTGGTGAGATCATCGGTAATGTATCCCTCACCTTTCACAAACGTGCCATTATGATCGAGCATGGGGCTGAAGTAGTGTCCCCAGTGTCCTGAAGTGAAGCCGTAGTACTCATCAAAGCCTTTGGCATTGGGATGATTTGGATATTGAGTGCCGTTATGCCATTTCCCAAAAGCGCCGGTCGCATAGCCGGCTGCTTTGAATGCCTGGGCCACCGTAAATTCATCGGAATTGAAGCGTTCTTCCCCTTTGGACACCCCAGTCGTTCCGGTGCGGGCGTGGTAACGTCCGGTGAGAAAGGCGGCTCGTGTGGGAGCACAGACCGCGCCTACATAAAAGTGGTTAAACCGCACACCCTCTTTGACGAGCGAATCAATATTCGGAGTATGCAGATTCGTGTTGCCATTATGACTGACATCTCCCCAGCCCTGGTCATCTGCCAGGAAGACAACAATATTGGGATGTTTCTGAACGTTGGCCAGAAGGTTACCGGTCAGCAGGCAGACCAGCAGACCGAGTGTGAGAATTGGTTTCATAATAATTGCTCTTGAATAAGGAACGCTGAAGCAAGTCTATGTGGTTGGAATTCATAGTAGCGGATTTTGTCTGGCAGTTCACGTATCTGGAGAAGGAAAACTGACAACGGGCTTTTTGATAAGAAGGTTTTTTAATTGCTTTCTCGAACCCACTTGTGCCATCATGAAGAGGCATGAATTGCGCTCACCCTGATTTGGTACTGATAACAGAGGCTACGGGAAGAAATACTCAGCCTCTGGAGTGGAGTGAATATACCACTGATGGATTCTCCAGCAGACAGCCTCTCCCTGAATGATTCCAAACCGACACGGGTGCGTTATCTGGTACTGGCTGGTTTAAGCAGTGGTTTTCTACTGGCCTATCTGCCACGCGCAGGACTGGCTCCTCTGGCGACTACGATTCAGCAGGATCTCAGTCTGGATGATCTGCAGATGGGACGCGTGCTGGCTGCTTTTTATGCCGGTTATTTCCTGTTTCAGATTCCGGGCGGCATACTGGGACAGAAACTGGGGAATCGGCTGGCGTTACCTTTACTCCAGCTGACAGCAGGCATTGCGAATCTGTTAACGGCCCTGGCAGCTTCATTCGGACTGATCTGGTTTTCACGTCTGTTGCTGGGACTGGCACAGGCCGGTATGGTTCCCTGTTCGGCACAAGTGATTAAGAACTGGATTCCCGAAGCGAAACGCGGCACAGCCAGTTCTCTGATGGGCAGTTTCATGTCCGTGGGGAGTATCATCGCCACAGGGGTGACTGCTGCATTGGTTGACCCGTTGGGCTGGCGTCTGCCCCTGGTATTGTTCAGCCTGTTCTCTGTCTGCTGGATGTTACTCTTTTTCCTCTTATTCCGTGATCGTCCGCAGGACCACCCGAAAACGAATCATGCTGAAGTGGAACTGATTAATGGAGCTGACAGGAATGCCGTCTCAGAAAATAAGGCAACAAGCTCAACGCCGATTCGTCAGTTATTCATACGAATGGTCTCGAATGCGAGTCTCTGGCTGTTCTGTCTGCAGTCCATATTCCGGGCGTTTGGATACGCATTTTTCATTACCTGGTTCCCCGCTTACCTGCAGCAGTCCAGTGGCGCATCTGTGCAGAAAGCAGGACTGTTGGCGATGCTGCCGCTGACAAGTATCGTGTTGGGGACCCTGGCGGGAGGGCGTCTGATCGATCTGATTTATCAATGGACGGGCAACAAATACTTCAGCCGTTCGCTGCTCAGCGCCGGGTCCTCGCTGATCTGTGCAGTCTGTATTCTTCTGGCCAGTCAGGTCCCTGCTGAAGATGCCGTTTACCTGATTTCCTGCGGAACGTTTCTCTCCGGCATGGGGAATCCCGCGATCTGGGTGACGTCTATGGATCTGGGAGGCAGGCATACATCGGTCATTATCGCGATTGTGAATATGGCAGGCGTTGTGGGGGGCTATCTCTCACCCATCGCAGTGGGCGTCTTATTCACTTACATCAAAGCAATGCCGGTACCGGAGTGGAATCTGGTACTTTACCTCTTTGCTGGAATCTATCTGGGCGCAACCTTGAGCTGGGCATTGATCAATCCCCGTAATTCCCTGTCTGAAAACTGAGGGCTGAGTATCTGAGGTTGAGAGATAGTGAACGTTGTTTAAGAAGGTAACGTCCCCTCAGGAAATTCCTGCTCAACTGTCGCCTTTGCCTGCTCGTCCGGTTAAACTAAGGGGACCATTTATTTCATTCCGGTAGATTATCTCCCCGTATAATTTCTGAAACTGAGCCCGGTTTGTCTGCAACACGAACAAACCTCACATGCTCCCTGTGACTCTGGCGCGAGTCTGGAAATGAACCTCATGATTGGGAAATTCAAAAGTTTACTCCTGCTGACTGCTCTCCTTTTACTCTCCCTGGGAAAATCGGAAGCAGCAGATCGACCGAACATTGTCTTTTTCTTCGCCGATGATCAAACCACCAGCACGGTTGGCTGTTACGGTAATCAGGTGATCCAGACACCCAACATTGATGAACTTGCCAAACGAGGCACTCGTTTTGAAAAAGCATACGTGAGCCAGGCAATCTGCTGGGTCAGTCGGACGACAATTCTGACCGGGTTAACGGGACGCAGTTACGGAACTCCCGCGAATCCGGAACAGGCACGACCCGACGCGGTGCAGACGCTGTATACAGATCTGCTACGAGAGCAGGGGTATCGAACCGGTTTCTATGGGAAATGGCATGCGAAGATGCCGAAAGATTTCAAGCGGGAAGCGCACTTTGATGAGTTCGAAGCGATCAGCCGCAATCCTTACTACAAGAAGCAACCGGATGGCAGCCTGCGGCATGAGACCGAATTAATCGTTGATCGCGGGATCGAATTCGTCAAATCGCAACCCAAGGGGAAACCCTTCGCCTTAAACCTGTGGTTCAATGCCTGTCACGCAGAAGACAGTGACCGACGTCCCGGAATTGGACACTTTCCCTGGCCGCGTGCTGTCGATGGTATGTATGAAGACATTGAAATCGCGCCACCTCGTCTGCGGGATCCCGAAATCTTCAATGCACAACCGAATTTCCTGCAGACCACGATCAACCGGGAACGTTATTTCTGGCGCTGGAATACGCCTCAGAAGTATCAAACTAATATGCGGGCTTACTACCGCATGGTCAGTGGGATCGATGGAGCAATCGGGCGGTTCCTGAAAGCACTGGAAGAAGCCGGGCTCGCTGAAAATACCATCATCGTATATTCAGCTGATAACGGCTACTACATGGCCAATCGCGGTTTTGCCGGAAAGTGGTCACACTATGAGAATGCACTGCAGGTACCACTGATTGTCATGGATCCCCGTGTTCCGAAAGAAGAACAGGGCAAAGTGACTGACGCACTGGCGCTGAATCTTGACCTGCCCGCAACGTTCCTGGACTGGGCAGGCGTGGATGTCCCCAAACGCTACCAGGGACAGAGTCTCCAGCCCGTCGTGAAGGGAGCGAAACCAGCAGACTGGCGAACTGAAACATTTCATGAGCATTTCGCAGTACGCAATCGAATTCCGGCCTTCGAGGGGATTCGTGACGGAAACCTGAAATATGTACGCTACTTTGACCACGATAACTACGAGTTTCTACATGATCTGGAGGCAGATCCAGATGAACTGATCAATCTGGTGGGAAATCCCAAGTATGCAGAGCAGCTTCAGGCACTCAGAGATCGTACGACAGAGCGAGTCAAAGAGCTGGGAGGCCCTTTAGATCCACTGCGCGGTGGATTTCGGGATTCCACGGTTCCCTATCCGGTCGCTTCTGCAGCCGTTGGTGCCCGCGCGGGCAAGGATGGTTTTGTCAGTGTCTTCGACGGCAAAACGCTCCGGCACTGGACCGGCGATCCACAATACTGGTCTGTCGAAGCAGGGGCTCTGACGGGTAAGACGGATGGTTCTCTGAAGATGAATCGTTTCATTACCTGGAAAGATTCCACAATTCGTAACTTTGACTTACGAGTCAAAGTGAAAGTGACAGAAGGGGGCAACAGCGGGATTCAGTACCGGGGAACCTCTCGTCCCGATCTCGGACTGGATATCGTAACCGGCTATCAATGTGATGTGGTGGCCAATAATCCGAATTACAATGGTATGCTCTATGAGGAGAAGGGACGTCGAATTCTCTCGCACACCGGTGAGAAAGTCATCGTCGCACCCGATGGTCAGCCCTGGGTGGTTGGTAAGATGCCCGTCAAAACATTCGCTCCCGATGAATGGCATGATTTCCGAGTGCTGGTGCGTGGCAATCATCATGAACACTGGATTGACGGTCATAAGACTGCAGACTTGATCGACCTCGATCCCAAAGGTCGGGCACTGGAAGGTGTGCTGGCCGTTCAGGTACACGTTGGACCGAAGATGAAAATTCAATACAAGGATTTCAAAATCAAGCATCTGCCAGACGATCTGCCTTTAGAACAGGCTGAGGATCATCCGATTCCCGCAGATGCTTACGGTGTTCGTCCCCAGGGACGCCTGCCCAGGAATTGGAAGCCGCCGGTTTACGGCAAACAGTAATCGGCTGCCGGCTGGTGCTGAAAGTACGCTCGCTACAGTTTGACAACTGATTTCACCTTAGACAGTGATGGAGTTCAAAATGCGGATTTCACTTCTGCTGGCTGGCATTCTGTGGTGTTTCACTTTTGTGCTGGATACGGGAACTGCTGCGGAACAGTATCTGGTCAGGGATGGGCGGGCGGAAGCAGAAATCGTGATTGATCCTGCAGCTCAGCGCAGCACGCGTCTGGCTGCCCAGGAACTTCAGAATTATCTGAAAAAGATTTCGGGAGCAAAACTGGAAATCGTCACTGAGACGACGGCTAAGGTGCCAGTCAAAGTTTTGATCGGGGTGAGTAAAGAAGCAGAAAAGCGGGGAATCACGACTGACGGACTGAACGCAGGAGCCTACCGGATTGTTGCGGGCGACAACTGGCTTGCTATGATCGGCGACGATACCAATTTCGTGCCGATCGAACCCTGGCCCCGCAATCATCGTGATCTGGCCAGTGGTAAAGTACAGGCGGCCTGGAATGCGATTACTGGTGAGCACTGGGGCTACCCTCATTCTCAACTCTACAAGCATTACACGGGTTCAACGGGTCTGTTTGGAACACCGAATGAGCAACTGGTCGACAAAACAGGCCAGGTCAATGTGTGGGGCTTTGACGAAAGAGGTTCCTTCAACGCGGTCTGCGGATATTTACGGAGACTGGGTGTGCGCTGGTATCTACCGGGGGAACTGGGAGAAGTCATTCCCCGGCAGAACACGATTCCACTACCGGTGATCGACGAAGCGGTACAGCCCGATTTTCCGCTGCGGACGATTAATTTCCGTCTCGGTGTGTATGGTCGCGATGCAGCCATGTGGGCCATGCGGCTGGGGGTAAGACAACCCTATGGTCGGCAGGCTGCCCACGGCCTGGATCATATGACGCACAATACAGAGACGCTTGAAAATCATCCTGAATGGTTTGCCCTTTATGGCGGAAAACGTGATACCCAGCCGGGGAAACGACTGAATCAGCTGTGCTACTCGAATGAGGAATTGTTCCAGCAGACCGTGCGCTATGTGCGAGCCCAGTTTGATCATTTCGATATGGATGTCGTGTCGGTGATGCCCCCTGATGGCTATACCGCGATCTGTCAATGTGAGCATTGTGCAGGCAAGGATACTCCTGATCGGGGTTACCGCGGTGCGTTTTCCGATTATGTCTGGGAGTTTGTGAATCGAGTGGCCAGAGAGGTTCGTAAAACGCACCCGGACCGCAAAATCTCGAACTGTGCCTATGGAACTTATACGCTGCCTCCTGAAAAGATCGACCGCCTCGAACCCAACGTACAGGTAATCATTGTGGGGGGAAGAAGACCGACGTCTGCAGACCGGGAAGAACTCCGCCAGTTGCGTGACGCCTGGGTAAAAAAAACAGCGAACCCGATCATTATCTTCGAAAACTATCCCTTTACCGGACGGGGCTTCTATCT
The DNA here is from genome assembly GCF_008329715.1 of Gimesia chilikensis. Lineage (GTDB taxonomy): Bacteria > Planctomycetota > Planctomycetia > Planctomycetales > Planctomycetaceae > Gimesia > Gimesia chilikensis. Next base: position 662,016 of record NZ_VTSR01000007.1, on the reverse strand, counting down.
GCCGGCTTTTATTCCTCACGTACTGGGCGAGAGCATCAACGAGACCAAAGGGATCTCGAAAGGAGAAGACATCTGGCTCACGATGGATTTTGGCGAGAATGCGATCGGCTATAACCACTTTTTGATTTACTTCACCGCGCGGATGTACTGGGGGGGAAAAGACCAGAATGTGGATGATCTGTTCAACGAGTACTGTGACTTGTTTTACGGACCTGCTGCCCAGGAAATGCGCACTTTCTTTCTTTACTGTGAAGAACACTGGCGCGAGATGGAGAAAGAGGCTGAGAAGGCCAGTTGCGCACTGGAACTGTTTTCTGTCGCGAAAGCGAAAGTGCAAAGTGACTCCGTCTATGGCCGGCGAATGGCACTCATCGACAATTTCCTCAACGGACTGCGAAATAAAAGTGTTCAACTGGCGCAGAAACGGGGACCGGTCCCTGTTTTAAGACTGGTGGGTGATTCCCGTGGTGAAATTGTTATCGATGGGCAACTTGATGACCCACTCTGGCAAAACTGCCCTACCGCTTCGACTGGAAGCCTGCGTGAACTGCAGACCGGACGCTTACCCGTTTATGGCACATCAATCAAATCACGCTGGGTAGGCCGTGATCTCTATTTTGCGATCCGATGTGAGGAAGCACCGGGCGAGCAGCCCCGCAGCACCACAACAAAAAATGAAGATCAGGCAATCTGGTTTGGTGATGCGATCGAAATTCTGCTCAGCACAGAGTCGCATAGTTATTATCAACTGGCCATCAATCCTGCCGGGGCGCTGATTGATCTGGATCGAGGGGCCGATAAGAAGGACTGGTTCCGCTGGGATTCACAGGCTGAGGTCGCTACCCAGATCAAAGATGGCTACTGGACTGCAGAAGTGCGGATTCCCGTTGTCCAGGATGAAAACGATCCCCTGCATCAGGTAATCGGACATCGTCCTACAGTGAGCCTTCCCTGGCACATTAATGTCTGTCGTCAACGAATTCGTGACAATGGTGCTGAATATTCGGCATTCGCGCCGACTGGGACTTCGGGATTTCATCAGCCAATGAAATTTGCCTACTTTTATCGGGGACTGTCACACCAGTTCGCAGCCGATCCGAGCGTGACAGATTACCTGATTACGAGCAAAAAAGCAGAAACACTGATGCGGCGCCGCAAGTATCAGTCTGCTCAAGATCTGTTCCTGGCCCTGGCTGCAGAGAAACCGATCACGGATCTGCAGAAATCTGTGGCACTCCAGCAGGCGGCGGAATGTGCCCGTCACCTGAAACTGGAATCACAAGCGGAATCGCTGACTGAAAAAATACCACTGGAAACGATTGCGAAGACGGTGCGGATGCAGAATCTGCTGGCAAAGCGAAACTATACTGAGTTGATTCAGCAGTTCCAATCAGAGGATTTTCATTCTTGGCCATTCAGTCAAGTCGGAGAAGCTGCTCTGGCGCGGGGAATGGCCTGTTTACGAATGAAGCAGGGAAAGGCTGCTGAGACCGATCTGACACTGGCGTTGAATTATACCCCGGACCCACGCATCCGCTCGCAGATCCTCCTGTTGCTGGGAGAAAACCGAGAACACAATCTGACGAATGAAGCCGGGGCTCTGAAGGCGTATCGTCAGAACTACGAGGGCGCAGAACGAGTAGGTTCAGCAGATCAGTTCCGCTCAATTGAGGGAGCGGCTCGAATTCTCACGAAACAGGGGAAATACGACGACGCATTTCAGGCGCTGGAAAAAGCCGATATCGATCAACTCAAAGGATTCTGGCGCCATGAAATGCAACTTGCGAAGGGACACACGCTGGCTGCTGCGGGTAAAAAGCAGGCCGCGAAGCAGATTTACCAGAGTGTGCTGCAGGACAAGACCTCATCTTCAGGGCACCGCCAGCGGGCTGAGGAACAGCTCAAACAACTGGGGGCACCCTGATTCCCAAATGATTAATGGGTCGGCTTTAAAGGTCCCTGCATTTTCGTAAGCGTGTCTTGCAAGGAATCATAGTTACGTTTCGCTTTTCCAGATAACGCATCTGTGTTCAGGGGAGTCTTCTCCAGCGGGTCCTGTTTGAGGTCAAAGAAGCGGCCGTCATCGTAGAGTTTCCAGTTCAGCGAACGGACACACCGTTTACCCCGGTGTTCAATAAAGATCCAGTCGCGACGATCTTTTCCGGAAGCCCCTTTGAGAACTTCAGCAAAACTGACTCCATCCCGGGGAACGCCATCATCCTTGAGGCCGGCGACATCCGCGACCGTCGGCAGGTAATCGGTCAGGTCAACCATGGTGTTAACTTCCTGGCCTGCTTTGATGTGTCCCGGCCAGTTTGCGATCAGGGGGACCCGGGTACCGGTATCATCCAGTTTACCTTTGCCGCCAGGGACGATTATGTTGTTCCGTACCGAAACCACTTTAGGACGCACCATCTTCCCCTGTTCGTTGACATACAGGTAGCTCGCAGCGGGTGTCCCGTTATCGGTGGTGAAGAGGATCAGGGTATTGTCGCGGACTCCCATTTCATCCAATGCAGTTACCAGGCGACCTACCATGTCATCCATGGATGTCATCATCTCTGCAAAGGTCAGCCAGTGCCCGTCATGTGCGTAAGCGACATGCTTTCCTTTCAGGTCATCAGTCACATCATGACAGAGGGCCATCGGGTAATAGGCGAAAAACGGCTTCCCTTCTTTATGGCTCTCTTTCATGAAGTCAATCAGAAAATCGGTGTAAATATCCGGCCCATATTTGCCCTCGGTGTTTTTCAGCAACTTGCCATTCTGATAAATCAGTGGATCATGATAGCGGCCTCCTTCATGCCAGCCAAACAGACACCACTTGTCAAAGCCGACGCGACTGGGGTGATCCAGGTCGTTTTTCATAAAGCAGAGCTGCCATTTTCCAGCAACAGCAGTCGCATAGCCGGCCTGCTGCATGCGATCTCCAATGCAGATCCCCTCAGCAGCGTCTGGAAAGTCTCCCCATTTCGATCCTGCTTTACCAAACCGGAACGGATAACGGCCGGTCATCAGACAAACGCGAGAGGGGTGACAGACGGGCATCGAGTATGCCTGGGTGAATTTAAGACCTCGCTGGGCCAGCTTATCAATGTGGGGAGTCGGGTAGCTCTGTCCCCCATAACAGCCGATGGCGTCACTGCCCACATCATCCGCCATAATGAGCAAAATGTTGGGTTGGGACTCAGCGGCAGACAGGACAGCCGGGGAAATGAACAGCAGCGCGAACGCCAGTGTATAAACAAACTTCAGGGCAGGCATGGGGAAACTCCTCAGGGGGTATTAGATATCAATGCTTTCAGATCGGGTAAATCATAATAACGCAACCCAGCATGAACCGCATTGTGGATGTGCTGGTGTGCATCTGGTGTCTTCATTAACGATCTCCAGGACGGAATTCCGCCTCTGGCAGTTAATTCAGAAATCAGCGCTGGCTCAAGAGCGGCAGCATGAAGTCCCGCCGGGGTAAGTTCTCCCCCGGTAACGAGACGCAACGACTCCGCCTGTTGTTGGATTTTCAACCACCGGGCACAAACCAGCATATCTTCTGTCCGCAGACTCAACCAGGAACGTCCCAGCATGTAAGCGATGTAATAATCGGCTCCGAAAAACCGCCAGTTGCGGGTTGTGGTTTCGCCTGTGTCACGAACTTCGACGATGAGCACAGGATGCCCCTGGCGATGCAGTTGCCGCGCTTCTTTGACTGCGCTGTTCATGCCCGTTGCAGGGGCCAGCAGGACAGGCGGGGCATTTCCTCCAGGCCAGTATAAAGCAGGGAGAACAATTCCCGGTTCAGGGTGGATGATCAGTCGCAGAGGTTCATCACGGTTCGAGCCAGGCTGAAACTGCTGTGACTTTGCAGGTCTGCCATTCGAACCGATGAGTTCGACTCGCGGCTCTGGCAGTTGCGTCAATTTTCGAATTCCGGTTACCTGGTGAATCAGGTCGCGTGTCAGGGGAGGTCGCCTCAAGACCAGTCGCCGTTCTTCAGCCTGATTTACCTCCAGCAGAGAACGGGCCAGAGGCAGTTGTTGTACCTGGCCGTTGGGTGTGACCTGCAGTTCCCGATCAGTGTAGATCTTGACGGGGGCCTCCTCGAATACGTTGATCTGACGTCCCTGCAACCAGAGTGCAAAGAAACGGGCGGCTCCTTCTCTGAGTCGTTGGCTGAAACCATGTTTTTCATTGGCTTCAATCAGTGAAATCCGTTCCGGATATCCGAGCAGGGTATAGGCTCGCTTGGCCTGTCTGAAGGCATCCCAGGTGCCTTCAATCGGAACAAAATCACGCGTCGCAGCCAGGATGAGCGTTGGTTTAGGAGCTCGACTGAGGATGAAGTCCGGGTGATCAAAACCTTCGCGGATTTGAGCATACAGATTCTGCTCGGCATCACCGGGACCGGGGCTCTCGTTTTTCTCGCGATGGGTGGTCATGAAACAACCAGGCGCAGCAGCCTGGATCCGCTCATCATAGGCCATCAGAAAACTGGTAAGGTTGCCTCCTCCTGAATTCCCGGTGCAACCAATACGTTGCGCGTCGACATCGGGGCGACTGCAGAGATAATCGAGAGCGCGGACTGCATCCCAGACCATGTAGCTACCCAGGCTGCGTCCCAGTAAAATCGGCGCGACTCCGAGTTCCTGGTGTTCATGGCTGGCACGATGTGCTGGTTTGCCGTCGGAATCGATGATCTGCTTACGTTCTCCTTGACCGATGGGATCAAAGCAGATCACTACGAATCCCTGTTTCACCAGCAACTGGTTCGCTTTCTGGTAAGATTCGTATGCTTTCCCGTTTTCACTGTGTCCCAGGGGATGCAGAATCGCCGGGAAGGGGCCCGGGCCATCGGGACGATACAGGTTCGCGGTCACATAAAAACCGGGCTGGCTCTCAAAGTAGAGCTTTTCGATTGTGAAGCCATTGGCTTCGATCGTGCCGGTAACCATGGGATTGAGAGGAGTCTGTGGCGGCATCTCTCCCAGGCACTTACGTAATATCTTCCGAAGTTTATGCTGATATGCGGCGAAGCGTTCTGGAGAACCTAGTGCCTGCTCGAATTCTATTCGGCGTTGATCGAGTGCCCGATGGCTCTGTTGGCGCAACCAGCTGCGCATCATCTGCTGTGTTTTGTCTGCATTGAAATCGGGAGGCAATACGCGATAGGGTTTCTGGGCCAGGCTTTCGCTGCAGATGGCGCTTAGAATGATGACCAGGCTGAGAATAAATGACTTCACGGAAATTTCCGTTCTGACAGGTGGGACGCTGGGGTAAGATGGATCTGACTTCATCCTAACAGCTCACTTTCACTCAAGTCCAGTGTGATTGATGTCCCGCTATGAGAGGACCCGATAATTGAAATCTGTGTCGAGAGTCAGTTGCGCATTTGTGATACCCGGTACCTGATGGCTATAATTAACTTTCAATCTAGTGTGTTACCCGTCTAAGTCAAACCTTTCTATCGACTGTTTTATCTCATCAAAGAGCCACATCAGGGGAGTTAACAGATGCGCTTATCTGGAATTACCTGTCTTATCCTGGTACAGCTGTTCGTATCAGCTGTCTTAGCAGGAACGCCTCGACCGGATATGGTCATCTTTCTCTCAGACGATCATACCTGGCGCGATTCCTCAGTCTATGGTTCTCCCGATATCAATACTCCCAACATGGATCGCCTGGCGGCCCAGGGGATGACGTTCAACAATGCGTTTGTTGCTTCTCCCAGTTGTGCCCCCAGTCGCGCCGCGTTGCTCACAGGATTGTATCCTGCCAATAACGGAGCAGAACCGAATCACTCCCGGCCGCGGGCCGAAATCAAGAAGTTGCCCGCGTATCTGCAGGAACTGGGATACGAGGTCGTCTCATTCGGCAAGGTCGGCCATTATAAACAGACGCCTGAATACGGGTTCGACATCGCCCGTCATTTTCGCTATCACGAAGACATCGCCATTCCCCAAGCCATTGAATGGCTCCAGCAGCGCGACAGTGATCGGCCCCTCTGCCTGTTTGTCGGCACGAACTGGCCTCACGTTCCCTGGCCGGAAGAGATTGGTGACATCGATCCCGCAGCATTGCAGGTGCCTCCCCATCATGTGGATACGCCGGTCACGCGAGAGTGGCGGGCGAAATATATGGCCGCCATTCAGACCATGGATCGCGAACTGGGACAAGTCTATGATGTGGCTCGAAAGAAACTGGGAGAAGATGTCTTCTTTCTGCATACCAGCGATCATGGCGCACAGTGGCCGTTTGGAAAATGGAATCTGTATGACGAAGGGATTCGTACCCCGCTGATTGTGAGCTGGCCGGGAAAGATCAAACCGGGAGTTCGTACAGACGCGATGGCATCGTGGATTGATATTCTTCCGACACTGATCGATGTCGCCGGAGGCACACCCCCTGATTCCATTGACGGCCGCAGCCTGCTCCCCGTACTGAAAGGGGAAACAAGCAAACATCGGGAGGTTATCTTCACCACGCATTCGGGGGACGGTGATAACAACGTCTATCCGATGCGGGCTGCTCGAACGCTGGATGGCTGGAAGTACATCCGTAATCTGCATCCCGAGTTCCGGTTTACCAGTCACGTGACGAATGCACGTGCCAAGAACGGTTACTGGGACAGTTGGGTTCAAAAAGCAATCACCCACCCCCAGGCACGGCAGAAGGTGAGACGTTATCTCGAACGACCGGATGAAGAATTGTACCAGGTCAATACTGATCCCTATGAGCAGCAGAATCGAGTCAATGAACCTGAGCGTTATGAACGTCTGTGCATTCTGCGACAACAGGTCGATGACTGGCTGGCGGAAACGGGAGATCAGAAAAATGTCTACGGCAGACCGCAGCGGATTGCCGCTGAAGAGAAACTGAATGTGATCATGGTCTTCATTGACGACATGGGCTGGTCGGATCTCTCCTGCTTTCAGGGAGCAGCTGTCAAAACAGAAAATATTGATCGGCTGGCTGACGAGGGAATCCGCTTTACGAATTTCTATGTGAACTCACCCATCTGCTCACCTTCGCGGGTCGCCTTGACCACCGGACAATATCCTCAGCGCTGGCGGATCAATTCTTATCTGGCGCAACGCAAAAAGAACCGGGAGCGCGGGCTGGCACAGTGGCTGGATCCCAAGGCACCTTTGCTGGCGCGGGAACTGAAGCATGCGGGGTACGCGACCGGGCATTTTGGAAAATGGCACATGGGCGGCCAGCGGGATGTGGGAGAAGCGCCTTTGATCACCCGCTACGGTTTTGATCAGAGCCTGACGAACTTCGAAGGTCTCGGGCCACGCGTCTTGCCTCTGAAGGACGCCTATGATGGAAAGCCTCCTCAGAAACATGATCTCGGTTCCGCCAATCTCGGACACGGTCCCATTCGCTGGGAAGATCGTTCCGTCGTAACGGCCGCTTTTGTGAAAGACGCTCTGAACTTTATTGATCAGGCTGAAGCGACGGGTCAGCCTTTCTATCTGAATCTCTGGCCCGATGATGTGCATTCTCCGTTCTTTCCGCCTGAAGTCATGCGTGATGCGACGGACGGAAGTAAACGGGCCCTCTATTACGCGGTTCTCAAAGCCATGGACCAGCAGTTGGGGGCATTATTTGATCGCATTCGTAATGACGAGCAACTGAAAAACAATACATTGATTCTGATCGCGTCCGACAATGGTCCCGAAACCGGCGCAGGTCTTGCCAATCCATTGCGAGGGGCCAAGACCTGGCTGTATGAAGGCGGCGTTCGTTCGCCGCTGATCGTCTGGGGGCCGTCGCTCATCAATCCGAAAGCTGCTGGCACAACAAACAATACTTCCGTGCTCAGTGCCCTGGATTTAAACCGCTCGCTGTATTCACTAACGGGTACAGAGCTCCCACAGGGAGTTCAACTTGATGGTGAGGATCTGGCTGACACGTTGCTGGGAAAAGAAAAACAGAGCAGGCAGGCACCGCTGTTCTGGAGACGCCCTCCCGATCGGCCGGGGACCAGGGAAGAAGCGAATCCGGATCTGGCCGTCCGTGAGGGGAAATGGAAGTTTTACATGAACTACGACCAGACCGGTATTCAGCTTTACGATCTCGAACAGGATGTCTCGGAAACCCGAAACCAGGCAACACAACATCCGGATTTGGTTAAACGCTTGCAGCAGGCGGTCAACGACTGGAATTCCAGTCTTCCTGCAGACGCCGGAGATCCCAACTGGCGGCCGAAAAAGAAACCTGCCAAGACAGGAAATGCAAAGGCAGCTAACTGATTTTTGAGTCTCATTATTCTCTCCAGAATGCCTGTATTAAGTGATGATCTCACGCTTGGAGTGGATCTGCTGAAAAAAGTTAGGATTCATAAGAAAAGATTGAATTGATCGAATTCATCGGCTAGAATCAGACTACCGATCAAGATATGTTCATGCGTCGGTCCCTGCTCGCATCATCCTACCCAAATAGCGTGACCCTATGAGATTACGTTCCTTCCACACAATGGTAGCGTGTCTGGTGTTGGTTCTGTCAGGAATCACATCAACTGTCACCGCCCAGACTTCACTGCATCAGCAGATCGATCAACTCATTGCTGAAGGAAAGCCACAGTTCGAACAACAGGCTGCTCCTCTGGCCGATGATGCCACGTTCCTGAGGCGGGTGACCCTGGACCTGACAGGAACCATTCCCACGGCTGATGAAGTTCGAACCTTTGTCGCGGATTCGTCTCCGGATAAACGCAGCCAGCGGATCGACCTGTTACTTGCCTCACCAGAACATGCCCGTAGGTTACAGTATCTGTTCGACACGATGCTGATGGAGCGTCGACCGGGCAAATATGTGAAGACAGCCGAATGGGAAGAATACCTGCGTCAGTCTTTTCTGGAGAACCGTCCCTGGGATGAACTGGTTCATGAAATTCTGACTGTCGACGGAACAGATAAGACAACCCGACCCGCGGCCCGTTTTCTGTTGGATCGGGAATTAAAATCCGAAGTCGTGACGCGCGATCTGGGCCGTATCTTTCTGGGACGCGATCTGCAATGTGCCCAGTGCCATGATCATCCGAACGTGAATGATTACCTGCAGCGACACTACCATGGTCTCGATGCCTTCCTGAGCCGCAGTTATCTCTTCAAAGATCCCAAGACCAAGCAGGCCTCGATCGGTGAAAAAGCCGAAGGCCAGGTCTCCTTTACCTCCGTGTTTACTAAAGAAGAGGGGATGACCGCTCCCCGGGTCCTGGATCTTCCCGAAATTCCGGATCCGGCGGACACGAAAAAAGCGTACAAAGTCAAACCTGCAAAGAATGTGCGTTCGGTCCCGGTTTACAGTCGACGTTTGCAACTGGCGGATGCACTGACCAGTCAGAATAACGAGGCGTTTCAGAAGAACATCGTTAACCGTCTCTGGGCGATGATGATGGGCCAGGGGCTGGTTGAACCGCTCGATATGTGGCACTCGGACAATCCCCCCACGCATCCGAAAATCGTGTCGCTTCTGAGTGAAGAGCTTGCCAGCCATGAGTTCAATCTGCGATACGTGATTCGTGAGCTGGCTCAGACCCAGACCTACCAGCGCAGCAGTCATGTTTCAGCTGAAACTGAGATCCCCGAGCGTTCAGCTTACCAGATGGGCCTGCTCAAACCATTGACCCCCGAACAACTCGCCTGGTCCATGATGCAGGCCACTGGGGTAACATCAGCTACCCTCGAACGACTGCAGACAAAACAGCGCAAAGTCGATGAGAAACAGAAAACCAAAAAAGCTGAGGATCCTCTCTGGCAGGAAGAGGCGTTACACGACGCATTGAAAGGGAACGTGGCTGCCTTTGTCCGTACATTTGGGATTGTCGGCGCACAGACCACACGTTTCGACGCCTCGGCTGATCAGGCCCTGTTTCTGTTAAACGGTAACACGATCCAGGCTTGGCTGGCTCCCTCTGGTAATCAATTGACGGCCCGGCTGAAGAAACTGGATCAGCCGACCGCTATCGCAGAAGAGTTGTATCTTTCCGTATTTTCACGGTTCCCCACCGAAACAGAACTCAAACAGGTGGCCCTGTTCCTGGAAGGCGGCCCGAAGCCTACCGAACAGGATCTGCAACAACTGATCTGGGCGGCACTCTCTTCTGACGAGTTTCGTTTCAATCATTAAACCCATCACCTGAGTTTCTCACTGAGAGGCAAAAGGACATAGTATGAAACGCAATCAAGGATGCCATTCTCTGGATCACCAGATTGCCCGGCGACAATTCCTGGCTGGGGCCGCTGGTGGTGCTGTCTGCCTGGGGCTCTCGGATCTGTCTGCACACGCCGCAACTGTGAAAAGTCAGCATAAACGGATTCTGCAGGTGTATCTTCAGGGGGGCGTCAGCCAACTGGAATCCTGGGATCCGAAACCGGGAACCGAATTTGGTGGGCCGTTTCGTGCGATTCCGACTTCAGTTCCAGGCATGCATATTTCTGAATTGCTGCCTCACACTGCTCAGAGAATGCATCTGCTCTCTATCGTTCGCAGCATTAATATTAAGACGAACGACCATTCGCAGGGACGCCTGTTTATGGAGAAGGGGAGGCGGGCCGGCGAGTATCCCTATATCGGTTCGATCGCTTCAAAGTATCTGGCTCCTGCAAACAGCGAACTACCGGGCTATATACATATCTCTACTAGAGGACTGAACGACGCAACGGCTGCTTTCCTGGGAGCACAGCATGCCCAGCTTAAATTTGAAGGGGTCAAACCGCCTCAGAATCTGGGATTACCCAAAAACCTGAACGCGACCGCAAACACACGCCGCCTCCAACTCCGGCAGCAGTTCAACCATCAGTTTCGACAGGGACGCCGTAAGGCACAGACAGAAACCTTCGATGCTTCGTTTCAGCAGGCTTCCAAATTGATGGCCCGCAAGTCGTTCTTCGAGAAAACGCCTGACGCCAAAGACCTCGAACGCTACGGCAAACATGATTTCGGTCGGAACTGCCTCCTGGCAAGAAAACTCCTGGAGAATAATGCCACCTGTGTCAAAGTGACCCATCATGGTTACGATTCTCATGCCGAGAATTTTAATTTCCATCTTGAGCAGCTCGGGGAATTCGACAAAACATTTTCCATGCTGCTCGATGATCTCCATGAGCGAGGTATGCTGGAGAGTACGCTGGTGATGGTCTATTCCGAATTCGGCCGAACCCCGAAAATCAACGTCCGCTACGGACGTGATCACTGGGGAACCGCGTGGTCGATTGCCCTGGGAGGTTGTGGTGTTCAGCCGGGAGCCATTATTGGTAAGACCAACGAAAAAGGGACTGCCGTCGCAGATCGAGAAGTCGACGCCGGTCACCTGTTTCATACCTATCTGCAGGCACTGGGCATTGATTCGACCCGCGACCATGAGATCGGCGGACGTTCAATTCCCATCGGTGATCCCACCACACAACCCATTAAGGAGTTGTTAGCATGAAGCCGCAACAGACCACCGAACCACTTGTTGCCACCAAACCAGTTATTGACTACAACGTCGTCGATCCGGTGTTGACGCACCAGACGGCTGAGTTCAAGCATAAATTCCCACTAACCTCCTGCAAGGTCGATCCCACCGGAACACACCTGGTGGCGGGGGCTGAAGATCTGGAAATTCAGGTCTGGAATTTAAAGACCAAAGATCAGAGAACGCTCAAAGGACATACCAGTTGGGTGCGCTGTTTTGATTTTTCCCGAGATGGAAAAACTCTCTACTCGGCCTGTTGGGGAGGAGAGATTAAAGCCTGGAATCTGGCGGATGCAGAACCCAAACCAGCACTGAGCATACAGGCACATCAGGGCTCGGCTCGCTGGGTCCGGATATCGCCCGACCAGACCAAACTGGCAACGTGTGGAAATGATCTACTCGTGAAAGTCTGGAACCTCAGTGATGGCAAGCTGCTGCATACCTTTGCCGGACACGAACGACACGTCTATGCAGTCGATTTCCATCCGGATGGTCAACAGCTGGCCTCTCAGGATCTGATGGGCACCATTTACGTCTGGGATTTAAAGACCGGTAAGAAAGTCCGCAGTATCGATGCCGGCGTCATGACAGGATACGACAAGAAATTTGCCGCAGACATGGGCGGCGCCCGCGATTTCAAATTCAGTCTCGATGGTAGTGAACTGGCCAGTGCGGGGATTACGAAAGTTGTGAACTCCTTTGCAGGGGTCCAGGATCCCATCATCATGTTGTTTGACTGGAAGTCTGGTAAAGCCAAAGCACAGCTTAAGCCCGATAAAACATTCCAGGGAATCGCCTGGGGGGTACGTTTTCATCCGGAGAACTTCCTGATTGGCGCTGGTGCCAATCGGAGCGGTAAAGGCGAACTCTGGTTCAGAAAGCCGGGTGAAGAAGAGTTCTTCCACACCATGAAGCTTTCAACGGCAGCCCGGGGATTGGACCTGTTCCAGGATGGCAGGCACCTGGCTGTTGCCCACTCAGATGGGGCAGCACGCGTTTATCGCATGACCGAAAAACAACCTGCCTAGAATACCAGTGCATTGTGGCGGATCGTCCTTCTCGAAGACCGTCTGTAGCTACACATGCGATTGCTGAATGAAAATATCTTGAGATAGACCACTCTGACTCTCAACAAAGGACGATCATGAATCGACTGAACCTGCCCGCTTTCCTGGTACTGGCCCTGCAGGTCAGTCTGATGTTGAATCTAAGCCCGTTGGAGCTACATGCGGAGGATGCACCACCGTGGGCAGTTCTGAAAGCGGCTCCCGATCAAAGCCCTTTGCCAGGCACGAAGCAGTTAACTGATCAGGGGGATCTGAGCGCCAAGCTGATAGAAGGCATCGATCGGTTCCTGTTAAAACAGATCGCTTTGGCGGCGGAGAGTCGAGCCGAGACCTGGCAACGCGATTTAAGTTCACCTGTTGCATATGAAAAGTCCATCGCCCCTCAGAAACAGGAGCTGATAAGAATCCTGGGGCTGTCAGATCCGCTGGTTTCAGGTCGTTTTGCTTATCTGGAGACTGCTCCTCAAAAAATCGCAAATGACTTTGCTATTTATGAAGTGACCTGGCCCGTTCTCGATGATCTGCAGGGAGCCGGGTTACTGCTGGTTCCCACTGGAAAGATCCACGGAGACATTATCGCAGTGCCTGAGGCGGACCAGACACCGGAAGACCTGATCTTCTCAAAACAGCCCGGAGGCAGCTATGCTCAGCAGTTGGCACGCTCCGGATTTCGCGTGCTGATTCCGACTTTGATCAATCGTGAACTCAACCAATGGAATCTGAGTCAGCGGGAATGGCTTCATCGGGCTGCGTTCGAACTGGGACGAACCCTGGCAGGTTATGAAGTTCAGAAAATCCAGGCAGGCGTAAAGCTGCTCAAGCAGACCAGCGAGGACTCATCTCGTTCTCTAGGTATCCTCGGCTGGGGAGAAGGGGGGCGACTAGCTCTCTACGCGGCTGCGTTGGACTCCGAAATTAATGTCGCTGCCGTCTGTGGTTATTTTGGCCCCCGGGAAAATCTCTGGCAGGAACCAGCGGACCGCAATGTATTTGGCTTACTCAATTCTCTGGGCGATGCAGAGATTGCCAGTCTGGTGGCACCTCGCTCATTGATTATCGAGAATGGAACCTGTCCAGAATACGGTTATCGCACGACCGCAGAGGGGAATCTGGAGGTCATTGACGATCACTATCCCAAAATGAAGGGAAAACCAGCAAAACTACTCGTCCCCAGTAAACTAGAGGTCCAGGATGAATTCGCACGTGCCCGTCAGTTTGTGGCTGATTTGAAGACTGAAACTCCCTGTCTCACATTGATTGAAGCGAATGAGGCTATTGGTGACAAAACGCTGCAGGCATTGATTTCCAGCCTGGATGATGATGCGACACTCTCTACTGAAGTGAAACCAGTCGAGTTGAAAACGCGATCGCACTCAGCACAGCGACATGACAGGCAATTGGCGGAAATTGAGAGACACAATCAGCGGTTGCTGCAACTGGCTTATGAGTCACGTATTGAATTCATGAAGAACCTCAAGACAGGCTCTTTAGAGGAATTTAACAAAACGGTTGAACCTTACCGGGACATCTTCAAGAAAGACGTTGTGGGCGAATTTGCTCTGAAACTGCTGCCCGCTAATGCCCGGACTCGCAAATATCAGGAAGGACCAAAGACCGTCAGCTATCAGGTGGAAATGGATGTGTTCCCTGATGTGACTGCTTATGGAATCCTCACACTTCCCAAAGATCTTAAGCTGGATGGTTCCGAGAAACGTCCGGTCGTCGTGACCCAGCATGGTCTGGAAGGACGACCTCGGCATACGGTGGGAGAAGAAAAGTATAGGGCTTACAAATCTTTCTCAACCCATCTGGCGGAACGGGGCTTTATTACGTTTGCTCCTCAGAACCCGTATATCCTGTTCGATCGTTTTCGGACCCTGCAGTTTAAGGCGCAGTCGATAGGTCGGACACTGTTCTCCATCGCGGTTCCGCAGCATCAGCAGATTACGGACTGGCTCAGGGCCCAGCCCTTCGTTGATGGCAGCCGGATCGGCTTTTATGGGATTTCCTATGGTGGAAAATCAGCCATGCGGATACCGCCTCTCGTTGATAATTATGCACTCTCGATCTGCTCAGCTGATTTTGGAGAATGGGTCTGGAAAAATGCTGCCACCGATCAACGGTCCCTGCGGTACAGCTATGTCAACAAAGGGGAGTATGAAATCTTCGAATGGAATCTGGGGAGGACCTTCAACTATGCGGAAATGGCAGCCTTGATCTGTCCTCGGCCTTTCATGGTTGAACGCGGTCACTTTGACGGAGTCGAACCAGATGACCGGGTCGCCCAGGAATATGCCAAGGTACGCTTCCTGTATCAGGCGCAATTGGGCATCGGTGATCGAACCACGATTGAATGGATCAAAGGTCCGCACGCGATCCACGAACAGGGCGCTTATGATTTCCTGCACCAGCATCTTGACTGGCCGGTTCCCGGAAAGTCTGAGTAAATCTATCAGGTCTGCGATTTATTCATTTTTATCGTTGGTTGTCGCTTGATTGAGCAGGTCCTCGACATGCAGCAGGACGGCTGCATCAGCCTTAACCGCAGATGAATCAAGCAGCGCTTTTCGTTGAGCCGGAGAGAAGGAACCGTCCTCTTTTTGAGATTTCGCTATCAGTCTTTGGGCCGTCTCGCGTGGTGCGCTGTATTTTCCATCGCCGTCCACATCCAGGAAAATGGGATTGGTGATTGCCTGAGAAGCCTTGCCATAAGTTGTCCAGCCGGGCAGGGTAATGCCATCTCCCAGTACAAACGCAACGACATAGGCGTCGTGAGGAGGCTGTTCCAGTGAAAATGTGAGCATCTGATCAGTAGGCTGGTTTGATTTCGCCTTGATGGTCTGGTGAGCAACCTGTTTTCCATTCACATAGATCATTGCTTCGCGCGGCTGAACCCACGATGGGGAAGCGACTCGTAACGTTGCGGTCAGCTTTGAACCTGTTTTTTTATCAGCGTGGATGGCATTCACAGGTACCAGGTCTCCCATCTGATACTGTCCCTGCAGTTTCAGGTCTGCAAAGATACCTGCTGATGCCACGGCCCGCCCCTGTGTGAAAGCATCATACACCTCTCGGGGAACGATCTCAGAGACTTTGTCAGTTGTACTTTTCAGGTATGTCCGAGCCTGTCCCACCGGATCATTCACAGTGTGGGAATCCGTTGCGCCGACAGCAGTCAGTTTGGAACCACGGTTCAACAGCGACATCCAGTCTTCCAGGGCATAGAAAAAATCGGGGATTTTATTTGCAGGCTGAACAACTTCATAACCGTTGAAGTTGAATTCAGGTCCCTCACCCCGGTTCCCCGTGCGTCGATTGAAACGAAACCGACCGAATGGACCATCCGGAATACTGGGCCAGTATGGATGATTCAGGATAATCACCTCGGCTCCTTTGAGACGCATGTCGGCGATCAGCTCACTCCAGTTATCATTCTCCAGAAACAGGGGATTACGTCCCTTGACGCCACCGGGGACGGCCTTGTCCGGATCAAAGGGAAATGCTGTAAAATGTCCATTGCGGGTTGTGACTTCATCACCCGAAATCGCATGGAAGTGAGACTGCGTTCCCGTTGATTTCTGAAACGGGCGGTAGTCCGAAATATGATTGTGATCGGTGGCCACAGCGACTTCGATTCCTTCGCCGGCAATTGTGATCATGCGTTCTTCGAATGTGGCATTACCGTGACCGCTGCCGGGTAAGGTATGGATATGGCTGTCACAGGCAATAAATCCAGTGGTGTCTACTTCACGTGAAATGACCATAGTATGTGACTGGGGCTGATCGTAATTTACGACGATCGACTGTTTATCGTATCCCCATTCCATGCCTCGCGTGGCGTACAGCGTATACTTTCCCGGGGGTAACTCAAATGTATCCCCAGTGCCCAGGGTATAAAGAATCCCGGGACGGACCGCAGTCGTCGGCTGACTGGCATTATAGAGGTGGGACAGTTCACCAGATGCATTCACAATTGTCAGCCGTGCGGGGACAGGCTGACCTTCCGGTGTCTGGACCTTTACGTTCACGGCTCCCAGTTGCAACGCCTGCTTCAGAGGACGTGGATCCAAAACGAAGTTTCGTAAAACGGCAGGTTGGCCTTTGCCGGTAATTTTCAGGGTGTTTTCACCCGTTTTCAGAACCTCTGCTGGAACCGTATAGCCGACCCGCTGAAAACCGTCTGCCTTTTTATCAGCGTCAATCTGGCGGGTGTTTGCTTCAAGGCGCCCCAGGTCCTGGTCGTTGATGAAGACGTTCCAGTATCTACCGGAGCTTTGTTTCTGTAGCTTCAGATCGAACAGCAAAGTAAATTCAGTCGGATTGGCGTGAGCAGAGAAAGCTGTCTCATAAACCTTTTTCCCCTCAACCTGATGCGACTTGGCATCAATGACTAGAGGCGGTTCAGCGGAGAGGAGTTCGCTGGTAAAAATGGCAGTGATGCAGACGGTCAATAGAATGAATGGTTTATGACGGGAGAGGTCCATGCAGGGAGAATCCTAACGAGTGAGCGAGTTACCGGGTGGGCGGGAGAATCAGAAGTATTCAAAACAGGCATCATCTGCAATCAGAAGTGTCCCTGTCTGTAAGCTGATTATAAACGACCGGTTCCAGAACATCGCAGTGACCATGTGTGAATTTTCTGTGAACAGACTGAATTTCTCTGATGAATGTCACCGTCGATAAAAGCACTCTCACTCAGTTACTTCAGACTTGTCTTCGACTCGTACTCCAGGCAACAAAAAAATATTGTCAAAAACGGTGGATTTCCGCGGCGGGTTTACGTTTATTTCTTAGAGACTCTGAAAGGACGACTCGAGGTCTTGAGCCGTCCGGTTGATCAACTTTTTTGTAGGGCGGGCCTTCGTCAATACAAAAAACAACCACGCGCCTGGTGGCTGGTGTAGCACCGTTCGTTCGAACTGTGCGCCGGTAACCTCGCGCTTCAGGAGATCCCATCATGCTCTTTCGCAAAACCAATCATCAACGCAAGGCTTCTCGACTCTCCTCTCATATCTCAGTCGTCGAGCACCTTGAAACCCGTCAACTTTTGTCCGCTACAAATTCACTCATAACAGAACCTGCCAATCATCAAAACTCAATGTCGGATACAACCCCCGAATATGCGTCGATCGACGGTACGGGTAATAATATCGACAACCCGGAACTGGGCAGTACCAGGACACAACTGATTCGACTGGCCGAAGCCGCTTACGGCGATGGTCTGTCAACTCCCGCGGGAGAAGACAGGCCGAGCGCTCGGGAAATCAGTAATGTGATCGCAGCGGCTGAAACTTCCCAGACAAATGCCCGTTATCTGACTGACCTCTTCTGGGTTTGGGGACAGTTTATTGATCACGATATCACTCTGACTGAAGTAGCTCATGATGAATATGGTGACCCGTTGGAAGCATTTCCAATCGAGGTTCCGACAGGTGACCCCTACTTTGATCCAGACGGCTCTGGAGATGATGTCATCAGCCTGAATCGGAGTGCCTTTGAAGAGGACGAAAACGGCGTACGTCAGCAAATCAATCAGATTACAGCTTTTATTGACGGGTCAATGATCTATGGGTCCGACGCAGAACTGGCGGACCAATTGAGGACTTTCAGTGGGGGGCAGCTGAAAACCAGTGATGGAGATCTATTGCCGTACGGAGATAATGGTTTCTTTCTGGCGGGTGATATTCGTGCTAATGAAAACGTGGCCCTGACATCAATGCATACTCTCTGGGTACGTGAACACAATCGAGCCGCAACTGAACTGTCGCTGGAAAATCCTGACCTGACCGATGAAGAACTGTATCAGCAGGCGCGGCAGATAGTAATCGGTGAATTGCAGGCGATCACGTTTAATGAGTATCTACCTGCTTTGTTCGGCGATGGTGTTATCAGTAAGTACATGGGATACGATTCCAGCGTCGATCCCAGTATCGCGAACGAGTTTTCCAATGCCGCCTACCGTTATGGTCACACGATGCTGTCGTCTGAACTGCTGCGGTTAGATGCAAATGGGGATGTTGCTGCCGAGGGAAATATCTCGCTGGTCAATGCCTTCTTTAACCCCGGAGAACTGGAAGCCAATGGGATTGATTCCCTGTTACGAGGCGCCTCAGTTAACCTGGCACAGGAAATTGATAATCAAGTCGTGGATGATGTGCGAAACTTTTTGTTTGGACCTCCCGGATCCGGCGGTTTCGATCTGGCATCGTTAAATATTCAGCGTGGGCGAGACCACGGGCTGGCTGACTATAACGCGACCAGGGTTGCTTTGGGCCTGGAAGCAGTGCAGAGTTTCTCAGATATCAGTTCAGATCCAGAAGTGGCAGCAAAACTGGAGGCCCTGTACGGTACGGTTGATAATATCGATCTCTGGGTCGGGGGACTGGCTGAAGATCATCTACCGGGTTCGAGTATGGGGGAGACGTTCACCTCTATCATCGTCGATCAGTTCCAGAGACTGCGGGACGGCGATCGTTTCTGGTATCAGAATATCTTTTCTGGTGATGTGCTGAAAGAAATACACGAGACGACACTCGCCGATGTGATCGAACGGAATTCGGAGGTGTCTGGTCTACAGGATCATGTGTTCTTCGCCCCCTCCGTTTTGCAGATTGACCTCGCAGATGCAGGCCGCAAGCATGTGACGATTCGTGAGCGAAACGGTAATCTGGAAGTGGTCGATAATAAAACTCAGAAGGTGATCAGCAGTCAGTCACTGGAAGGGATAGAACGATTAATGCTCAACAGCAGCCGTCGCGAATCGCAACAGATCACCATCGCTAATCTTTCAAGTTCTCTATTGCCGGGTGGAATGGTCGTGGAATCTGGTAGAAGCCAGACTGACACTTTAGTAGTGAAAGGAACAAATCAGAGTGATTCGATTACGGTGAATGCAAGTTCTCTAGACATTTCCGGTCTTCAGATTGAGTACACTGGACTGGAGCGCATTGTGCTTCAGGGAATGGACGCGAATGATACGATCGCGGTGGCCGGTGGAGTAGAAGTAGATGTCAGTATTATTGATCACCAGGATCGCGATCAACATCATGAGAGAAGAGGAGATCAGGAGCATCTCATGGCGAAGCGAGACCATCAACATCCCGGACAGGAGCCCGTTCGAAACGTAAGGGGGGATTCAATGGAACCAGGTATGATTGTGCTTGATCAGGTATTTGCTTCCAGTGAGCTGGACCAGATTCTGGACCAGCCAACCAAAAGACGCAGACGTTAACAAGCTCGGAACCAGGGTCAAATGAGAGAGCAATATTTCCGGATCCAGGATCTGGCTCCCCAATTCGGGGCTGGATCCGGAATATTGTTTTATCGAGTTGAAATATCCTGACTTAGATAAATACACCAGCCTCATTTTTTTATTCATGTGACGCTATCGAATTCTCCTCAGTCACTTGAAATGGATCGGGATAGGTCGACCAGACTTCGGGACCATCGATCCATTCAGAGTCCTGAAGCAGGCAACGGTCCAGGATTTTACGAATCAAGGTCTCATCCATGTCACGACCAATAAAGACCAGTTCCTGACGACGGTCCCCGTACTGTCCCTCATATCGGGACAGAATCTCCCTCTGCTGGTTCTGATCAATATTCCACTCCTCAGGCTTTGTGGCAGCCCACCAGTAACCAGCGGGATCAAATCGCATGGAGATACCGGCGTGTGACCAGAGATTGGCAATATTATGTTGTGAAGCGAGCCAGGCGAAGCCTTTACTACGGAGAACATGTTCCAGCCAGGAATCGTCTCTGTCCAGTGCCCGCCAGAGACGTTCCGGATGAAAGGGGCGACGGGCCTGGTAAGTGAAACTCTGCACTCCATATTCGTCGACTTCCGAATGAATTTCACTCCTCGGTGTTTCGAGCCAGCCGGTATGGGTCGAAGCCGAATCCATGTCAAACAGGCCTGTTCCGAGCACTTGTTTTAAATCGACTTTTCCGAATGAGGACTCGAGAATTTGAGCCTTGGGATTCAGATGCTGAATAACAGAATGCAGTTGTTCGAGTTCCTGCCTGCTGACAAGGTCTGCTTTATTGATCAGAATGATATTCGCAAATTTGATCTGATCGATGAGCAGGTCCACAATGTTCCGTCGATCGTCTTCGCTCAGTCCCAACTCCCGATCAACCAGATCTTCGTGGGACTGATAGTCACGCTGAAAATTAGCAGCATCAATGACGGTGACAAGAGTATCCAACTGTGCGAAATTCGAGAGGCTTCTACCCTCTTCATCTGCAAACGTGAAGGTCTCGGCGACAGGCATCGGTTCTGAAATGCCCGTCGATTCTATCAGTAGATAATCGAACCGCTGTTCCTGAGCCAGGCGACTGACTTCCACCATCAGATCTTCTCTGAGGGTGCAGCAGATACAGCCATTGGACATTTCCACCAGCTTTTCTTCCGTACGGCTTAACGCCTGATTTCCTTCTCTCACCAATGCGGCGTCGATATTGATCTCACTCATGTCGTTGACGATCACAGCCACTTTCAGCCCGGCCCGATTGGCCAGAACGTGATTGAGTAGTGTGGTTTTTCCCGCTCCCAGGAAACCGGAGAGCACGGTCACGGGTAGTTTGCGCGGAACGTTTTCGGAACTTTGAAACATGGGTAAACTCCATTCTGTAAAATGTGATTCGTATTATTGATTCCTGCTCCGTCAGACCTGACAGAGAGGAAAGATTTCAAACAGCGATCAGTCAGTGACTTCGTGACGAAGCCTGGTGTGCGCAAGCTGAGGGTAGTGATGCGGGACTGGAGGCGACGAAATTAGTTCATGTCCTTGAGGTAAGCGTCCACCATGCGGCGATGTGTATGTTGTATATCCGCGACCAGACGACGTATCTCTTCATGTTCTTCGTCCTCAATCTCGTGGGCCAGCAGTTCCAGCTTTTCCCGCAGCAACTGAGCCTTCCAGTGATGGTATTCACTGAGATTCAGGTTTCGTAAATAGACGCCGACTTCCAGTTTGCGGGTCCAGTCATCATAGATGTCAATCCAGTATTTCGAGTGCGAGACGTTTCCGGAGAGGGCGCCGGAAAGCGCTTCCGTCTTGGCAATCGTCATCTCTTCGCATACCACATCCGGCGAGGGGTAATAAGAAAAACAGCCGACACCACTGGCAACGATCAGTCCGACCAGAATCAATATCCCCAGAACTGGGCCGGGAAGCACAATGTCATATTTTCCGGACTTCACTGGTTCGACTTTTTTCAGCCAGTCTTCGATTCGTCCACGGCGGTCCACTAACCTCAGAAGCAAACCGATCAGGATCACGCCCCCCAGAATGCCTGTTGAATAGATCTCATAGGGATCAATCACATGCTCCAACTTCTGTTTCGCTGTTTGATAGAAGCTGGTCGTTCCCGGGCTGAAAGGCTGACAATAAATATCGAACGCATGCGTGTGATCTGCCGGTTCAATATTGGTCGGAAAGAGCGGTTTCTCCACTCCATAGGCCAGTCCGACGATGACCAGCAGCAGGAGGGCAAACCAGACAATCGTTTTTTTCCAGTTGTAATTGCGAACGATCCAGGCCACCAGGCCCAGATTCACACCCGCACCGAGTACCAGCAGGATGAAGGCGGCACCGACCGAGTTGGCATGCTGAAACATTGATCCCAACTGAGACATCGCCAACATGGGAGTCGCATAGACGGGAATCGCTACACCGGTCATCAGCAGGGGGGCGTATGAATTATCGTAATTGACGGACCTCTGCAGACTGGCTTGTGGCAGAAATGCTCCCAGTAGAGCGACCCCAGAGAGGCCAATCAGGATATATACCAGGCTGGCCCCTGATGCTTCTTTCGCCGCACTGTAACCGACAGATAAAACGCGTTTCAATCCGTAGGGGATTGCCTGGTCATCGGCAGGCTGTTCTGTTTTCTCGGGGAATAGCCGATCCCAGATGGATCCCACCAAGGTGACGATGACCAGCGAGAAGAGTGCGAAGGTCAGGATCGTGACCGGCTCGGAAAGGGTCAGTCCGTAGAGCAGCGAAAGCGGATTAAACAGCGGGGCAGACATGGCGAAAGCAATAATCGTGCCTCCTGCCAGTCCTGCTTTCTTTAACTCTCGGGCAACTGGGATGACGCCCAGCGAACAGACCGGGAGCAGCATCCCGATCACCCAGGCCCGGAACAGAGAGGATCGGGTGCCTTCACCAAACAGCCTTCTGGTTTCTACGGAACCAAAGAATCGTTGAAAGATCGCTGCAGTAAACAAGCCTGCCAGAATGAAGGGAGCGGCTTCCAGCAGGCACTGTACGAAGCGGAGAGCGAAGCCCCAGAGATAGTATTGAATCATGACGAAGTTCCGAATCAGAAAGGGAAGTCAGACAAAATGAGCCCTGCGTCAGTTAACTTTGAAACTTCTTTGTTTCTGAGCGTCCCGTATACTGTTTTAATTTGTCGACCAGGAGAAAGTAGCGGCCGACCAGAGTGGCGTCGATCTGGGAGAAATCCGTCTGCTGAAATACCAACTTTAACTCTGTGGAAAGCTGTTTAACCTCATCCCAGTCCTTGTGTTTCAATTCGCTGTCCGCTGCCAGTTCGGGGATCCAGTCAATGATTTCCTCCAGTTGCTGTTTTTCCTCCTGGTTCACCGAGGCCGGACTCTGATTCAGCAGAGTTCTCATCCGGCTGTCCAGTTCTCTCACAATCTCTGTATAAGTTTTAGGCTTATGTTCCGGAATATGATGTTCCAGATGATCTTCTTCCGCAGTTGATTCCCCAGTCTGAGTGCATCCGGCCTGAAAAGTCCCCAGGAGACTACTCAGACACAATACGGTAATGACCGAAAATTGAATTTTGAAAAGAGGCTGATGTTGCATTGGTCTGCCTGTGATTACGAAAGAGAAGAAACTTTTGAGCAATGAATTCAGTTAGAAGACGGCAATGTATATTCGGGTAACTTCACCGATTTGAGTATCTCATCAATCAGTGCCCGGTTTTCAGACTGATCCACGCCCAGGCGAACACTGAGCACGGGCAAGGCTGTTTCCAGCAGATCGTCAGGGATGACATAATTTCTCTGCTGGAGAAAAGCGTGTGCTTGGGCAACCCGCTGCCAGGTCAGTAAACCGCGCGGACTCAATCCCAGGGTGACCTGAGTGTGTTTACGGGTCACATTTCCGATCTGAACCAGATAGCGTTGCACTGATTCTGCTACGGGAATCGCCACAATCTTGCGTTGCATATCCAGAAGTTCCTGCTCGCCAAACACCGGTTCCAGTTCATCGATCACATCGGCATTCTGATCGATGGCCGCAGCCAGCATGCGGATTTCATCGATTTCTTCCGGGTATCCGATGCTCAGCTTCATGGAAAACCGGTCGAGCTGTGCTTCGGGCAGGGGGTAGGTACCATGCTGGTCGATCGGGTTCTGTGTGGCGATCACGAAATAGTCCTGAGATAACTGGTAGCGAACCGCATCCACGGTCACCTGCCGCTCTGCCATCGCTTCGAGTAACGCACTCTGGGTACGGGGAGTCGCTCGATTGATCTCATCTGCCAGCATGATGTCAGAAAAGACGGGCCCCTGGCGAAATTCAAATTCATGTGTCTTCTGATTGAAAATGTTGAAGCCGGTGATATCGCTGGGCAGTAAGTCAGGCGTGCATTGCACTCTGGCAAACCGGCCCCCAATCAGGGTGGCGAGTGCTTTGGCCAGCATTGTCTTGCCCAGACCGGGGTGATCTTCCAGCAGCAGATGACCGCGGGAAAGCAGGCAGATGATCACATTGTCGATGACATCTGCTTTTCCCTTGAGAACCTGATTCAGTCTGTCTCTCAGTTGATCGACTCTGGAATATTCCTGTTGAAAATCCATCTGGATGTTTTTATGTAATAGAGATGTCATGAGTGCCTGATTATTAAAATGAATAAATGTGTCTGTCAGAGCGTCCGCTTAACCCAGCGGGCTTCGTTAATGATTCGATAACAACAGTCGCTAATCTGGTCTCTGCCAGGGATCTGAGTATAATCAGCAGTGCTGGGAGCAAAGGCGGCCCAGTTCACATAGTGAGCCAGTTCCGCCAGGCAGTTTGCGTTGACCGATAAATGTTCTGATTGCTGCCTGAACCACTGGTTGAGAGACATCGTCAGCGGGCGTTTCTGTCCCTGGCCTCTGATGCGTAATTCGAGCAGCCAGAGGGTTCTGAAAATCAACCGGCGGGTATCGCGGGGGCGATAGAGTCTGAGCCAGCCCGTGATCAGGCAGGCACTGATCTGATACCGGAAGAGGAAGACGCCGATGAGGCTTGCGAGTGCGATGCAACAGAAAACGAAGTGATTGCCGATCCAGTAGGTAGCAACCAGGATCGCTTCGACGGTTCTCTCGTATAAAGACAGGGGTGGGCCCAGCACTGCATAACCGGCTGTGGGCTCGATGGTACACCAGTCGCCAGGCCCCGGTCCGACTTTCACCTCTACCCAGAAATGGACATCGTCTGCACAGACCGGAGTATGGTCCGATTTCAAATCATAGTCGTCCGGGCTGGCGTAGAAGCCACTGACCAGCCTGGTCGAGTATCCCAGGGAACGTAGCATCAGGGCGGCGGATGAGGCAATCAGGTAATCCGGCCCTGCCTTGCTTTCGAACAGGAATTGATCCAGAGGCAACTGTTGTTTTCCATCAAAAGCGACTGAGCGATCTTGCTCGAAGTGTTCGCGGTGATACTGCTCAATTTTTTTAATGCGATCCCAGTCATTTTCCGTATCAGCGACGAGTTGATTTGCCAGTCCGCGAATTTTGGGGATCAGCGGTACTTCAGGTAGCGCGATGTAATGCTTCTGCTGATGCGACAGGGCAGCGAAGCGGGCATCGCGATACTGAATCGGTTTTTGATCGGGAAAATGGCTGATCAAATGCATGGGAACCAGGCGGGGCAACTCTTTGCGTTCGAGTTTCACGATGCTGTCCTGATACCAGCCAAACATATCAATGCGATCAACCAGGTCGATATGGATCTCGCGCAGGTGCAGCGGAGCTGGCAGCTGATTCGATTTCAGATGGTTATTGGTAATGACATGCAGTTCGTTCCTGCACTCCTGGGACAGCGTATGGGCTTTCCCATTCACAACCATCCAGGGCTTTTCAAAACGTTCTTTGAGCGTAATGCTCTTGTTAAAGTCTGTTTTTAATGGTTCGCTGAACCAGTTCACACCGTCGAAAATATCGTACGTCTCCATGCGCAGGTGCAGGGGAGTCCTGCCCGACACATGCAGTAACGCATCGGATGAAATACCATCTGACGATTTTTCAACTGCTGGTTTTTGATTTCTTGCAGTCGAAAAGTGACGGTTGATATTCTCGGCATCGGGCAGCTCTTTTTCCTCAATTTTCTGATCCTGCAGTTTCAACCCGATTGCCCGGTCAATGTTCTTCGAGATTTCCCCTGGTTCGTCGTATGTATCAGACATGATGTCGTAGAGGCTCGGGTCATCCGATGACATGAAAGGAGCGTTTTCAATGGGAGCAAAGCTGCGAATATCGTACTTGCCGGCCACCAGCAACTCTCCGTCCCCGAGTCCATCCCGGGCATGAAGGTCGCCTCGGCTGTCACCACCGGAACTGGGGATGATTCCCTTGAACGCATGGACTACTGGATTCTCACCGGAAAATGAGACGATCAGAAAGAGCAGCACTGCGATTGCGGACAGCAGCAGATATTTACCCAGATTCTGTTTTTTGACTGCCGGTAACAGGGCAATTCTCAGGCTGTTCCAGTGGGAATAAAACAGCCAGAAAAAGCCCAGTACGAGTTCCAGACCCGCGAGTGCAATCATGTCCGGTCCGGAATAAGTTGTGGCGGCACAGATCATCAGAAAGATCGATCCCCAGGCGGCAAAACGCTGGTATTTTCCCCAGCAACCGGCTGCAGCCATCACCAGAATGGTATTCTTGACCGCAAACATCAGGATCAGTTCAAAAGGCCTGCCAGTGCCAAAACAGATACGCTGAACAGGCTCCCAGGCCAGGCTGAGCAGCATGACGGCCAGCAGGATCAGGTTCACCGTCGATTCTGTACCTCCCCGTTTTTTGAGCGCAAGGAAGTACTTTGCCCCCAGAAAAGCCACAGCCACTTCGATGAGCGTGTTGACAGCGATCCATGTGCGGGAATATCTGCCATGAGAGTCAGAAATACAGAGCGCCAATGCCCCCGTCAGGACCATCGCGATGCTGACGTAATGCAGGATCCGGCTCTCCACAGATTTGGTTCGTTCAGCCTGCATAGCACGCTTTCTTCCAACTGTCGGTAAATACTTTTTGGCGACTCTCTTCAGGGCTGTCCAGGTGTAACCAGGGTTCGCATTCGCAGCTCGGTTCATTCCCCGATTGACGGGCAGGGGCATCCTGAACGACGATCATCCGGGAACGAAGACGATTCACTCCCTGATTGACCCTTTGGGAGAAACCACTGCTGTTCGTAACAATGAATTCAGGCAGGGGGGAAGCAGCGTGCTTTCGTACGGAATTCTCGAGTCCCCCGTTGGGGATGGAAGCCAGTTCATCGAGCAGTTTCTGCAGGTCTCTCTGATTTCCATCGCAGCGAAACAACTGATCGCCCACGAGGCATTCCACTGAAGCATGCTGATTTAACAGTGAGTGACAGATACTGGCTGTGATGCGAATCACCGCTTCCAGAGAGTCGTCGTTCCCATGCCGGTAATGCGATCGCTGGAGATCCGGAATTACACGCAGAGCACAAACCGCTGCTGCCTGGCGTTCGGTGACAATCATCTGGCCCTGCCTGGCGGATTGTGACCAGTGCACCCGCCTCAGGGAGTCGCCCAGTCGAAAGGCCCGGGTGCCGATCACATCGCCGTAATCACCCGCACGATGCGAAGTAAATCGATCTTCGCTGGAAGTGACCTCTCTTAACTCAGGCATGAAAGCCAGCTTGGAGATCTCCGGCCAGACGATCAACACGGAATCAACGGCTAGAGGAATCTTCTTCTTATATAACCCGAATGGGAAGGCGGTCTCCAGGAAAGCAGTGCTGGTTGAATAAATACCTCGTTTCCGGGGACTGAATTCCCAGATATATTCACTGGTTTTCCAGCCAGGAATACAGTCGATGGCAACTTCACACAGGTGGTCATCATGTTCTGAGAAGGGATGCCGCAGGTAAACACCCCAGGCGGGCCAGGGCCAGCTGTTTTTGACGACCAGTCTGGCACCGACAGATTCCCCGCACCGGGTACGAACTTTATTAAAGGAGAGTTCTGCAGAAAGTCCCTGCACGCTGATCCAGGGCCACAAGACGCCGACCAGAATGATCATCGCCAGGGCAGCCGCGATATACAGAATCGCCGTATTGACCAGCAGCCCGCAAATGAAGGCGGTCAAAATGCTGATCGCCAGACACCAGAACGGGTTTCTGACCCAGTAGACCCATTGATTGAGCTGGGGGCAGAAATCGTAATGGAGCAACGTGTTGACGGTGTCTAACCACGAATGAGCAGTCTCTGACTGCTTGTGACCATTCAGTTTATCTGGTTCATGCATAGTTCACCTGATACGCCCGGGAGAAATATATTTGATGATTATTTAAAGGGACTTCCTTGTCCCTGTGATAAGTGAAACGATCCGTCCTGATATGCCACACAAGTCCATACGGTCTGATTTGCCTGGTGTTTAATCCAGTAAAACCGTCTTTTATGGTGTGTTCCATGATAGACTTCAGGAGTTCCCTGCAGTTCCGGACTACCAACCATACTCGGGTTAGCTTTGAAATAGTGTGCCAGGAGGTCACCGTCTGACTTGCCAATCGCAGTCTCTCTTTGCCACTGCCCCCCATCAATCTCCAGAACTGCAGGCGGAGCGACAATTGTGGGGCTCTTCTGGTCTGTTCCCTCACCGGAACAGGCGGTCCACAGAACTGGGGCTGTCAGTAAAAACAGAGCAAGGTGTCGTCGAACAATAAAATGAGAGTTAACAAGCATGGGAAAGGTCAGAGCATTCATCGAGAAGTTAAAACAACGTTTCAAATCAAACAGTCTGGGGAGCAAGGCTATGCGAACGGTCAAAATTCACCCAAAACCTGACCATCAGCGCGACTGAACAGGTTACGCAGGGTCTCCAGGTGGATGTTCTCGCCCAGAAACCGCACACTTCCGTCACAGAGCAGAACATTGGCACCGCCAACATGCAGACTGCGTGCTCCTGACACAATCTCGCCGTGATGGACCACATCGGGAGATTGAGAGTTGGGGGGGAGATAACCGTGTACCAGGGTGCTGTATCCCAAGCCGCGAATCCAGGAGCTTGCTCGCCCTCCTTCGTAGGCAGTGGCGGCCCGGGAGACAAGATCATCGGAAGTTGCAGAGCAGGGACCTCCACCTGAGACGCGTTTCATTTGACGGTTGGGGTCCAGTAAGGTGGCGGTATCCGGTCCTCGATCCCCAAAGAGAGTTTCCGCCATGAAGATGGTGTTGGTAGTACCGTCCGTAATATCACGCAATCGCGTCGAAGAGCCTCGCCAGAAAAGACCATCATTTTCAGATGTGCAATATTCGGTATTGAGTCCAGAGCCTCCATTGACCAGGTAATTAGAACCAGCCCAGACAGTGCCGTTTGAATCGGTATAGAACACATTCCCTGCATCACTGGGGCACATGAAGATCGGGATCGTCTGTTTGGCAACATCTACCAGGGTAGGATTCAATGAGGCTGCCCAGGCGGGGCCTGAAAGCAGCGGTTCTCTGAAATCGATCAGATTGTGCAAATTTCCCTGGTCGATGTAAGGCAGCAATTGAGCGGAGGGGGAGTAACCATACAGCGAGTCGGCGGCCAGCAACGGTAGACGCGAATGTGTGGAATAGTAATTATGCAGCGCCAAGCCGAGTTGTTTCAGGTTGTTTTTGCACTGAGTTCGTCTGGCAGCTTCACGTGCCATCTGGACTGCGGGGAGCAGCAGGGCAATTAGAATGGCGATGATGGCAATCACCACCAGTAATTCGATCAGTGTGAAACCACGATGTTTGCGTTTCATGTTCTATACTCCAACGGATCTTGAAAAAGAGGTATCGAATCCGGCGTTAGGCGGCGGCTTGCCTGAATCTGTAACTGTTTACGCACAATACAGTAAATATACACATTAATGCAAATGCAAAGCAATTGCATTAATGTGTTTTTTATGAAAATGCCTTAGACATTAATACGCGCAGAGGAAATGCGGGCTGGAAACCTGTGAAGGGAGGGCGTACAGAGAGCATTGTATCCGAGAGAAGCCTCCCCTCGGATACATATCAGGAACTGATGAATCTGTCGTTGTTGTAATTGAGCAGACTATTGAGTCATGAGATCTGTCGTTTTTCTCTACGCAGAATACTGGAACCCAGGACGAAACAGATCACTCCAAAACAAACGAGGATCATCAGTGCCGGGCTCTGTTCGGGAATTACTTCCGCTTCGGTGGACTCTTGCTGAACTTCACTCATTTCAATCCCTTCGACTTCGGGCAATGACTGTGTCGGCTGGAGAGCCGCTGACAACGCGAGCTGATAGTCAGAGAGGGTAGTGGGACTGGTTTCGTTGCCTGGGGCATTTAACCGCTGCTTCAAATAATCATGAAATGCCTGATTGCCACACGTTTCATAAGAACAGGCAGCACCATGTTCGGCTACCAGTTCGGTATGCACTGCAGCCAGTTTCTGCAGGGTTTCTTTATCGGGAGTCCAGTACCCTTTGCGGGCCGTCTCCAGCATCACCGCAGTCATGTCCTGCAGTGCATACGGGTTTTTCTCTTCAAAGTATTCGCGCAGATTGAGGTTATGTTTGTCTTCAATGTAAACCTGAAAGGTTTCGTCCCACATATCCTGGCTGATAGCCGCTGGCTGCATGACATTCCAGCCATACATATTACGTACATTTTCAGTAAGTGAAGCAGCAGCGGAAGGCCCCTCACGCTGCATACTCTGAATAAAGCGGGGATTCCACAAGGCGGTCCGGGCTTCTTCGCGGATAGCGCCAATGGATGTGGTGACTTTGGCGCGACCGGGTTGTCTCAAGTCGCTGAAATAGCCCGTAGGGTCAGTCCCCGTTGTATCGCGAACAGCCAGGGTAATTCCCCCCATAAATTCATAAACGTGATCGAGTGAAAGTGGCCCCCACGTATTCGATGAGCGGGGATGCACGACCGCTTCGACTCCCTGCATTTGCGCTTCCAGCAGGCCCGGCAGAACCGTCCCCCAGCGGTCACCGTCCCGATAGACTCCCGACATATTCTGAATGTAGCGTTTCGCGACCTGACTTTCAGACTCCCAGGTATCTCCCCGTTCGACCATGCCCATGATCTGGGTACCATAACTACTGTTAGAGGCGGAGCCAAAAATTCGGGACGTAGCAAAATCCCGGGCATCTTTGGCTGACACGCCACCTTTTTTCAGGTCCTGCTCTGTCTGTTCAGTTCCTTCGCGCACGAAGTTCGGAAATATTTCCTGTTCCAGATTACTGGCAATCTGAACGGCATCATCAATCAGTTTGATCCGGGAAGCCGCAGCGTCGCGAAATTGACCAGACGTCTGGACCAAAACATCGATGCGTGGCCTCTGGAGTTCGTCTGAAGGAATGACTTCGACATCATAGACCACGCCACGCGAATTCCAGACCGGACGCATCCCCATCAGATACAGGATCTGAGCGATCGCAGTTCCTTTGCCTCGAATAAATTCACCTCCCCAAAGAGAGATTGCAACCTGACGGGGATAGTTGCCAGCGTGTGAGGCCTGATGCGCTGCCAGCATCTCATCTGTCAGTCTGACGCCAACCCTCCAGGCTTCCGGCGTGGGTGTCTGTTCTGCATTGATAGAATACAGATTACGTCCGGTGGGAATAGCATCCGAATTAACCAGCGGGTCTCCGCCACTGGAGGGGGCGATAAAACTGGCATTGAGAGCAGCGGTAATCTGCTCCAGTTCGCGTTCCGGAGAGATTTGCAGATTCCGCGCATTCCGTTGGGAGACTTCGATGAGCTCGATCAGTTTCTGTTGCTGCAGAGGAGATTTGACAATCATCGCTTTGAACTCGTTCACAGAGTTCCAGAGTCGTTTTATTTCAGGCTCCTCCTGGGGTTTTCTCGCGACTATAGGAGAGCCCGTTGTGAGCTTCACTCTTGGAGCGAGTTGCTGATCGTCGGTGGGCTGAGCATCAGCGCTTACGAAGATCAGTTGTGCAGCAGAGAATGACCGCGAACTATGATCAGCTGCTGGTGAATCGTTTACTGGGGGCTGTTTAGAATCAACTGGCTCTGCGTCTGCTGATTGAGTCCCTTGTTTCTGTTGTGGATCTTTCGGATGGGATGAGGAACTGCTTTTGCCGGGAGATGTCTGCTGATTGTGTTTTGCTTTCCCTTTCTGAGTAGCCCCGGAGAGTCCATCTGGTTTCTGTGCCGAGGCGGGAGACGTTCTCCGTTTTTCGGCTGCAACAGCTGCTTTGATTTGCGCCTGTTCGTCTGCACTGAAGAGTAAATCGGATTTCAGTTTTCCTGTGAGTACTTCGGAGACGAATTGTCGGGCCAGATCCTGTCGGTATTCCATCGAGTCTTGGTTCACCGGTTTTCCCAATGCAGCCAGTAACTGATCGACGCCTTGTTCCCCGAGCATGGCGGTAGCCGTCTGCTCAATCTGTTTCTCTCCCAGGTTGCGACCGATGACATGTAGTCCGTCGGTGATGGTCTGATCTTTCAACTGATGAATATAGTTGTGAACTTCAGTCAGTTCTGCTTCGGTTAACAGTCGATTGGTCAGTTCTTCTCCACTCAGCCCCAGATCTTCTGCGAGGTTGAGTTCATTCACCAGTTCCGTTACCGAACGGAGTGTCTCTTCTCGCAACAGGGGATCTTCTACCTGTTCCCAGTCATGAATTTTATCGTGCAGCAGAGAGAGGTCGCCGTAGAGTCCCGCCTCCATGAAAGGGGGCGTCAGATGGGAAACAATCACAGCATTGGAACGCCGTTTGGCAACCAGGGCTTCGCCGACGTTATTGATCACATAGGGATAAATGTGGGGGACATCGCCGATCAGAATATGTGGCCAGCAGTCTCGGCTCAGACAGTTTGATTTCCCATACGTAAATTCCAGGGAGCCATGCGTGCCAAAGTGCATGATCGCATCGGCCTGGAATCCATAACGAGCCCAAAGGTAGGCACCAAGATAAAAGTGTGGGGCAGCCTGGTCAGTCCCATGGATTGAGCTGATCTCGTCTTCCGTCTCGCCGCCTCCACCTACGGTTGGCTGGGGCATAATCACGACATTCCCCAACTGAATGCGGCTGATGACCAGATGAGGTTGGCCAGCAACGCTGGTGACCATTTTTTCGCCGGGTAATTCTCCCCAGAGATTGATGGTCTCCTGTTGCCGCTTCGGTGAGAGTGCCTTTTGGAACCATTCCGCATAGCGGGTGGCTGGGACCAGTTCCGGATCAGCTTCTTTGAGAAAATTCTCAAAGGCACCCAGGGCCCACTGTCCGAGTGTCTTGCCTTTTGCCTGGATGAGTGTGAACAAAGCGTCGGGTGATTCCGGGAGGGGACCGCCGAGATCGTAACCTTCAGATTGAAGACGCTGTATTGTGTTCCAGAGTGCGGGAGCGACTTCCAGACCGCCGGCAGACAATGCCGCCATGCCTGGGGACTTGTAATAGACAATGACAATCCGTTTCTCTGAATTTGGTTTTTTTCGTAACTTAAGCCAGTTCAGAAGAAGATTCACGCGATTTTCGATCTGATCGTCCATAGGAGCCCGAACATTGATCCCGCGTGCATTAGGTTCCATGGAAGAGACGACGATGGGTTCGATGATGCCATCCAGTTCAGGGGCCGTGATCGACTGACCCATGAAGCCTCCTTCCATTCCGCGTTCGTCGTTGAGCCAGCGTTCACGGTTTGAGAGTAACGGAAGCGCGCTGACGATCGGGCAGTTCAGCTCGCGGAGCAGTTGGTCTCCCTGTCCCCCATACGAGAAGCGACCGTGTGGGAAAGTCAGTATCAGATCGGGCTGGACAGCCTGCAGAAGAGAGAAAGCTTCCGTACGACCAAAAATGGGATAGACCTTCGCACCGCCTGCTTCCAACTGCCGAATAATAACATCTACCGGCTCCCGGTTCATTTTGTCCTGTGGATCCATGAAACCGGCTAACAGAGCGACTCGAGGTGGTTCAGTATCTCTGGTTGATGTCTGTGTCGCAGCGAACGCTTCATAGTCCGCCAGTGACTCAAAGATTTTTCCGTCCAGGTGGAAAAATCCATACTGAGGAACTTCAATCAGCGCGGGGACTTCGACTTCCCGGCCCCCCAGGTGATGGGCTGCATAATGAGCCATGCCGATGAGATTATCTTCTCCGCCATGCTTTAAATAGTCGGCTATCTGCTGACGATGTGCTTCCGGCAGACTGTTCTGCTGGCTAGACAGGGCATTGGTTGCGGTTCGGATATAAAAGTGCGTTCCCGCTGCACGGGCACGTGCGATCCGTGCTACCTGTTCGGGGGTGAGATTCAGACCCTGCCCGCGAATGAAAACCAGATTGTAATTCAGGAGGTTGGCAGAATCGATGCCTGCATCGGGATAACGGTGTAACGCGTAGGGGGTCTGCTGCAAAGCGTTTTCCCAGTTCGCCCAGTCGGTGTCGGAAAAACCGATAGTGGCAATCCGAAAGGGGCGGAGATATTCATAGTACGCCCAGAGTCCGCCTGAAAAGCAAAGGGCCAACAGTACAACAGAGGTTAAATATTTCTTGAACATCGTTAATCTTCATCAATATGGAATGTCAGTAGAAATTACGGGGTACCAGTCGGCTCACCCTCTGCAGGCACATAGATCACTCGCCCGTCTGGTAACTGGTACGCCTGCCCCAGCAGTTGACCTTTGCCCGCTCCCTTCGATTGGGAGGCCTCATACTGTTTAATTTCCTGTCCCTCTTTGACGATGATTTCCATCTCGGATGTGCCAGGGTCTGTGATGATGGTGTAATCCTTATCCTTGAGCAGGGCCGGGACCTGCAGATAGGAAATCAGTGAGACCATCAGGGCAACCGCGAAAACCATGGCAACATCAAAGAGGTTGGCCAGTGCTGCCAACGGGTCATCCTCTGTGTCGTCTGACAGCCGGGAAGATGTTCCTGTTCGCAGGGTACGAAGCTGCTGCAGTCGGTTCCCCTGCTGTGACTGATTTGTGGAGACTAGATGACTCTGTTCAGACATGGATACGGTCTCCTGCATCTCGAGTCCGAGTGTTGATCGACTTTTCTTCCTGTTGATGTTCAGAAGGCTCTGGCAGCCCGCAGAGTCGTTCTGCAGCGAAATTGAGTAAAGAGAGATCAGCCTGGTACCAGTGTTTGTGGATCGTAACCAGGTAACCAGCGAGCATACCGACGAATAGACCCAGTACGGTAGTGGAGAAGGCAATGACCAGGTTATTGCTCATCGTCTGAATATCGCCGACTGCCAGGCCAACCAGGGCTGGTCCGAGTGGAATCAAGGTTCCCATCAGTCCCAGGCTGGGGCCGAGTTTCACCATTCCCCGAAGCAGGTCTACTTTCCGTTGCCAGTGCATTTCAGCTTGGGAAATACTGTAAGCGATCCGTGGTAGATCATCTCCTGCAAAACGAATCTGTTGCAACGTCCTGAGAAATTCCTCATTACCAGAGGTTTCAGGCCATTCTGCCTCGTTTTGTTGGATGGCCAGTTCGACGGTCTGACGCTGCTCGCGATGCTGATTGCGACTCAGAAATTCCTGTAGAGTCCGTCCACATTGGGTCAGGACTCTGATCAACGAAAATAACAGCAGCAGCATGACCGGGATCAGCAGAGCATTGGACAAGATGTAAAATACATGGGTGATTTGATTCATGGTATTAAAACTTTTGGATGTGTTGAGTAAAAAACTAGGATGATTTACCGTCTGACGGAGCTTGAATCTGACGCCTCTGGTGGTTTCGTTCCAGCAGGAAGCCAGCTGCGACTAAAGCCACGGTAATCAGCACCGCCAGTCCGGATTCCTGAATTAACTGTCGGAATGTTTGAGTCGTCTGGACGCCAGGCAGGGATTGACCGAGAGTGGTGAGTAGTCCTGCGAGAATGCCAGTCGTCAAACAGCAGGCAATCTGAAAGCGTAATACGAAGGTCTGTTTCAACCAGGCTCCCAATAAGCAGAGCAGAGACATGCTCAATGCCAGAAAGACGCCTACCCCGATACCTGCCAGTTCAGGCCGGGCACCTGCTTGAGAGGACAGCCATTGCAATTCCAGCAGGAGTGCAAAGACGATTACAGCAGGTGAGGGAATACAGCTGAGAAACCCCAGGGCTGTTCGCCAGCGTTCGGGACAGGAACTGGAAACAGAGTGCAGAGCGGCCACCAGGCAGCTTGCTGTCAGGAATAGCTGTCCCCCACAGAGCAGGAGTAGCGAATCACGGGACAGCAGGGCGGTTTTAATATCGAAGAGTGTCCTGGAATCGGCAATCGGATTTAGCAGAAAGCCTGTGAGTCCCACCAGCCCTGCAGCAAATGGAACCAGGTACCACTGACGCGAGACAACCAGACCTGCCGACTGGCTGACCCAGGCGACGAAATACAGTACAAGTAGCAGGGCCATCTCGGAACTGTTTCCCGCAGACGGCACGATATGGTTCAGGTAATCCATGTAGAATCTCACTTCAAGTACTGTTTGTGTCGGATGGGTGAGAATCGAATATAATTACACTCAAGTGCAAATGCAATACTATTGCATAAAAGAAGTGTGTGTATTAAGATGATGTTAAGAGCTGGCTATGATTCGACCGGCACAGGGTTCTGTGTGAGATCTTCCCAGGCAGGTGATGCTCCAGACGTCCACAGGCTCAGAGTCGGGAGTGGGTGAATGGGAGCAGTGATGCGCCCTTGCCTGGCGGAAAAGGGGCTGATGCAGAAATCGAAACCAGAAGTGGGGACTGTGGTAGGGGAGACAGGAATCCGAACCCGTTACAGGGGTGAGGGCAGTTCGCTCACCTTACGTCTCAGACGCATTGTTTCAGGGTAGTCGTACGTCAGTAGCAGTGCTCCCTCAGCGGCATGTTTCTCGAATAAATTAGCGATCAGATAGTCTTCACCGGGCCACGGGTAGGAAAAAACAAGATCAAAATCTTCGAGACTGTATTGGAGCTCATCGTATCCATCTTCCGCATCTGTGATGAGCCAGGAATACTCGGCGTTGTTTTCGACATACGCCTCTTCGGCAATTAATTCCGCGCCTGAGGGAATGAAACTACCTAAGGCGAACTCGACCGGCAGACCAAAATCATCTGCCAGCCTGCGGGCTGCGTCAACGAGGTCCTGGTCAACTTCAATGCCACAGGCTGTATACTCAAGCATTGAGGCAAGCGAGGCCACTACACCGAAACCGCTACCCCATTCGCACATCATATCGCCAGGGGCAAGATTCTCATCGGTGATGGCTTGCAGAGCGTGATAAACGGTTTTGAAATCACTGGGGATGAAGCTGCTGGCGCGACGTGGATTATTCTCAAGAAACTGACTGACTCTCATATCCGCTTCACGAAGAAAGCGATCAATCTCATCGGGCAAGACCGAACCGTGATTTGAAATTTCAATATCCACTAAAGGCACAATAAATAATCCTGCAAGGACTTCGACTCGGTGAGTTATCCAGGAGTGGTTTTCATTCCATATGGAAATGGTTGCCAGATACAACTCTGGGGAGACCAACCCGTCGCTTTGACGAATGGTAGTTGAGGGGAAGATGCGAGGTCAACTGGCGGAGACCGTGTTTGTCCTGTGAGCCGAGATTAAAGTGATGTGTCTTAACAGAGAAGTCAGAAGAGTTACTGACGGCGACGTCAGGATGCACACTCTGATGTAAGCCCAGGAAACCATTAAAGTGGTGTTTCAGACACACGGCATGTCCGAAATGGTACGACTAGCCTGCTCCCGCAGACTGTTCGTTATCTAGGCGTTTCGCCTGTTTGTGCCCTTCATCGGACTGCCCGAGTTTCCAGTAGCTCGACAAGTATAAGTGACTGTCAGGAAGTTTGTGTTCTTCCTTGAAGAAATGCCTGAGTTTCCGCATGCTGTTGAATTCGCAGGCGGACCAGACGGCTGGTTGGCCTGCCTGCCAGGGTAAGGCTTTGACTTTTGAAATCAGAAAGCTTCCCTCAGGATCCGGCTGGGGATTGACTTCCCAGTGGAATTTCAGACCAGCGGGTGCTTTCAGAGTCTGGATATCTGTTTCGCTGGGAATCTCGATGATGACATGTCCGCTGGCATCGTCGGGCAACTGCTCCAGGTTGACGCTGATCGCTGGTAATGCGGCCATATCACCGACCAGCAGAAACCAGTCAGCGTCATGATTGATCAATTTTTTCGGGCCGGGATCGCCGACCTGGATCCGGTCTCCCGGTTGCGCCTGTTTCGCCCAGGAGGACGCGGGCCCCAGGGGATCGTGTAGCACAAAGTCGAGGTCAATTTCCATCGGACGCTGTTGTCTGATAGTATAAGATCGTTTCTGTGGGGGCTGGTCATCTGCTTGTGGAAACATCAGTTTCACGTAAGCGCTTTCCTGATTGCTGGGATAATCGGCCATGGCAGCGCCGCCCAAAGTGATTCGCAACATATGCTCCGTGATTCTGGTTGTGCGAATCACTTCTAATTCTCTGACGGGCCGATTAGCCATGGAGTTTATCTCTCGTTATGTGGGAATGCTCAATGACGCAGATTCAATCATAGCGCATGCCGTCTCGGGATACAAATTGAGGGCATGCAGATAATGGTTGCCTGTCACTGGGGGGCGTTTTTAAACAGCCCGGAGTGTTTTGAGAATGGGTATCAAACTACAACAAATAAAGACCACTTACTGAAACAGAACCTGTTTCGATAAGTGGTCTTTTGTGTTTGACTTAAGAGTCGGGATGACAAGATTTGAACTTGCGACCTCTGCGTCCCGAACGCAGCGCTCTACCAGGCTGAGCCACATCCCGTGGGAGTCTTATTCTATCATGACGACATGTCCGGTCAACGCAGTCGGATACAAAGTCTCGCGACTTTTTGACCGAAATCATGAAAATCAATAGGGTTGGACAACGGGAGCTGCGCCGGCTGTGGCTGGTTCTGTCGGGTAATGAGCTGGATCAACGTTGATTGGCTCAGGTGCGGTTGCAACACCGTAGGGGACAGGTTGGCCAACTGCTCCGGGAGCCACCAGCATGGGCTGTGAGGCAACGCTGCCGGTGGAGTAGGCATTCGCATGGCTGATCTGCGGTGAGTTCATCATAGCCACAGTCCCGCTGGAAGCACTGCCGGTGTAGGTGGGAAGAGGGTGTGTGTAGCTGGCCTGCGCGGTGCGTGTCTGGTAACGGAACATGCTGCCATTACCCAGCGGGCCATGTTCCCATCCTTTCGCGACAATCCGGTCCTGCGGGCTGGCGGGGGCATATGGTTTTTTCAATGAAGCGATCCGGGACTGAACCTGTGGCTGATACCATTCAGACTGGAGGGACTGCTCGTACATCGCCAGAGCTTCTTCGTTACGGCCACTCTGCTGATAGACCTGCCCCATGTGAGCTAAAACTTTGGGATGGTTGGGGTCAATGTTCGCAGCAGCTTTCAGAGACTGTTCTGCTCCTGTCATGTCACCATTCTGTTGCAGCAGCCAGGCCATTTCCAGGTGAGACTCTGCAATGTAAGGCTGAGTGTCCCGCCAGGCGGTAATGTGCTGAGCGGCTTCCTGTTGACGTCCCTGGCTGATCATGAGTTCCGCCAGTCCGTGATGTGAAGGCTGGTGAGTCGGATCAACTCGTAGGGCATTGCGGTAGGTCTGTTCCGCACCGGCCAGATCACCTTCTTTTTCCATTACGACTGCCAGATTATGGACGTAGTCGGGATTTGTTGGATTATTTGCGATTGCCCGGGTAAAAGCTGCATGCGCCTGAGCATAATCCCCACGTTGATAGTAACCATTTCCCATTTCGTTACTGGCCACGCCATGCATGGTATTACAGCCGGATAACGTCAGTGTTCCCAGTGAAAATAAGATTGCCAGATTGCAGAGAACCGAAAATCTGTTTCGAGTTGAGTGCATCGTGCACAGCTCCATCGTTTGTAAGTATGGGCTCAGAACTCATTTCTGAGTGTCATACTGTCGGAAAATGGTTTAGTTCGGGGGGATAGTTTTTGTTGACGAATTGAAACTCATCGGGATAGGACTGGGAGAGAGGTGGGCGAAAGATAACAGTCGTTAAAAAATCGAGCAAGAGGAGTTCGTTGATTTTTTCACGTTTTTTGATGTGATATCGGGAATTAATTGCGAAGCTAAGTCCATAATTAATCCTGTGATAGAGCCAGACTCGAATCCGTGCGGACTCGGGTCTGGTTTGGTGCTTTGATCTCAGTTGATCGGATTAAATGACTTTTCCGGTGGATTCACAGGGGCAGCCTGGGGTTCTACCAGCGAGCCATGTTTTTCAATGTGGGAGAACCAGCGCCGAGCTGTTGACCGTCGTTGTGTGGGGGTCGCAATGTCAGAGTAGTCGATGGGACGGTCTGTCAGTTCGTGAATATAATTGAAAGCCTGTTCCCGGACAGCAACATGTGGATGTTCCAGCCACTCTACCAGTCTGCCTGAGATGAAACGATCCTGGGCATCCTGTTTCTGGAAGCCCCAGAGCAGGCGTTCCATCGTTTCTGCCATCTCGGGGGAAAACTGTTTCTGGAGTGCTGCTGTGAGCAACTCGCCGTTTTGCGGATCACGTAAGAGCCAGTTTCGAATCCCATTTACAGCTTCCATTCGGGACTCGTGATGGTCAACTTCATTCAGTACCTTCACCAGTTCCTGGTAACGGTTGGTTAACGCCAGAGATTTGGTTGCCAGGTCGGATATGTTGGGTTTCAAATCTTTGGTAATGGCGGGCATGGTAAGGGAGACCAGCTGATCGTCTTTCAGCTCTTTGGCAAAAGCCGCGATTTGACGACGGGCCAGGTAGGAATTGTCTTTGTAGTTAGGTTCGACCCAATGCGGAACCCGCAGGGGTTTATCTCCAACAGAAGGATTGATTCGTCCGGCCTTACGATCTTTAGCGGAGAGTGACATCCAGTGGCCGGCATCGATGGTGTGCACCTTGCCGGATCCATCTGAGAAGCGGATCATCCCCGAATAGGCATACAGGATCCCTGTGTAGTTGTCAGGGCCGGGTTTCTGGTCGGGGTGGGTAGGTTGTACGGGATCGATTTCAATGCCACACACGCTGTCGCGTGTGACCAGTTCGATACGCCACAGCTCATCATTGACTTTGATCGACAGAGTTGGTCCAGCTGCGTCCCGGGCATCATTCAGGCCACGGGAGGCTTCGATTCTCAGACGGCCTTCCTGGATCTTGAACCCCATCTCGGCGGCCTTGTTTTTACCTTGATAAGTCACCTCTGTTCCGGGCAGTAAAACTACTTTGCACAGGGCTTCGGGGATATTAATCCGCGCGGTGAACGGTGCGGGTGAGGCGACTGCGGAACCAGCCTGAATCGGCATCACCTTCGAGAGGATTAACCAGTCATTTTTGTCGGCCAGTTCACGTTTCTGATCGACCTGGGCCAGGAAGAATCCATCTTCTGATTCAATTTGTGCAGCCGGTGCTTTCTGAGCGGCATCCGCCATTTCAATTTTCGCTGGTGCTGCAGGAGCGGCATTTTCAGGAGTTTTACTGTTCAAGGCTACGGTATTATCTGCTGGTTTAGCAGGTGCAGCCGGTGGTGTTGTCGGAGGTTCAGCAGGTGTTGTCGTGCCGGGGGTGGCCGGCAGCAGGTTCTCCACGGGGGGCTTAGCGGGAACTGCAGTAGGAGCAACTGTTTCTGCATCAGCGGGCGGTGGTGCATCAAATGCAGGGGGTTTGGTATTCATAGCCACGGTGTCACCGGCAGGCTCCGGTTTGGGGGGAACCGGTGTCGTTTTAGCTGGTTGTTTTTCAGGGGGCGTCGCTGCGACGTCAGCTCCCGGCTCTGCTGACGCAGGCGCCGATTTTTCTGGTGTCGGCTCCTGGGGTTTAGATAAATCAACTTCTTGGTTGTCAACCTGATTGTCAGCCACTTGTGGCGTGGCATCAGTCTGTGTGAAGAATGACGGGAAAAAGGTTGGATCGTTGAAGAACAGGCCAGCCCAGACGACTGCGGTGAGCAGAATCAGGACGTAAGGCGTAAAACGCTTCCAGAGCGGTTTGGTTTTCAGGTAGTCGGGAATCCGAGAGGAAAAAGGTTCTGGTTCTCGAGCGGGAATAGACTGTTGTGGAGGCGGAGTACTGGTTCTGACGGGAGCCGTTGCGGCAACTGGCTGAGGGGCAGCCGGAGGTTCAGCAACAGCCGTCTGAGTCTGAGGGGCCGCTTCTGTCTGGTCGCTGCGCAGTGCTGGTCCCAGGGCGTAAATTCGTTCTCTGGTATCAGGGTTAACGGTGGCTGGTTCCCCCAGAACCAGGGTCAGGATCTGATGGGAAGCGGCGACTTCCACCAGATTAACATCCGAGTTCAGGCAGATCTTTTCCACATCGGCAACACTTTCCGGGGGGAGTGTGTTGTCGAGATACTCAGAGACCGTGTTCGGGTCGAGGTTAGAGCCGGGGCCTTCGACTTCCGGAGCAGTCAGGCGGCGTCTGCGTAACACATCTTTGATTCGTTCTACCAGCGAGGAGGCGTAACTGCTCTCCTCCAGTTTTTTGCCGATTTCTTTGATCTGGGCCGGCTCTAAAACATCATCCAGATAAGCGATCAGAGTTCTGAGTGTTAAACGCATGCTGCACCATTGTTGAGCTGAAAGAAGTTAATAATTTAAAGAGAACTCGGGGTTCTCTATTATTATTAGTGGTGCAGGCGTCGAGATTTCGTACAGAAATAGTCAGAAAAAAGTCTTAGAAGTCACAAAAACTGCTGATCGCAGGGTTTGAGGACGCCTCAATTAGCCTGAGGTGAAGCGACTTCGGGCCTGAGAACGGTTTTCTGATCGGGGCCCTGGATAATAAGGGGCACATAGAGTTCCGGGAAATCGGTGTCGTTGGTTTTAATCACAACCAGGCCGTCATGTTTTCCCGGGGGCACAAGATCTTCTACGATCACATCCACTTTTTGTTGTCGGAGACCATCGTTGTTTTCCAGTGCACCGAGTTCCACCTTGGCATATTTGGATGTGCTCTTGACGTTGGTGATTTCAAAATCTTTACCGCCACGATAATCGGAGACTGTCACGGGGTGGACGGTGCGTCCGGGGGTGAACTGGTAGATCACCAGTGCTTTCGGTTTAACAACCAGTCTGCGAATGGGGAGTTCCACTTTGAAGGTCAAACGGGCCACGCGTTCCATCGTATCTTCGTATTTGAAGTCGACGAAGAGCTCCTTCTGTCCGGGAGATTCACCCGCCGTTTCCATTTTGAGGATGAACTCGCCTGATTCATGAGGTTCATAGACCCGTTTCTCCAGATGAGGTTGCAGACAGCCACAGCTGGGAATGAGTTCTTTGACTGTGACGGTCTGATCGCTCAGGTTTTTGAAGCGAAATCGGGCACCGACGACACGTTCGGTCTCTTTAATCATTCCCCGGTCGACGAGAAATGTTTCAAATGCCAGAGCAGGGCGAGGGGCTCCTGCCATCGATTTCTGCACGGTAGAACCATTCCAGTACGCGATACTGGAAAGGACGAATGGTAGAGTGGCCAGAGTAAGTAAGCTGCGTCTGGTCCATTTTGACTGTAAG
Source organism: Gimesia chilikensis (assembly GCF_008329715.1). Lineage (GTDB taxonomy): Bacteria > Planctomycetota > Planctomycetia > Planctomycetales > Planctomycetaceae > Gimesia > Gimesia chilikensis. The sequence goes on along the minus strand of NZ_VTSR01000007.1, from coordinate 618,767 downwards.
ATTCGATTGAGCATGGCATCCGTGCCTGTCTGAATGATTACCGGAAAAGATCTGTACCAAATCTGCGGTATCTTTATCAAATTCCGGCAGTTAGGACAAGCCCGGGTTCGAAAGCCGCTCTCTGGACTTAAGTTTCGACTTGTGTAGAAACATTCGATTCTGAATTGCCTGATTTAAGACCGCTCATCAACAGCAGCCCCAGTACCATGATCCCTGCTCCCGCCCAGTAGGGAGCGGTGATGCTGCCGGCGACCAGTCCATTACTGGTCCCCTTGAACAGAATGATCCCGGCCAGCGGTCCCAGAATTCGAGCCAGAGCTGAGATACTCTGGCCGACTCCCAGAATTCCTCCCTGTTCATCATCTGAAGTATTCAGCGAAAGCAGAGACTGCAGGGAAGGGGTGGTGGCGGAAAAGCCAATCACCGAGATGGGGAGCACCGCGTAGAGCAGGGGATAGGAACCGGAATTGCCGGCGACTCCGATTAATAACAGCCCAATCACCATTAAGACGATTCCGATGAGACCCATGCGAAATTCCCCCAGCTTGGGGATCAGCCGTCGCACCAGGATGCCCTGGCTGAGTGTCAGGATCAGGCCAATGTAGGCAAAGATGAAGAAGTTGCTGCGGGCAGCAAATCCGAGTTCCTGCGTGAGCAGTGAGAGGGTGGATTCGAACTGGGCAAAGGCGAAGGTGGTTAAAAAGATGGTCAGCAGGATCAGACCGATTCGTGGTTTTGAGAGCGCGTGCCTGAAGCTGGCGACATCAAACCAGTGGTGGCGACGAGTCAGTGACTCTGCCGTTTTCTGCTGGAGTGATTCCGGTAATTTGAAAATGGACAGCAGGGCAGCGATGCCGGAGAGCACGCTGGCCACATAGCCGGGAGCAGCGCTGGGAGTCGCTCCCGCTTCTGCAGAAACAAAAGCAGCACCGATGAGTGGACCGAACGTAAATCCGATACCGAAGGCGGCACCGATCAGGGCCATGCCTTTACCGCGCTCTTTGGGACCGGTAATGTCGGCGATGTATGCTTGCGCTGTTGGAATTGTAGCTCCGGCGATGCCGGCTCCGATCCGTGTGATAAACAGCCATGTTAAAGCGCCGATTCCCAGAAATGTTCCCGTATTCCCCAGTGAGGTCGCGAAACCAAACAGGCCGTAGAAGAAGGTGGAGCCCACGAGTCCCAGAATCAAAATCGGGCGGCGTCCTACCCGGTCGGACAGGCGTCCCCAGATCGGAGCAAACAGAAACTGCATGGCGGAAAAGGATGCCATTAACAGTCCGAGCGTGGTACCGCCTGCTTCAAAATGCTCTCCATATCGCGGGAGCAGGGGGAGTACGATTCCAAAACCGAGCAGATCAATAAAAACAGTTACGAAGATGAGAAACAGGCCTGCCTTGCGTCCTTCCGACACGTGGATCCCCTTTGAAGCAGAAGTCAGTACGGTTTAAAAAGAAACAATGCCGAGGAAAGGACTCCTCGGCATTGTTGAATCATTGTCGAATTCGAGTTGGAATTCAATAGACCGCACTCAGGCAGTTTTATCTGCAAAGTCGGCTTCCGGTGTGGCCGGGTTATCGGGATCGAACCATTCCGGTTTGAACTCGATGCGGACTTTGTGTTTCATGGCCAGGTTGGCTGTGAGTGCCATGATCGCATCTGCCATCGCGACCGTACCGTTACACTTCAGGCCGCCTTCGAGAGGACCTTTGTGGTTGTCGGTACGAATACAGTGGCAGAAGTGTTCCATCTCTTCTGTATAGCCGCGGCTGATCTTGTCGCCCATAGCTTTGGTTGTGTCTGAAGCGGCAGCAGAAGGTGCTGTCGTTTCGTACGCATCCAGAACCGGGCCACTTCCATCGCTGGACTTGATGACCCACAGACGCTGGTCAGGACCACCACCACCGGTAGAAGGACTGGCTTCTTTGAAGAGCAGTGCTTCTTTTTCGGTTTTCATGATCAGGGTTCCCCGGCTACCGAGGACGGTTTCACCGTAAGGTTCCCAGCGGTTGGTGTTGATCGAGGAATAAGTCACGATGCAGATGTCACGCGGATTCGTTTCCGGATCGTAGTGAGGACCTGGGAATTCGAAGGTCACGTAGACGTGATCGTCGATCTCGCGATCATCTTCCTGTTTGTCCTTGGATCCGATGCCTTTGACACCGTAGAAGTTTTTCCCGCCGTAACCCTGAACGGCCAGCGGATGAACTTTACCCAGGAAAATACTGCAGGCATCCAGTTGGTGACTACCCAGCTCTGCCATCAGACCACCACCGGTTTTGTTGTACAGACGCCAGTTGATGAGTTCGTCCATGTTATCGTAGCCGTATTCCTGGACTACTTTCTCCAGGGCTGCTTTGTCCTCTTTGGGGACACCTTTCCGCCAGCTGTCACGACCGGGGAAGCTGTTGTTGCGGTGCCATTGAGCGCGGATGTGACGAATATCACCCAGCAGACCGGTTTTGACCAGCTGGTTGGCGTTATCGTACAGAACGCTGTAATGACGCTGGTGACCTACAGCCAGCAGCAGGTTTTTCTCGCGGGCTTTTTTGATAAGCTCTTTACACTCGGTGATGTTGTGAGCCATCAGTTTTTCTGAGAGCACATGCAGTCCTGCATCCAGAGCTGCCATGGCGATCGGAGCATGCTGACTCAAAGGAACAGCGATAACAACGGCTTCCAGACCCAACTGGTCCTTGGCTGCGATCAGTTTTTTATGGTCATCAAACTGTTTGATTTTGGCTGCTTTTTCATCACCCAGTTTGTTGATCAGGCCGACGCGGTGTTCGTTGCCGTGACCGTGCATTGCTTTCTTGCGGTTGGAAGGCCGCAGATCGGCAATCGCCACGATCTCCATGTATTCGGGCGGGTGTTGTGTGATAAGCACGCTGCCTTCATCACCGGTGCCGATAAAACCAACTTTTACCGGCTTACCTTTGAGCTTCTCATAGCCGAAGTAGGCGGCTCCCAGGCCAGTTGTCGCTGCAGCAGCGGTCGTGATGAAATCACGTCGAGTAAACGAGACAGCTTCGTTGAAGTTGTCTTTTCCGATTTGTTCCTGTTCAGGTGTCAAATTCATATTAGTTCTCCCTGGTACGCAACGCGTAAGTGTTACCTTATTGGAGGAAATTTAAGGTTTAGTGGTTATTATAGGTGGGAAACAAGGCGTTTGTAAGCTGTACCTTTGCTTATTACGTTACTTGGTACCGATTTAGCTGGCTTTATTCGCTGTTTTTTTCCGTTTCTGGAAAAATCGGTAAAACAGTCCATCAATACCAAACCATGATCCTGTCGGCAGTGCAGCGATCGCCAAAAGGGCAAGGACTTCGATCAGGTTTTTGTTGACGATGAAGCTGTGTTCCGGACCTGGTGCTTCAGGAACTCCCGGCCAGGGAGGCATTACCAGATAGAAGGAAAGCAGCATGCCGGCTGCCGCGATGGCTGCGATGCGGGTGCCCAGTCCAATCAACAACAGGATGCCCAGAACCGTTAAGCTGGCGATGGTCATCATGTTGACCCGATGAATTTGCGTGTTTTCTGGTGGAACCGGTCCGGCTGCGAGTTGCTCGGCAGTCAGAAGTTCCCGGGCTTCCGATTCCATTTCGTCTTCCATGGCGCGAATCGGGTTGACCAGTTCGCCTTTCATCTGCTGGATTTCAGACCAGATTTTGTTGAGATGATCGACTTTGTAGTCCTGGTCCGCCTTGGCCAGTTTCTGTTCGTAGCGATCCAGGGCGATCTGGTACTGTTCGATCTTACCGATCCGTTTTCCGTCGATCGTTCCTTCCTGTTCGACATCAATCTCCCCTGCCAGTTCGGGGTTACCCCGCAGCGAAGCCTGCATCTTTTCGATGTAGCTCAGACGGGAGGAGCGAGCATAGGCCTTATCAACAGCGTCGTAGAACTCGCGATCGAGTTCGGTACCGCCAGTCAGTTTACCATCGGCGCCTTTTTTGACGGGCACCATCGACTGCAGTCGCTGTTTTTCGCGAGGTGTGATGTGCTTTTCACCATCAATGAGCAGCAACTGACGTTCAGGATCGTAGCTGACCACGCTTCCAAGGCTGCCGTCGATTTTGACTTCAGGCGGTAAGGCGCTCAGTTTAGCAGCAAAATATTTATTGCCATGGATCATCTGGTGTAGACGGGACTTCTGTTCGTCGGTCAGGTTCGGGTAGTGGTTCAGGAAACGTTGTTCCCAGGCAGTCCACTTGGCTTTGACTTTGTCTGCATCCAGCCAGTTCAGGTCATTGGGGTCGCCTGTCATATCGCGGAACTGATCGCGGAAAGGGCCTTTGGCATTATTCAGATAGCCTGCAGCGGTCCAGGGCCTGGTCGAACTGAGCGTTTCAATTTTCCACATGCCTTCGTACAACAGCTGCCAGCCGATGGAAAGGCGTAAGACAACGATGAACAGGATGGCAATCCCTGTAATTTTCTTTAAATCTTGCACTCGTCAATCCTCTTGATTTTAGGGGATTTCTATGGGTTTGGCTTGTGTTTCCGTAATGGTGGTCGCGACGCTGTGTGATCAGCAGAGACAATCTGTGCTGAAATCTGACAGGCGGACGACGCTGAAGACGACAGGACATTGGCTGTCTTGTCTGAGATCAGCATTCATCAGAACAGGGCAGGCAGGTTTCTCTGGTGAAGAGAAAACAATTGCCGGAAATCAGTCTGTTCTGTTGAAGATTCCCTTATAGCGACAAACAGTTATGACAACAATTGGTCGCGGTCCAGGAACAGAAACTCATTGGGGATTCCACGAATCACCGGGGAGAGTTTTCTGCCATGCGCAGGCGGGGGAATTAAGATCGTACCGATTTCTGTATGATTATCGCAATACTCCAGAGCCTTTTCGATGCCGATTACGTAAAAAGCGGTGGAAAGTGCGTCTGCCAGGGCTGCATCAGGGGCAATAACCGTTACAGACAGTAATTCTGAGACCGGCCAGCCGGTTCTGGGGTCGAGAATATGCCCGTAACGCTTCCCTTGATGCCGAAAGTGCTGCACGGAAGAACCGCTGGTCGACATCGAGCAGTCCTTGAGCAGAATCGTCCCCAGTCGCTGACTGGTAAACAGTGGGTTTTTAATTCCCACAGGCCAGCCTGGCAGTTGATTGTGTGTGCCCCTGGCCAGAATACTGCTGAAGCCGCCGTAGAAGAGCCAGTCTTCCAGTTCCTGATCGAGCAGAAACCGTCCTGCCTGGTCCAGGGCATAGCCTTTGCCGATGCCTCCCAGGTTGAGTTCATTTTGGGGCGAGCGATAACGGATGGTGTGGGCCAGGTTGTCAAAATCGAACTGATCGATGCCCGTGTGGGACAGGCAGTCTGAAATTTCTTTTTCAGTAGGAATCCGCCCTTGCAGGCGACATTCCCGCCAGAGGGCAATCAAAGGCCCGGAGGAGGGATCGAAGCCACCTTTCGTATCAACGCAGATTTCGCGTGAGCGGTCCAGAATTTCAAACAGTCGCGGATCCATGGAGACGGCACCGTTCGCGGCCTGAGCATTGACGCGCGACATCTCACTGGTGGGCTTGTAGACGGTCATCAGATGTTCGAGCTCATGGATCAGGTCCAGAGCATCGGAGGCGTGCATCACCTGTTGACTGGGGCCGGGGTTCATGACAACCGCAAACTCAGTTGCCATGGCCCGTGTGCTCAGACGGATTGTCGAGCCGCCGGAGGGGGCCGCAAAATCTTCCGTCGCATCATTCAGGTAATCAGCAATATCATTACCGACCCGCTCCGCTGCCTGTTTCAGGACGCGGCCGGTCAGAAAGTCTCGCCGATTACTTGTCGTTTTTTTTTCAGACATGGGGACATCTTGGGTATGTCAAGTCGTGCGCTTGCCTGACAGACACCGAAACCTCCGCCCGTTCTGAAACAGGCGGAGATCTGAACGCGTTGACTCAGGCAAACGAAGTAAAGTAAGGCACATCAGCGGCCCGGTCTTTGATCTCGTCAGTACTCTTGAGCAGCTGTGCCAGGAAGTCGTAGGTACCTGTGGTTAAGGCGGAACGTGCGTTATCAGGCAGCGTACAATCGAACTCCTGATCGCCACAGCGAACTTTCATCGTCAGCAGGTCGACAGTGATTTCCTGGTCGGGATTGGCTTTCACAGCCTGATCCAGTTGTTCCAGCGCTTTACGCGAAGCACAGACGGCGGGCACACCCAGTGAGGTGCAGTTTCCGAAGAAAATTTCTGCATAGGACTCAGCGATAATCGCCTGGATTCCCCAGCGGATCAATGACTGAGGGGCGTGTTCACGCGAAGAGCCACAGCCGAAATTACGCCCGCCGATCAGGATGGACGCGTTCTGGTATTGGGGTTTATCGAACGGATGATCGGGGTCCTGCAGGCGATCATCTTCGAATGCATGTTCTCCCAGACCTTCAAAGGTCACGCACCGCAAAAAACGGGCGGGAATGATGCGGTCTGTATCGATGTCATCCAGCAGCAGAGGGATACCTGTTCCGGTTACGGATTCAATTTTAGTCATGATTCGGTCTTCAAATATATCTTAAATGGAATTGGCTGTTCGTAAGGTTGGACGGTCCTGTGAGCGTGACGGATTACGCGGTAGCAGCACCTGACAGTTCGCGGACATCGGTGACGCAGCCACTGACGGCAGCAGCGGCAACCATGGTTGGGCTCATCAGCAGGGTACGGCCTGTGGGGCTCCCCTGTCGTCCTTTGAAATTACGGTTGCTGGAAGAAGCACACAGCTGGTTGCCCACCAGTTTGTCCGGGTTCATGGCCAGACACATGGAGCAACCGGCTTCGCGCCATTCAAAGCCAGCTTCGATGAAGATTTTATCCAGCCCTTCTTCGATGGCCTGTTTACGAACCAGCTGAGAGCCGGGAACAACGAGGGCTTTAACGTGTTCAGCCACATGCCGTCCCTCGACGACTTTCGCTGCTTCACGCAGGTCGGAAATTCGCGAGTTGGTACATGAGCCGATGAAAGCGACGTCGATCTTCTGGCCTTTGATCGGCTGGTTCTCTTCGAGTTCCATGTAACGATAGGCTTCTTTGATCAGTGTCTGCTCGTCTGCAGGATAGCTGGAGACAGCGGGCAGTGACTCAGAAACGCCGACGGATTGGGCGGGGGTGATCCCCCAGGTCACGGTAGGTTCGATATCAGCTGCATCGAATTCAACAACATCATCAAACTCGGCGTCAGGACCAGAGGCCAGACTGAGCCACCATTCGGCTGCTTTATCGAAGGCTTCTCCCTGAGGAGCATGCGGACGTCCCCGGAGGTAGTCGACAGTGGTCTGGTCGGGATTGATGTATCCACAGCGGGCACCACCCTCGATGCTCATGTTGCAGACCGTCATCCGCTCTTCCATCGTCATCCGGTCGAAGACGTCGCCGGCATATTCATAAGCGTATCCAACACCACCTTGAACGCCCAGTTTGCGGATGATGTAAAGGGTTACATCCTTTGCGGTTACGCCTGGTCCAAGTTCGCCGTTCACTTTGACCTGACGGACTTTAGGACGTCCCAGTGCCATGGTCTGGGTGGCCAGCACATGGGCAACCTGGCTGGTTCCGATTCCCAGTGCAATCGAACCAAAAGCGCCGTGAGTACTCGTATGGCTGTCACCACAGACAATTGTCATGCCGGGTTGTGTCAGTCCCTGTTCCGGGCCAACGACGTGCACAATACCCTGACGGTTATCGGAGACGTCCAGCAGCGTAACGCCGAATTCCGCACAGTTCTTCTCGATCGCGGACATCATCTGTTCTGCCAGGTTGTCTTCGAAGGGGCGTGCCTGATTCTCAGTAGGGACGATGTGGTCGACTGTGGCAATAGTCCGTTCGGGGAACAGAACTTTAAGACCGCGATCACGTAACATTTCGAAAGCTTGAGGACTGGTCACTTCATGAATCAGGTGCAGGCCGATCAGCAGCTGATCCTGACCGGATTCCAGAGTTTTGACAGCGTGTAAATCCCAGACTTTGTTAAACAGGTTTTGTGTGTTACTCATTTTCGTTTTCTTCGTTCCAACTTGGATAGTTCTCTGACAGAATCGTTTGACCAGGTCTTGCCGGTGATGAATTGTGGTCACACTCATTAAGACGTGACACGATAGCAGGCTGGACGGTTCTTGTGTACTGGTGGCCAGTTAAGGCGGGAGCAGTCTTTCGCAATCACGAACCATACACGATCTGGTGCCTGATTATAAGGTTTCCGGGATCAACAAATCCAAAAAAACAGCTGCAGCCCCATCAGGGGCAGATAATCGGCTGACACAGAGTTCGCTGCCTGCTGACATTATTGCAGAATGTTGTGGCTTGTGTATAACATTGTAGGAATTCTGTGGACCAAAAGGGGTAAGAATTTTAAAAAGGTGGGCTGGAACCGTTGTGTATTGTTCAGTCAGTTTTTAAACTCCACGGCTTGATGCAAGTTATTGCCTCATCATAACTTCATGAATACCAACAGCGAAATCGACAGTCTCCGCGTGTTTTAACCTGCGGTTATTGCTTGGCTTACGTTGCGTGTTGGCGCTCAGTTTCCATCGAGAACGAGTTGATTTGAAGCACTGTTTTTATCGCTTTTCCAGGCGATAAATGCACCCACGATTAACATTTAACGGTCTGGTTATCTAAAGTGTTTGAAGGATTAACTGCCAATCTGAAAGATGCACTCACCGGTCTTGCCCGGGGTGGAAAGCTCACCGAAGGCAATATCAGGGACGGGTTGCGCCAGGTCAGACAGGCGTTGCTGGAAGCAGACGTTAATTATGAAATAGCCACCAGCTTTATTGATCGGGTGACCGAGCAGGCAGTTGGTGAAAAAGTTCTGAAAGCCGTTCGCCCTGATGAGCAGATCATCGGGATCGTCCACCAGGAACTGATCAACCTGATGGGCCCGGTCGAACCCGGTTTCGAATTCAAAAAGTCAGGTATCACCGTCATTATGATGTGTGGTCTGCAGGGGAGTGGTAAAACCACAACCTGTGGTAAGCTGGCCCGCCTGCTGAAAGAGCAGGGACGTAAGCCAATGCTTGTCGCTGCCGACTTGCAGCGTCCTGCGGCGATTGAACAGTTGAAAGTCATTGCCGGTCAGGTAGAAGTGCCGGTTCATGCAGAGGCTCCGGACGGAAACAACGCCGTCAAAGTCTGTCAGAATGGTCTCAGTCAGGCGAAGAAGCTCGGGAATGTCGATACGGTTATTCTCGACACCGCCGGTCGTCTGCACATTGACGAAGATCTGATGAAAGAGCTGGAGCAGATCGAACGTAAGCTCCAGCCCGACCAGGTCATTTTTGCTTGCGACGCGATGACAGGTCAGGACGCAGTCAACAGTGCCAAAGCGTTCAACGAAGCGCTGGAACTGGATGGCGTCATTCTGACCAAACTGGATGGTGACACCCGTGGTGGTGCCGCTCTGAGTGTGAAGGAAGTCACCGGAGTTCCCATCAAGTTTATCGGTGTCGGAGAAGCCCTCGATCGCCTGGAAACATTCCACCCAGACCGGATGGCAGGACGTATTCTGGGTATGGGCGATGTCGTCTCTCTGGTGGAGAAGGCGCAGCAGCAGTTTAATGAAGAAGAAGCGGCCGACCTCCAGAACCGAATGGCACAGGGTAAATTTACCCTGACTGATTTCCAGAAGCAGATGGCGACCATCCGCAAAATGGGTCCCATGCGGGAAATCATGAAAATGATTCCCGGAGTGGGGGGACTGCTGGATACAAATCCGGATGTCGACCCTGGTGCGGAAATGAAGCGGATTGATGCGATTATCGGTTCGATGACTCCCGCAGAACGGGAAAATCCCGAACTGATCGATCACAGCCGTCGCCGCCGGATTGCCATGGGAAGTGGCTCCGATCCTTCGGATATCAGTCGTCTGGTCAAGGATTTCAACAACATGGCCGGCATGATGCAGAAAATGGCCGGCATGGGCATGCGTGACAAGATGAAAGCGATGCGCGAGCTCTCTTCCGGGGGCATGATGGACCCCATGGGAGGCATGACCAAGAAAAAAGAACGCAGCAAGCGTGGTGGTGATATCAACAAGCTGCGTGAGAAACGAAAAAAAGACAAAAAAGCCAAAAAGAAACAGCGAAAAAAGAATCGCTGATTCAGAGGCGATCTCAATTGAATTCAATTTTTGTATCTTCCAAAGTTTAGAGTTAGTATCCTAAAGGAGAAATTTGTGGCAGTTCGAATTCGTATGAAAAGAATGGGCCGGACACATCGCCCGTTCTATCGTATTTGTGTAATGGATTCACGCAAACAACGTGACGGTGAAGCGATCGAAGAAATTGGTACCTATGACACTTCCGTCGCTGACAAAGCACAGCGCGTCTCGATCGACATGGAACGTGTTGACTACTGGATGTCAGTTGGTGCAAAACCTTCCGAAAATGTGGCAACACTGATCAAGAAGGTCAAGAAAAACAAATTCGGTTCCGCTGCGGCACCGGCTCCCATGCAGGCTCCCAAAGAACCTCCTGCTCCCGAACCGGAAGCAGAAGCTGGCGAATCAGCTGAAACAGCTGAAGCACCTGCAGAAGAGACCGCTGCTGAAGAAACCCCGACAGAAGAGTAAGGTCTGCGTCAGCCCTGACGTTTTGCTCTGTGAGTGAGCATTATGCGATTTGATATTCTGACTTTGTTTCCCGAACTGTTTGACAGCTATCTTGAGCAGGGGTTGCTCAAGCGGGCGATTCAAAATCAACTGGTCGAAATTCAGCGTTGGAATTTCAGGGACTGGGCAACAGACAAGCATGCCTCGGTAGATGATCGCCCTTACGGCGGTGGACCAGGGATGCTGATAGGCTGTGACACGGTCTATCAATGTGTCGAGCATGTTCAACAGGTGGTTCCGGAACCCGGTAAGCTGATCATGTTGACCCCCCAGGGGAAAACACTGAATCAGAAACTGGCCCAGGAGTTATCCCAGGAACGGCAGCTCACCTTATTGTGTGGAAGATACGAGGGGTTCGACGAACGGATCCGCATTGGTCTGGAGCCAATGGAAATTTCGGCAGGCGACTTCATCACCAACGGAGGGGAAGTCCCGGCCATGTTGATTATCGAGACTGTGATCCGGCTCATACCCGGAGTACTCGGAGACGAGAGCAGTGCCAAGTATGATTCCTTTTCGGAATCGGGACTGCTCGAATATCCGCAGTACACGCGGCCTCAAAACTTTCGTGGAATGGAAGTTCCGGAAGTATTATTAAGTGGAAATCATCAGGAGATTGCGCGCTGGCGGCATGAGCAGAGTCTGCAGCGAACTCGCGAGCGACGAAATGATCTTCTCACTGAGTCGGAATCAAATTCAACCTGATTTTTTAATGTAAACAGCACGTTCCCAGGGGCTCATTCAGAGTCAGTCAGGCGTGCCAAGAGGACTTGAAGTCATGCAGGAATTATTGAAAAAAGTAGAAGAATCAAGCCTTCGTGAAGAGCCGCTTGAGTTCGAAATCGGCGATACCGTCGACGTGCATACCCGTATCAAGGAAGGTAACAAGGAACGCATCCAGGTTTTCACTGGTGTTGTGATTGCCCGTCGCGGCAGCGGAACCCGTGAAAACTTCACCGTTCGTCGCATCGTAGCCGGTGAAGGTGTAGAGCGAATTTTCCCTGTGCACTCTCCCAAAATCGCCAAACTGGATGTCAAACGGCACGGTCGCGTTCGTCGCGCCAAACTGTACTACCTCCGCGATCGCGTTGGTAAAGCAACCCGTCTGACTGAGCGTCGCGCCAAAAGAGACGGCGAGTAATCGATCGAAACAGAAACAGCAGCACTGTCACTGCAGCAGTGCTGCTGTTAGACGTTCTGGTGCGCACTTGCGATTGAGCCTGCCCCTTGTCGAAGAGGCTGCTTATGGCTGGAAACTGGTTTGGCAGATTTCTGGGTGATCGGGGTGAGCGTGCCGCCGTCCGCTATCTGAAACAAAACCGTTATCAGATTCTTGCTCGACAGTATCGCACTGAACTCGGCGAAATCGACATTATCGCCCTCGATCAGGAAACGGTCGTCTTTGTCGAAGTCAAAACCAGGAAATCAACCGCGAAAGGTCAGCCCTTCGAGTCCGTAACAGGACAAAAGCAGAAACAGCTGACCCGTCTGGCAGGCGTCTTTCTTAAAAAGCACGGCCTGCTGAAACATCCCGCGCGGTTCGATGTGATCTCCATTCTCTGGCAGGCAGAACAGAAGCAGCCTGAAATTCAGCATTTTCAAAATGCCTTCCCTCCGGCGGGGGACTTCCAGTTCTTTATCTGAGTCACCTCGATTGTAAATCGGGGACAATCCTTCTAAAGTACGCGGAATGAATTACTAAATGTTCTTTCCTGAAGGAGTCGACTATGTCCGCTGAGCAGAAAGCTGCTGAACTGGGTCTGAATTTTGAGCCAATTGAACCTGGGTATCTCAATCTCTGTATTCGTACCGGTAACCTGTTGATGACTTCTGGTCATGTGAGTGATCAGAAAGGACGTCTGGGTGAAAACGTAAGTCTCGAAGAAGGGATTGCTGCGGCCCGCGATTGTGCCGTCAAGATTCTACGGTCAGTTCGGGATGAGCACGGAACACTCGATGGACTGCGGGTCATCAAGCTGCTGGGCTGCGTCAACTCGACTCCTGATTTTACCGATCAGCACCTGGTGATTAATGGTGCTTCTGATCTGTTCCACGAGCTCTACGGCAAGACCGGCGATGGTTACCACGCCCGCAGTGCACTCGGTTTTGCGGCTCTGCCTACAGGTGTGGCTGTTGAAGTAGAGGCGATTTTTGAAATTATCGATGCATAATTGACGGCCTGGCTGCTGAAGTGTCAAACTCTGGCAGTCAGGCTGAAAGTACCGTTCAGGGCGGCTTTTCTGTGAATTCGCTTGACAAATTTGTCTGGGAAGTGTGTAATACACCTTGATTGGTATCTACCAGAAACCAGGTATGATTGAAGGGGACCTCAATTATATTATTAGTTCTGGATGGATTTCACTCAAAACTGTGAAAAGGATTTCCAACCTGAAACGGGAGTTTTACCTCTCATTCCACCTTGCTTTTATAGCACCTTCCTTGAGTTCTGCGGGCGCAGTCCGGAATTAAGTCTCACCTTTTTGCCAACTGGCCTGCTAACCGGTTATAGCGATATAACTTGTTAAATCTGACTACTTTAAGGGATATTAAGCGGGGTTTGAGATCACTCTCAGATTTTGGGTTGCCTTTTTCCGATAATAAAACAGGAGAAGGAACTCGAGATAAGCTGCAGTGGTAATTCTCCATTTGCTTGATACAGAATGTGTTAAGTCGAGAGTTACGTAGATCTTATAACTATAGGCTGAAACAGTTCGTAAAAGGGACTGGAATTGTTTCTCTGTAGGAAATTAAGGGTCAGGCTAAGATGGCTGGGTCAAATCAAACGCGCGTGGTCATTTCCGGAATTGGAGTTGTATCTCCAATTGGTATCGGCATAGACAGTTTTTGGCGCAATATATGTTCAGGTGTTTCGGGGATTGATCGTCTGCAATCAATTCCGATCGAGAATCTTCCGTCCAAACTGGCTGCAGAAGTCAAAGACTTCAATCCGGACGAGCACCTCTACAACAAGAAATTCATCAAAGTCATGTCACGCGACATCCAGCTTGGGGTGTCTGCTGCTTCCGATGCTGTGAAAAACGCAGGTATCAAGCGGGGAAACGTCGATCCTGAGCGTTTTGGTGTCTCCTTTGGTGCCGGTCATATTCCGACGACTCCCGATGAACTGGTCGAGGCCGTCAACCGTTGTGCCGCAGATGATTCATTCGAGGTCACCCGTTGGGGTGAGGATGTTCTGGGGCAGATCACTCCACTTTGGATGCTGCGACAACTTCCCAACATGCCTGCCTGCCATATTTCAATCGAGCATAACGCCCAAGGACCGAATAACACGATTACCAGCCAGGACTCTTCTGCCTTACTGGCTCTGGCTGAAGCGATGCGATGGATCAAGCGTGGTGCAGTCGACTGCATGGTTGTCGGAGCCTGTACCTCCAACATCAACCCCGTCGATCTGTCCCGGAAGAATCTCATCGATCTGCTGTCACGCGATGAAGATCCCAAACGTGCCTGTCGTCCATTCGATCGTGATCGCAATGGTACGATTCTCGGTGAAGGTGCTGCAGCTTTCGTGGTCGAAAACTACGATCACGCCGTTCGCCGCGGTGCTGAAATCTATGCGGAAGTAATCGGACTCGGTGCCGGCTGTGATGGCAGTTCAGACGAGCAGAACGATACCGGCCTGATGCGGGCTGTTGAATCGGCTGTCCGTCAGGCAGGAATCAGACCTTCCGAACTGGGGCACATCAATGCCCATGGTAAGAGCACGAAGATCGACGATCAGGTAGAAGCACGTGCTTATCATCGTCTGTTCGGCGATGATGCGGTGAAGATCCCGATTACCGCACTGAAGAGCTACTTCGGTCACTTCGATGCCGGCTCTGGAGCTGTTGAACTCGCAGCCAGTATTCTGTCGCTGCGGCATGGTGCAACTCCAGCCACCTTGAACTACGAAACGCCGGATCCATTGTGTAACCTGGATATCGTGCACGGTGAAGTGCGGCCGCTCATTACACCAACGACGATGTCGGTCAGCCGTACATCCTTTGGTCAGAGTGCTGCCGCGATTCTGCGGGCCATCTAAGTCAGTCGTTTCTGATAAGAATCACTCTCACTGCGTGAATTCTGCGCGCAGTCCCACATCCCTCTTGAGAAGCAGAGCAAAAAACATCAGAATGTAAGGGTAGAGCAGACCTGTCTTTAGTGTCTGTTGATGAACAACCTTTGTTCCTGATCCAATTACGCTCGCTAGAACCTCAGGAGATCACGTCATGGCCACAGGCGCTTTAGATACCGTAGCAGCTACTCCCCAGATTCGCAGAACTCAGTTACTGATCGATGGTGAATGGCGCGATGCGGTCAGCGGGAAAACCTTTGCGACAGTCAATCCGGCTACAGAAGAAATCATCGCAGAAGTAGCGGAAGGGGATGCAGCTGACATCGATCTGGCCGTTAAAGCTGCCAGGGCTGCTTTTGAAACAGGACCCTGGTCGAAGATGGATGCCCGGGATCGAGGGCGGCTGATGTACCGTCTGGCCGACCTGATTGAAGAAAACATTGAAGAGCTGTCTGCGCTGGAGTCTCTGGATAACGGCAAACCCATTCGAGACAGTCGTGCTGCAGACCTGCCTCTGGTGATTGACTGCCTGCGGTACTATGCCGGCTGGGCAGACAAGATCGAAGGCACGACCATTCCAATTCGCGGCAACCATTTCTGCTACACCCGACGGGAACCCATTGGTGTCGCCGGTCAGATCATTCCCTGGAACTTTCCATTACTGATGGTTGCCTGGAAATGGGCACCTGCTCTGGCGGCCGGTTGCACAATCGTCATGAAGCCGGCAGAACAGACGCCGCTTTCCTGCCTGCGTCTGGCGGAACTGGCGATGGAGGCCGGTTATCCACCGGGAGTCATCAATGTGGTACCTGGTTACGGTCCCACTGCAGGGGCCGCTTTAGTCAAGCATCCGGATGTCGATAAGATTGCCTTCACAGGGGAAGATGCGACCGCCAAAATCATCATGGCGGATGCAGCCCAGACCCTGAAACGCCTGACATTTGAACTGGGAGGGAAAAGTCCGAATGTCGTTTTCGCCGACAGCGATCTGGACGCTGCTGTCGCGGGGGCTGAGTTCGGGTTGTTCTTCAACCAGGGGCAGTGCTGTTGTGCCGGCAGTCGACTGTTCGTTGAAGAGGCCGTTCATGAGGAATTCGTGGCCAAGATTGTCAAGAGAGCCTCGGCCCGTAAGCTGGGAGATCCTCTCAATCCCGAAACCACTCAAGGCCCACAGGTCGATCAGGCACAGATGGAGAAGATTCTGAGCTACATCCAGAAAGGGACCGAAGCCGGGGCAAAATGCGTAACTGGTGGTTCCCGGTTTGGCGAGAAAGGCTATTTTGTAGAGCCGACGGTCTTCGATCAGGTGACCGATGATATGCCGATTGCCACCGATGAAATTTTCGGGCCGGTAATGAGCATTCTTCCGTTCAAAAGCCTGGATGAAGTCATTACGCGAGCCAACAACACCCAGTTTGGGCTGGCGGCAGCGGTCTGGACCAGTGATGTGAAAAAAGCACACCTCATGGCTCAGAGTATCAAGGCCGGAACCGTCTGGGTGAACTGCTACGATGTGTTTGATGCTGCCGCTCCCTTTGGTGGATTCAAACGGAGTGGCATCGGGCGTGAGTTGGGTGCGGCCGGGCTGGCCAACTATACAGAATTGAAGACGGTGACCATGAATCTGGACTGATCGTCTCACCAGGCCCAGGCGGCTTCTCGATGAATAAGGGGTGAAATAGCGTTAGCTCGAACTTGATATCTGATAATAGTTTACTATCATTTTTTTAAGGCCGGAGAGCCGGGTTCAGGATCGACCGCTCACCCTAATCTGCTATAATCGGCCCGTAATCAATTTCATCACCTCTAGAACAGGACGTTCGAATGGGCTCATGGCATATCATCTTTACTCTGGGTATCTTTCTAGCAGCGGGTTTGCTGGCAGGTACCCTGGGAGAGCTCTTTCGCCTGCCCAAGGTGACCGCCTATCTGTTGATCGGAGTGATCCTGGGGCCAGCAATTCTGGATTTGATTCCCCATGAACACCTGGAAGAGCTCAAGCCGCTGACGGACTTGGCCATGGCACTGGTTCTGTTCGGGTTGGGGAATCACTTCACTCTCTCCCGTCTGCGTCGCCTGTTCAAACGAGTCTTACCGCTTTCGATTGGAGAGGTCCTCGGCACTTTTTTCATTGTATTCGTGGGGCTGCTGCTGGTAGGGGAATCTCCGGGAGCGGCAATTCTGCTCGGAGCGCTCGCGATTGCTACTGCACCGGCGACGACGATTCTCGTACTGAAGGAAATGCAGTCTGAGGGGCCAATTTCAGAATACACCGGGATCCTGGTGGCCCTCAACAATCTGATTTCCATCATCGCCTTCGAAGTCATTTTTGTGGCTGTCTTCTTTCTGCAGGGGGACAGTGCGCATGCCTCTGTGCTGCCCCAACTGGGACATCTCCTGCTTGATATTTTCGGTTCCGTATTCATCGGCGTCTTCGGCGGCCTGATGATCAGCTACGGCAGTTCCATCATCAAAGGCAGCCGTCGTCTGATCATGTTTATCGGTCTGATTGCGCTGGCACTCGGCTTATGTCGCACGACAGGCGTACCCTATATGCTGACGTTTCTGGCGATGGGTTTCACAGTCGCGAACTCACTGGCTGAAGAGGATGTTCCGAAAGTCGAAGCCGAGTTGTACCCGTTGACTGGTTTCCTCTGTGTGCTGTTTTTTATCATTCACGGAGCGGAACTCAAACCACAGCAGTTTATTGAAGCCGGGTTGATCGGGGGCAGTTACATCGTGCTGCGTCTGGTCGGCAAATACATCGGTATTTTTATACCGGCCCGGATGCGGGGAGAAGAACCCGAAGTCTCAATCTGGCTGGGGACCGCCCTGTTTGCCCAGGCGGGAGCTGCGATCGCGCTTTCAGCAATCGCTGTGAGTCGGGATCCCGTGTTGGGCGGTCACTTGCAGACCATCATTCTGGGATCGGTGGTCTTCTTCGAAATTGTCGGACCCATCATGATTCGCCAGTCAGTCCTGCGGGCAGGGGAAGTCCCACTGATCCATGCGATTCATCATACCGCCGGCGATCCGATCAGCGAATTCCAATCGATGATCCGCCGTTTCCTGGTTTCTTTCGGCCTGTTATCTGAGATCGATCAGCCTCCCGATCAGATTCTGGTCGAACAGCTTTATCGGAAAAACGTCAAGGGCATTGCCCAGACAGCAACGTTTAACGAAGTGATTTCGTTTATCGAACACAGCCACGACAATACATTCCCCGTGATTGGTCCAAATGAAGAGGTCGTGGGGGTCATTCGCTATCAGGACCTGAGTAATACCCTGTTTGATCCCAAGATTGGTTCCCTGGTCCGCGCGGCTGACCTGGCGAATAATCTGGAAACCGTTGTTTATCCCGACGATTCCCTGGCACGGGTCTGGAGCAAATTTCGCGAAGGTTCCTACGATTGTCTGCCGGTCGTTTCACGCGAACAGCCGCATCGTATGCTGGGGGTCATCAGACGCTGGGAAATTCTGAAATACTACATCAAGGGGCACCGGTCGGCCCAGAATCAGGATGGTAAATAGATCGCTTTCAACAGGCTGTCATTCAACCGTTGCGATTTGGGGGAAAACCACTAAACTTGCAGATGCTGGCGGAAGATCCAGCCTTTTTTACTACCATCAAAGTGTTTACATAGAGGATTCGTGTCGTGAGTCGAGTTGCCCTGATCACTGGAATTAACGGCCAGGATGGATATTACCTTTCCCGGTTTCTGGAAAGCAAAGACTATGAAGTCCATGGAATCACATCCTGCAGTAAGCCGGGGATCGGCGAACCCCCTCAAAACTGCTATTACTGTGATTTCGCAGAAGGCTCGAATCTGAATGAAATACTGGATCGGGTCAAGCCCGATGAAGTCTATCACCTGGCCGCCCAGAGTCACGTTCGTCTTTCGTTTGACATTCCTGTATACACCGCGGAAGTCACAGGTGTCGGCACTCTGCGTCTACTGGATGCGATTCGGTATTATGAACAGCAGAAGGGCAAGCAGGTCCGTTTCTACCAGGCATCTTCCAGCGAGATGTTCGGTAAGGTCGTTGAGACCCCTCAGAGCGAGACCACGCCATTCCATCCCCGCAGCCCGTACGCCTGTGCCAAGGTCTTCTCCTACTGGTTGACGATTAACTATCGCGAATCTTACAACATGTTTGCCTGTAACGGCATTCTGT
The DNA here is from genome assembly GCF_008329715.1 of Gimesia chilikensis. Classification (GTDB taxonomy): domain Bacteria; phylum Planctomycetota; class Planctomycetia; order Planctomycetales; family Planctomycetaceae; genus Gimesia; species Gimesia chilikensis. Next base: position 599,904 of record NZ_VTSR01000007.1, on the reverse strand, counting down.
TTAATCACGAATCGCCGCGACGGGGGGAAGCCTTTGTAACCCGCAAGATTACCAAGGCGATCGCCCGCATCAAACTCGGGATCCAGGACAAACTTTATCTGGGAAATATCGACGCGAAGCGGGACTGGGGTTTCGCCGGCGATTATGTCGAAGCGATGTGGCTGATTCTCCAGCAGGAGAAACCGGATGACTTCGTAATCGGAACCGGCGAAACGCATTCGGTTCGTGAATTTCTGGAAGCCGCCTTCGGTTCTGTCGGACTCGACTGGCGAAAATATGTTGAAATCGATCCACAGTTTTATCGGCCTGCAGAAGTCGAACTGCTCTGTGCGGATCCCACCAAAGCCCGTGAAAAGCTCAAATGGGAGCCCAAAGTCACCTTCGAAGAACTCGCACGCCTGATGGTCGAAGCCGACCTCAAACAGGCGGAACAGGAAAAACTGCTCAAAGAATCTGACTCCTGACCTGCCCGCGCTTCCCCTGATTCATTGCGGATATTTCCATGAGCGTTCAAAAAGAAATTGAAGAGCTGCGTCAGCAGCTCGAGCATCATAACCGGCTGTATTACATTCAGGCGAAGCCGGAAATATCCGACCGCGAATTCGATAAGATGATGAAGCGGCTGGAGCAGCTTGAGGAAGCGCATCCGGAGTTTGATTCCCCCGACAGCCCCACTAAAAAAGTGGGTGGGGCACCGATAGAGGGGTTCCAGACGATCGCGCATCGTCTGCCGATGCTCTCGATCGACAACATCTTTGAACTGGATGGTCTCAAGGATTTTGAAACCCGCATCTGCAAACTGCTTGGGGAAGAGCAGGTCGAACTGACGGCCGAGTATAAAATTGACGGTGTCGCAGTCTCCCTGGTCTATGAAAACGGGCACCTTGTACAGGGGGTGACCCGCGGTGATGGCCAGTCTGGAGATGACATCACCCACAACGTCCGCACCATTGGTGGAGTTCCTCTGCGCCTGAATGCGAAAAAGCCTCCCGCGCTGCTGGAAATCCGAGGAGAAGCCTACATCAGCAATTCCGATTTCCAGGTGCTCAATGTTGAAATGCAGGAGCAGGGGAAAGAACCTTTTGCCAACCCGCGCAACACGACAGCAGGCGGTTTGAAACTGCTGGACCCGAAACTGTGTGCAAAACGGAAAATCCGTTTCTTTGCTCACGGCATCGGAGCGGTTGAAGGTGTTGATTTTCAGACACACGTCAAATATCTCGACGCGATTCAAGAAATGGGAATCCCGGCGACACCCAACGTTAAGGCTTTTCCCAACCTGGAAAAGACCATGGAACACGCCCAGACCATGATGGATGACCTGCATTCGCTCGACTTCGAAGTTGACGGGATTGTGCTTAAGGTCAATCGCTTTGATCAGCGCGATCAACTGGGCAATACATCCAAGAGCCCGCGGTGGGTCGTGGCGTATAAATGGGAACGATATGAAGCGGTCACCCGGGCAGAGTCGATCGTCTTCCAGGTGGGTAAAACCGGAACGGTGACTCCGGTAGCTAACCTGGAACCGGTTCAGATCGCAGGGACCACAGTTTCTCGGGCCAGTCTGCACAACCGCGATGAAATGCAGCGGCTGGGGATTCAAATCGGCGACTGGGTCGTCGTGGAAAAAGCTGGCAAAATCATTCCACACGTAGTGCGTGTGGAAGAGCACCGCCGGGACGGTTCGCAGCAGGAACTCGAATTCCCCACGCATTGCCCTGAATGTAATACGGAACTGGTTCAGGATGAAGGGGGAGTTTACATTCGCTGTCCTAATCCGGAATGCCCCGCTACCGTGCGTGAGACTCTCCGCTATTATGCTTCGCGCCAGGCGATGGATATCGAAGGCATGGGCATCAAGATGATCGAGCAGTTGCTGGAATCCGGATTGCTCAAGGGGCTGGCCGACATCTATCGCCTCGACGAACATTACGAAGATCTGATTAACCTCGAACGCCAGGGAGAAAAGTCGATCGATAATCTGCTGGCTGGCATCGAAAGTTCCAAGCAGCAGCCGCTCTGGCGGTTACTCACGGGGCTGAACATCAGGCATGTGGGGGCCAGTAATGCCCGGATTCTCGAACGGGAATTTGGAACTATCGACGAGATTACGAAACAGAGCGAGGAAGACCTGGCGGATGTGAATGAGATCGGTCCCGTGATTGCAGCCTCTGTGTATAACTTCTTCCATTCCGATTTCGGTCAAAAGCTGATTGCAGATCTCAAGGAAGAGGGGCTCAATATGGGGACTCCGGTTTCCAAAGACGATAAACCCGCTGGTGCCCTCGAAGGTAAGACAGTGGTTGTCACCGGCACTCTATCGCGATTTACCCGTGATCAAGCTAAGGAGTTCATCGAGAAACACGGAGGCAAGGCCTCGGGATCGGTATCTTCGAAAACTGATTACCTGGTAGCGGGGGAGAATGCCGGCAGTAAGCTGACGAAAGCACAGTCGTTGGAGGTACCCGTTCTTTCGGAAGATGAATTTCTGGCGCTGCTGGGTGAGGACTAAGGTGTCAGACTGAAGGAATGACGGTCTGCGTCAGGTTCATCTGAGACAATCGATCCAGTCGTTGCGTTAGATTGAATTCATCAGCATACAGTGACTCCAGATCCCAGAGATCCATCAGCACCCGCCCCTGACGTAATTGCAGGCAGTGTTCCAGCACACTTTCAACTGAAGAAAGTTGAGGAATAGAAAACTCGCCTGTGGACTGCAGATGCTCAAGCATGCCGTTCCCCGGTCGAGTGGGAATGATGGCACAACAACTGACGCCGAGTGAAAATGCATATTCGACAGAGCGAATCGCCCATTCAACGCCCTCTGTTTCCTCTAGAAACGGCGGTTTCAGCAGAATGAACGCACGGACCTTAATATTGTTCTCGCTCAGAAAAAAAACAGCCCGGGCAAAGTCGTCTAAGGTCATTCGCTTGTTGAGAGCAGGTAGGACATCGGGATGAATCGTCTCCAGTCCCAGCGCGATTTCCAGTTGGCCGGGGATCTGTTGTTGGAACTCCGGGCAGGCCTGATTGCAGAGCAGGGGATGATTCTCTACGATTACACGTTCAAACGGCTGGATCAGTTCCGCGATTTCAGGCAGGTCCTCAGGGGGAATCGCTTTGGCGTCGAAGAAATTACCACTGTTGTAAAGCTTGACCTGGCTGGCAGGGGGCAGCTGTTTCAGGGCGTAGCGGATCTGCTCAGGAATGGCGCCCGGGGAAACGCGATCATCTGTCGTATTCTTCCAGAGGTCGCACATCAGGCAGCGAAAAGGGCATTCACGGTTCGTCAGGAAGATCGTCGAAATCTCCACCGGATGACCTGCGGCGGACGCCTCTCGTTCATTCAGAAATGCATAGGGTCGGAACTGCGAGACTTGGTTTTTCGGACCCCGGGCCTGCAGGATCTCCTGATCGTGAAATTGTCGAACAGGCAAACTCATGATATGCGGCGGCTATCCTCAGAATCAGGAAGGCTGCTGGAACAGCGAAAGCAGAGTCTCACGATAGACGGTCTCTGATTCAGCAAAAACATTTTCGTAAGAGTCGCCGTTCAGGCTCCCCTCCTGAAAACGCCGTTTCGGATAAACGGGCATGGAGAGTCCCGTGAGCTGTTTGATTCCCCGGCAGACGATGTCCCCTTTGAGTGCATACAGTTTGCGGGGATCCCAGTCGGTCAGTTCGATAAAGGGAATCCCCTCGGCGACTTCGATGACGTTCGGCAGTGCATAAGGACTGAAGCCCTGGAAGCCCAGTGAGCGGGCAGGGGCATACGTACGGACGTGACCGCGACTCTGTCCCCCCGAATAGGTCAATGAGTGCTTGACGGCTTCCACTCCCCAGCCTTCCTGGTAGAGCATCAGATTATTCAGCACGCTCCGAATCGTCAGCTCCGGATTCGCTTCGATCGGATAGTCCTTCAGGTTTTCATCACCGCCATCGCCGTCGATGAGGTGTTTCCAGTGGGGATACTGCTCACGAATCTTTTTGCACAGGGCGTGCGTCATCATCGCCGCCTGCACGTCCAGCTCTTTATAGTCTTCGACGACTTTGATTGTTTCTTTATAGTCCAGGGCATCGACTGGGACCTGCATGATTTCCAGGAACAGACTCAAATTCAACTGGTCCAGAAATTCAAAAGCCTGTCTGCAGTCGCTGCCTTCACCATCGACAGAGAGCGAGAACGCTTTGAGACGGGACGGGGATTCCCCCCGCGTGATCAACGCATGATACAGCAGCAGGAAGATTGCACCGCTGTCAATTCCTCCCGAAAACATTACTCCGATTGGCTCCTGCTGAGGAATAGTGTCCAGCCAGCGATGTATTTCCTGAGAGACGGCGCTGATATACGCTTTGCCGATATCATCAAGCTTATTCGACAGTCGGTTTCGCTCGGGAGTAAAGTAGCGTGTTGCCTGTGGATTCGGGTCCGGACAGCCGATCAACTGCAATTCGATCAGATAGTGAGCAGGAACCATCCGCGTGTAGGAGGGATGGAACTGGTTGTCGAGGCCTTCACTCTTGAGGAATTCGTAGATCTCATCAATACGTTCGGCGATTACCAGACAGGGACCTTCCGCCCGTTTCGCCAGGAAGAAACGCATAGGTCTGCCGATGGAGCGTGCCATGCGGACACGTGTTCCCTCCTTGTGGACCAGGGCAAACTGCCCATCGATCTCCCTGATCTGTTCAGGAGAACCACTGCCCACACGTTGCGTGGCTTCTTCAAAAGTCATATTGAAAAGCAGGTTTGCCTCTGGAGCGAGTAAGTTAACAAGTCGCTCCACGTACTCGTGATGAATCATTAAATCTAATCCTGAGATTTAACAGGGCCCGGAAATGAGTGAGACTGCTCCTGTCTGCTGCCTGAATTTTATGATTCCACTAGACAAATGAAAACTCACTCCCGGGTAAACCATATTAATTTCGTGAAATTCACATTAGGATCTGATGCGACACTTTGACGCACCTCTGGGCCCGTCCTGATACAGTTAGTTGATTCATCCCTAAGCCGTTCTGGGGTTGTGAATTGCGCGCGAGTCTGGTACTTTTTGAAAAACACATAGGAGAGGTTTTATGAGTGCTGGCCGCATGAGCAAATCTGTTTCTCGACGGACTTTCCTGAAGTCCAGCGCTCTGGGTCTCTCTGCCGGCTGGGTTTCGGGACGGGGGATCAATGCCGGTGCGGGCTTGAAACTGAATCCGGGGCAGAAATCGGTGGTGATGATCTATCTCCCCGGTGGGCCGACCCAGTTTGAAACGTTTGATCCCAAGCCCGATTCTCCTGTCGAGATCAGGGGCTCCTTTCTACCGACCCAGACCAATGTACCGGGAGTTCAGTTCTGCGAACTCCTGCCTCGCCTGTCCTCAATTGCTGATCGTTTTTCTGTGGTCCGGACTCTGGTTGGCATGGAAAACCGGCATGAATCGTTTCAGTGCTACACCGGTCGTGCTGGGGGGAGAACAGAAGATGGTGAGCCTGCAGGCGGCTGGCCCGCCTTTGGTTCGGTGATCTCTCAACTGCTGGGCCCCGGCGCAAACGGGATGATTCCCTATGTCGATGCGGCTCCGAAAATGAGTTATGGACCGTATAACAATAACGGGAGTCATCTGCAGGGGAATCCTTCCTGGCCTGGTTTCACCGGGTTCAAACACATTCCGTTTACGCTGGAAGGGGAAGTGAAATCAGACCTTGTGCTGCATGGCATCGACCTGACACGGTTGAACCAGCGTAAATCACTGTTGCAGTCTGTGAAGCGCAGTCAGCAGCAGATCGACGGTGAAGGCCTGGATAACTTTCAGGATCAGGCTTTTGAAATGTTGACCTCCGGTCGCTTTGCCGAAGCCATGGACCTGGAGCGGGAACCACAGTCAGTCCGCGAGCGTTACGGTGCCCTGCAGAAAACCAATCCCAGCTTTGGTGGTGCACCACAGAGTCCACAGCATCTGTTACTGGCGCGTCGACTGGTCGAAGCCGGTGTCCGCTGCGTGACCGTCGCTTTTGGCGCCTGGGACTGGCACGCCAACCGAGAAGGTTCTATTGAATATCTGTCAAAGAAATACCTGCCGCTGTTCGATCAGTCACTGGCGGTCTTCCTGCAGGACCTGGATGAACGTGGTTTGCTGGAACAGACAACGGTCATCGTCTGGGGAGAATTCGGGCGGACTCCTCGTATCAATGCCAAAGGGGGCCGCGACCACTGGCCCGGGACACAGTCGGTCCTCATGGCAGGAGGGGGGATTCAGGGAGGCCGGATCATCGGGCAAACCGATCGGGTGGGAGGTGTTCCCGCAGACCGTCCGGTGCAAGTTCAGGAGATCTTTGCGACCCTCTATCGGAATATGGGCGTTGATCTGGCGACGGCCCAAATTACCGATCTCTCGGGACGCCCCCGTTATCTGGTTGACGACAATCGATTTCCGATTCCGGAACTGTATTGATCACAGACGGGACTGAGTTCTACATACGCCAAGGGCGGCCTGTTTCCCCCTTGGCTCTGGTTCTAACAGGACATCTAAGTATTCTATTTTAAGTCACTTAGCGAATCCTGGTGATCTCTCCAGCTCATAAGCACTGTGAATCTGAACCGTTGACCTTTCGGTAAATTAGAATATACTGGACCTCTGACTGAGGTTCATGATCTCGCGCCCAAATCAATTATCACCCGCCCTCAGTGCGCTCAGAAGAAGATCAGCGATTTTTCGACATTTCTTCATTTTACCAGAAGTAAATTCAATATGTTAAATAGCGATGTATCCTGGGATAAACCACCCAGGTCTCTCAAAGTCGGTACGCAAGATTCCAGCGAACAGTTTCGGCAGGCATTGGGCCTCGATCACGAGGGCAACGCCACCTGCAATGAGGACCGCGATGAAATTCTCCGCTATCTGAATCTGCAACTCATCGCCAACGGATATCCAGCTGCTCTGACAGACGCGGATCGCAACTTTGCAGATATTGCGCAGGGACTGCTGGAAAATCATCGACAGAAAAATCGCCTGCTGGTCAATCACCGCTGCCCGGTCGATCAGCGCATAGAGAACTTTCTACAGTCACATTTCAGCGATGTACCGGAAGGGGCAGATCTGAAACTGCCTGCCCGTACTCTGATTCTGGATCGTTTCGGTCTCGCGCGGGAATTGTCGCTTCCCATTGAAGGCGATGAATACCATAGCGATCTGGTTCAGTCTTACCGGGTCAAGAACGGCGTACTGCATAATCCCAAGCATGACCGCCGCACAACGGTCGGAACGTTTCATGTGACCGAAGGGGGCTTACCGGTCCCCGGTGATAAACGCTCCGTTCCGCGGGAAACATTCGTCAAAATGTTCCAGCATGCCATGAATCCCCCGGATGACCTGAAACTGTTCCCGTTTACTTCCGATCAGGCAGAGCCGGCTTCGGGCTGGGCCTCGCTGCTGCTGCGTCCGATTGTCTGCCCTGAAGTTAAAGGTGTCACACCTGAAAAACGGATGGAGGTCCGGTTCTTTGCTCCCGGGACACTGGTCAGCAATCTGGATTTCGTGGAGTCAATCTTCGGAAACGCCGGCGACCCGTTCGTTCCCATGAATGACTCGGGACTGGATGTGATGCACTGGACGGGACATACCGGTGCTGTGATTCTCGCGCCGCATTTGATTACACTCACCAAGAAAGAACTCGGTTTGCCTCACTGGGATGATGCCACTGAGCGTCAGCAGCGCGACAGTATGTGCTGGAAAACCGAAGACGAATTCTACAACGACGGCATGGCGTTTAAACTGACTTGCCGTACCGAAGAGGGTGTGATCGTAACTCTGATTGCAGATAACTATTTTGGTTACTGCAAGAAAGAGGTCAAAACGCAGATCAGCTACTCGGCCAATCTGTTCGGTAACGCTGAGGAAGAACACGCGGGCGGAACCATGGCGTATCCCAGCTACAACCTGGGTGAAGGCTTCCAGGTTAACAGCGTACGCTACAATGGACGCACCTTTGACGATGTGATCCAGGATTACGGCGATCATATCGAAGGACAGCCTGAGGGATACGGCATTGACAGTGTCTATCCGGAACTGGTTTACATCCCGGAAGATGCCTACGCCAGCCTGCCGGAACAGTGCATTCGCTGGACCCGGGGGGGCAAAGAGCATTCCATTCCGCTGTTACCCGGTCAGGTCTATATGGCGCCCTCCGGCTACCATCTACGGATGGAGAAACACCCCGCTGCTCCTTCCTGGAGAATCGTGGGTACCACCGGGGAGGGGATTTTCTGCCACAAACCGTGTACGGTGTCCGGTGGCGGTAAAAGTGAAATCAGTAAATCGATTCAGGACTACATGCTCTATGGCCCCGTGTTTGTCTCCAATTATGAGAAAGACATGGAAGCCGTTCGCGAAATCATCGAGAAGGATTATTCCGATCGCTGGCTTGAGCCACTGCCGGAAGGACACCCTGATCTGAAACCGAGCCGAGGCGTGCTTGATCTGCATCGCTCGCTGGGAAGTGTGATCAAACTGCTCACTCCTTCCCCGGCTTATACTCCCGAGTTCAACGAGTGGCTGAATTCGATTCCTGATCATATTCTGGCCCTGGTCTTCATCATCAAGCGAATTTACTGGCCCAGTTGGGGCGAAGACTGGGATAGTCACTTTGGCGTGGATATTGTTAACGGCACTCACGGCCATGAACTGAAATACCGTGAGCGGAAACTGGTCGGAACCTATCTGCGAGTAGGCCTGTTTTCGCTGACAGGCTGGCGGACATTCAAGGTACGCCAGGACTTTATCGCTTCGCTGAAGATTCAGACGGAAGACGATATCAGTGCGTCAGTCATCGTGCCGTCCCGCGATCTGCCTTACCTGGCGGAAGGGGAGACCAGCGAGAGCTGCAAGTTTGTGATCAACAGTGAATACCGTCTGTTCCAGCGGCCCGACGATGCGATTGTGCGTGGTCTCGATAAACAGACCGAACTGGATCTCAGCAAGCCGGGGAATTTCATCTCCAACTTCGAACCGCTGAGCATCGACCAGGTTCGTGAGATGAGCAAGTACGTCGTCGATTTCGACGCGTTCAGCCCACCCATGCAGGACATGTTGCGATCTGCGGAAGAATCTAACAGCAGTTACGTTGTCTGTTCGGCCAACCCACGACAGATCGATGGTAAGCCGACCAAAAACCCACGGTATCTGCAGACCCGTCCCGACCTGGTCAAGCCGTTCAATACCTATGTGGCTAAAATGGCGACACGCCTCTTCCGGGCGATCCCGGCAGATCAACCGGTACACAACCCGGTGAATGCCGTCATGGTCGGTCGCCGGAATAATCCTCCGGAAAAAGAGAAGGGCATCCGCAGTCTGGCCGTTTATTCGCCCATTCATTATCAGGAACTCCCTGAGCTGTTCATGGACTTTGTCTGCTCTCTGACCGGAAAGAGTCCCTCCACAACCGGGGCCGGTAGTGAAGGGGCATTGACCAAGGGGCCGTTCAACGCACTGCGTCCTTCCGCAGACCTCAACAGCGCCCTGGTGGGTTATATTCTGACAGGCTATTCAGGCTTCTCTACGGCAGCAGGTCACATCGGTCCCAATGTGCGGGTCGATCATGACATCAGTCTGCTGATTCCGGAAATCTGGTGCCGCATGTCACCAGAAGAACGTTCGCCTGAATTCCTCATTCGGGAAGGACTGCTGGAACCGATCAAAGACTTTGAGCATGAAGGTGTGCAGATTCCTGCCAGCCGGCTTGGATATCGCATCACATACAAGTTCCTGCTTCGCTTCTTTGGTCGTGTCTTTGATAACCCTGCCTCCGTATTTGATGAAACGATTCTCAAACCTGAAAAGCAGGACCTGGAATCCTTCGTCGATGGTATCCAGCATATCGCTGAAGCACAGCAGCGTGTGGCTCTACAGTACTTCGAAGATGGTGGCTATGAAGAGGCCTGTCCTCCGCTACAGGCGATTCTGTCGATCATGGCACACGGCAACTGGCAGGGTCATACCATCCATGATAAGGAAGTCCGTGATCTGTTTACCCGGGAGAACCTGCTGCAGAGCGACTGGTACCAGGAGCGACTGGCCGCACGCCAGGAGCGGGAATCTGACTTGCTCAAACGGCACTTGGAATACCTGGATCAGTTCAGCGTACAACCTGGTTACGACCGGGAACTTGTGCGTTTGCAGATCCCTGAACGGCGTAAATGGGTCGAGGAGCAACTGGCTCACGTCAGTTCCCCTGCTTACCTGGAAGAGTTGAGAGGCACGATTGGCGCCGAGCCGACAAAAGATTTAAAAGGGACCGCGAAATAAGCCGCGGGCCTGCTGTATTTCTTTTGTACTGATCTGTTAGAATGCCGGCTGTTATTGCGCACCCTGAACCCCTGATTTTGTGTCAGTGAGGTGCGGGGTGTCGTAATTTACAGCGTATTCCGGTGATGGATACTGCCGGAAACCGTGATCTCTCACGTCGCATTCCCAACATCAGTGAAAAGTACAGGTTTTTAGAAGTATGTCCGACCGTGCCGCTCGTATCGAAGCCCTTTATGCCGCTGTCCTGCAACGAATTCTGATTCTGGACGGGGCGATGGGGACGATGATCCAGAACCATAAGCTCAAGGAAGCCGATTATCGGGGCAAACGGTTCGCTGATTACCACATGGATATCGCAGGTAACAACGATCTCCTGTCGTTGACTCAGCCGGACATCATCCGCGAAATCCATCGTGAATACCTTGAGGCCGGCGCGGACATCATTGAGGCCAATACATTTAACGCAACCCGTCTCTCGCAGAGCGACTACGAGATGGAGGAGCTGGTCTACGAACTCAACTTTGAGTCAGCGAAACTGGCCCGCGAAGTGGCTGACGAATTCACAGCCGCTAATCCGGAGAAACCACGCTGGGTCGCGGGGATTCTGGGCCCCACCAGCCGCACCTGCTCGATTTCTCCCGATGTGAACGATCCGGGTGCCCGCAATGTCACCTACGATGAGCTGGTCGAGAACTACCTTGAATCAATCGACGGACTGGTCAAAGGGGGCACCGATCTGCTCCTGATCGAGACCATCTTTGATACGCTGAATGCGAAAGCAGCCGTCTTTGCAGTTCACACGTACTTCGAGCGGGAAAACATTGAACTGCCCATCATGATCTCCGGGACGATCACGGATGCCTCGGGACGGACATTATCGGGGCAGACGACCGAAGCCTTCTGGAACTCGCTGGCACATGCCCGCCCGTTCTCGATCGGTCTGAACTGTGCTCTGGGAGCTCAGGAGCTCAGACAGTACGTGAAAGAGCTGTCGCGCGTCGCGGATACTTACGTTTCAGCGCACCCCAATGCCGGACTGCCGAACGAATTCGGTGAGTACGATCAGAGCGCCTCCGAAATGGCTGCCATCGTCGACGAATTCGCTACCAGCGGCTTTCTGAACATCCTCGGTGGCTGTTGTGGTACGACGCCCGCTCACATCAAAGCCATTGCACAGGCGATGGAAGGGAAGTCCCCCCGCAAGATTCCCGAAATCGAACCCGCACTCCGGCTTTCCGGTCTGGAGCCGTTGAACATCACCAAAGAGAGTCTGTTCACGAATGTGGGCGAACGCTGTAATGTCACCGGTTCGGCCCGGTTCAAGCGTTTGATCAAGGAGTCCGATTACGATACAGCTCTGGAAGTCGCCCTGCAGCAGGTCCAGAACGGTGCTGACATCATGGATGTCAACATGGACGAAGGCATGCTTGATGCCGTGGCTGCGATGACCTCATTCCTGAATCTGGTCGCAACCGAACCGGAAATCGCCCGGGTTCCCGTCATGGTCGACTCTTCCAAGTGGGAAGTCATCGAAGCCGGTCTGAAATGCATTCAGGGCAAACCGATTGTCAACTCGATCAGCCTTAAAGAAGGGGAAGCAGAGTTTCTGGACAAGGCCCGCCTCTGTCAGCGCTACGGGGCTGCTGTGGTCATCATGGCTTTCGACGAAGACGGGCAAGCCGATACCAAACAACGCAAGATTGAAATCTGCGAACGATCGTATCGACTGTTGTTAGACAAGCTCGATTTCGCACCGCAGGATATCATTTTCGATCCGAATATCTTCGCCGTCGCCACCGGGATCGACGAGCATAACAACTACGCCGTCGACTTCATCGAAGCAACCGACTGGATCCATAAGAACCTGCCTCATGTGAGTATTTCCGGGGGGGTCTCCAACGTTTCATTCTCTTTCCGGGGTAATAATCCGGTTCGTGAAGCCATTCACTCGGTCTTTCTCTATCACGCCATTCAGGTCGGTATGAATATGGGGATCGTGAATGCCAGCCAGCTGGCCGTTTACGACGACCTGCCCGCAGAGCTCAAGGAGAAGGTTGAGGATGTGATCCTGAACCGGAATTCCAACGCCACCGAGGCCCTGCTGGAAATCGCCGAAAAATACCGAGGTGATGGCAAAACTGGTGGGACCTCCACTGAGGACCTCACCTGGCGCGAACTGCCGGTAACCGAACGCATTGCGCACGCACTGGTGAAGGGGATCTCCACTTATATCATCGAAGATTCCGAAGAAGCCCGTCAGCAGTTGCCCCGTCCGCTGGATGTCATCGAAGGTCCGCTGATGGACGGCATGAATGTCGTCGGCGATCTCTTCGGGGCAGGCAAGATGTTTCTCCCGCAGGTGGTGAAATCGGCCCGCGTGATGAAGCAGGCCGTCGCCTATCTGCAGCCCTACATCGAAGAGGAAAAAACGGAATCCAGTAAGACCAACGGTCGCATCCTGATGGCAACCGTGAAGGGGGACGTCCACGATATCGGCAAGAATATCGTCGGCGTCGTCCTGCAGTGTAATAACTTCGAAGTTATCGATCTTGGCGTGATGGTCCCCTGTGAAACCATTCTGCAGACCGCACGTGAAAAAGAGTGTGACATCATCGGCCTGTCGGGCCTGATTACTCCGTCTCTCGACGAAATGGTCACCGTGGCCTGTGAAATGGAACGGCTGGAGATGGATCTTCCCCTGTTGATCGGCGGTGCTACCACGTCCAAGGCACATACCGCGGTCAAGATTGAACCGCAGTACAAACGCAATCAGGTCGTCTACGTACCCGACGCTTCCCGGGCCGTCGGTGTCGCCAGTTCGCTGCTCTCGGATGAGCATCACGCCAAGTATGTCAAAGGAATTAAAGAGGAGTATGCTGAGGTCCGCGAGCGGGTCGCTAATCGTAAACCGCAGGGTGCGCCAGTCCCTTATGCGGAAGCCGTTAAACAGGGCCTGCAGATCGACTGGGCTAACTACACGCCACCCACTCCCGGCTTTACAGGCACTCAGGTGCTCGACAATTACCCGCTGGAAGATCTGGTGAAGTACATCGACTGGACTCCCTTCTTCATCAGCTGGGATCTGGTCGGCAAGTATCCGCGAATTCTGGAAGACGAAATCATCGGCGAAGCCGCCCGCGACCTGTTCAAGAGTGCACAGGCGATGCTGCAGAAGATTATCGACGAAAAACTGCTCACCGCGCGCGCCGTTATCGGCTTCTGGCCCGCTAACCGCGTCAACGGCGATGACATCGAAGTCTACGATAACACCGACCGCGAGCACACCGTTGCCCGCCTGCATCACATCCGCCAGCAGATCCGTAAGCGGGGACAGGAAGAAGCACCGCTGATGTCCCTCGCGGACTTCGTCGCTCCGAAAGAGAGTGGGAAAATCGACTATATCGGCGGCTTCGTCGTCACCGCCGGTATCGGGGCCGAAGAAATCGCCCGGAAGTATCAGGAAGACCACGATGACTACAACAGTATCATGGTAAAGGCCCTCGCTGACCGTCTGGCAGAAGCGTTTGCAGAGCATCTGCACGAAAGGGTCCGCAAGGAGTTCTGGGGCTATGCTGCCTCAGAAACGCTCGACAATGAAGCTCTGATCAAGGAACAGTACACGGGAATCCGTCCCGCTCCCGGCTATCCGGCCTGTCCCGATCATACTGAAAAGGACACGCTGTTCAAGATGCTCAATGCCACACCTGAAATCGGCGTGAGCCTCACTGATCACTTCGCGATGACCCCGGCTGCCGCCGTTTCGGGCTGGTATCTCTCCTATCCGGAATCCCGTTATTTCCACGTCGGCAAGATCGACAGGGACCAGCTGGAATCGCTGGCCGAACGGAAGCAGATGTCGCACGACGAACTCTCCCGCTGGCTGCGTCCCGTCCTGCTGGATGAGAACGGAAACTGATCACGCTTTGCGAATCGTCACGCCGCGCGGATGCTGCTGATTCGGTTCCCAGAGCTTGATTTCGATCTCGTCTGACCGCTGTTCTTCGTATTGTAGAATCCGGCTGAACACAAACCAGAAATCGGAGAGTCGATTCAGGTACTGACACACGGCCGGGTTCACGGGGTCTTCGATTTCCCAGACTTTGAGCTCCGCTTCACGGACCATTGTGCGAATATCATGTGAGATCAACACCCGCAGGCTCCCCTGTGGCAGGATAAACGAATCCAGCGGCTCCAGAATCGGCGTCAGTTCTCCGATCAGCGCGGTGATTTCTTCTACCTTCTCCAATGGAAAGCGGCCTGCGGTCTCGCCCTCCTTGAACGGAGTGCTCAAATCCGAACCCAGATCATACATCTCCTGTTGAAATGAATGTGCCAGTTCGGTCAGGTTCAGCTGACAGGTCACATCTTCCGCCAATGGAAGGTGCAGCACATCCTGGTCGCAGGCGAAAATAAAATACCCCAGTTTGACAGCAATCTGTTCCACCACCGCCAGTGCCTGAATCCGCTTCGATGCCTTAGGCACCCGCGAGCCATCGTTGATATACGTTTCTCCCGCGTCTCCCGTTTTGGTGACGATCATATTCAGGTGCACTTTACCGCGTGCCGCCATGGTAGCAATCCTTATTTTCTGTAGATGGTCTTGGGTAAAACACGCTCCAGCGTACTGAATTTCTCGGAAGATCATAGCCCGTTTTAGTCGGAACAGAGAGTCAGAACAGCTTGAAAACAGGGTTTTCACCTCAGGATCACCAAAACAGAATTGAAAAAACCGTTACAGCAGGAATCAATGTTCCTCATCCCGCCTGCATCCCGTCTCAGGGCGATAAATGTGACTTTACAAGCAGACTTACACAATATATACTTCGACCGAAGCCCATGCCTTACAGCTATTTCGGGCTTCTGGAGAGGTGGCAGAGTGGCCGAATGCACCGGTCTTGAAAACCGGCGTGCCGCAAGGTACCGAGGGTTCGAATCCCTCCCTCTCCGCTTTCAATCTGAACTTTAAAACGCTGAATCGCTTTCGCCGGTTCAGCGTTTTTTGTTGCGCTCCGCTGCCGCATTTTCTGTTCCTCATTCCGGCTCCACTCCTGACCAGATCCGACTTCATTATTATCAGCACTGGTCTTCACCTGTTTTCACTGCACAAACCGAACTTGATCCGCACCTGGCGGAATCATATCTTGTGAAATTGTGCTTCGCGCGCGAGGCGGGTGATGCGTGCACTGGAACAGCGACCACAGACGCGCCAGGTTCACCTGAATCCGCGTCGAATTTTCCCGATTTTCACTGGAACAACCGACATCGGTTCCCTCTGTCTCGTAAGATTTCAAATCATTTCGCAGCACACTCAACGCATTTCGTCGCATACTCACATCCCTTTCACTGCATATTCGGAAGATTTCATCCCTGCATCACACTTGACTCCCCCGCGCCCCTGAGCATGATATCC
Organism: Gimesia chilikensis; assembly: GCF_008329715.1. Classification (GTDB taxonomy): domain Bacteria; phylum Planctomycetota; class Planctomycetia; order Planctomycetales; family Planctomycetaceae; genus Gimesia; species Gimesia chilikensis. Next base: position 584,204 of record NZ_VTSR01000007.1, on the reverse strand, counting down.
CAGAACACTGCCGGTGCTCCGCCTGCGAGAATCCAGGTACTCTCTCGAAACAGAGAGGTCACCTTATGAATCTCACAAAGCACGATCATACCAGAATGCCAGCAGACTGCGCAGCTGAACAATCGGCAGCGCATCTCTCCCCGGAGTTGCGGGGGCCAGATCTGAAGTCGTTCTGCATGGATAAAAAAAACGCTGCAGCCCACAATAAGCAGACTGCAGCGTCAGCAGAAAATCAGATTCTCTAATCCCTCAGCTATTCAGGATCAGGTTCCGAGTTCTTTCTTCGGACGTTTTTTGACATCACTGTCCAGCAGGAACTGATGCTCCAGACTTTTACGGAACTGGGCGTCGGTAAAATCAGGCCAGTTGTCTTCTGTAAATCCGCGAGTCCCCTGCAACTGTTCTTTGGTCACGTTCAAAAACAGTTTATGTTCATTCTTTTCAGGGGTATCCGTCTTGATCATGAACGCCTGGAAGGGAACGGCATACAGCTTGTCCTTCTCGCCCAACTCATCGTTAAAGCTGACGACAAAATAGCGGGCCTTGTGATGTGTGGTGTCCAGCACGATTTCACTGACCTCACCGACGGACTGGTTTTGCGTATTCTGAATCTCGTGATCCATCAACTGACTCAGACGAATCACTTGGTCAGACATCTTATTGTCCGCCAGATCCTTGTCTGATTTTTTCTCTTTACGGACTTTCCCATTCACTTTATAGCGCTGGTCCAGTGCGCTCACGAATTCTTGATCCGCAAAATTCGGCCAGTTGTCCTGGTTGAAACCGGTTTCGCCTTCCAGCTGTTTTTCGGTTACATTCAGGTGCACGTTAAGTTCGTTATCTTTGCCTTTATGTTTGATCCTGAACGCTTCAATCGGGACGGCAAACATCTTATCGCCAATTCCCAGGAATCCGCCGTAGGTCACGGCTGCATAGCGGATATCGCCTGAAGGAGTGCTCAGAACCAGGTCTTCGATTTCTCCGACCTCATTGTTTTTCTGATTGGTAATGTTCACGCCCATCAGTTGACTGGCACGCGTAAACATCCCTTTCTTGTCATGTTTCATTTTCGCTTTGTTGTTCTGCCTCAGTTCTTTCTGCGTCTGTTTTTCCAGTTTGGGATTGTCCTGGGGGTTGTCGTTCGCTTCAACGCCTGAATGGTAGAAGAGAGTACTTGCGCAGAACGCGACAGCGACCGTGAAAAGAGTGACGGGTTTCATAGATTAACTCCTGGTTAATAGAGGTGTATGATCTTGAAGTGTTCAAGATCAAATTCGAACTTGGTTCTGCTGACCGCAGACAACGGAGCAGAAGGCCCGATGTGTTTAAGGTTCTTTTCTAAAAGCACTTCAATAACTGAAGGCATAGAATTGATGATCAACCGCAGAAAAAGCGCATCATGAGGCTGAGAAACATTGATAGTTGCGCCCGCCTGTCCGAGAGTATTAAACTCTCCTTATGAAACGCTAATCCAGATGCATCAAGCCGCGGTCTGTGATTACTCAGCAGCTTGTCGACTGGCTGTCTGGCAACCAGATGATTCCACAAACAGCGTTTCAAATCTTCCGCGAAGCAGGCTGCAGAAGATGTGCCAACTCCGTCAAAATTCATTGTCGCTGTTGAGAACTGTTCCCGCTCCGTGGCGCATGCGTCCTACCCGGTAGCGTTTAACTCAATTGGGAACACTGCGGATGATTGAGAGAAAGGTCCTGGTCACTCACATAAACCATAATTGAATTGAATGCCGGGAGACCGGACTGCTTGCAGATCGTCCAGTTGAGATCGTTGTTAGAGGTGTCGGCATCCTGCTGCAGCAGGCCGTGCTCAATAATCGGTATATCCCCTTGTCACCTGCATGGAAAGTAGATAACTGCGTGGAAAGTAATTTGAGATGCGACATTCTGACAGGGCAACCTCGCTCCACAAGAAAGCAGGTCTTTTCGGGGTTGTCTGTCCGATGTATCACCGGCACCTGTGACAACCGTCACAAAACAATCCCAGAACCAGGAGGAAATGCTGACTTCGGTACACGATATGCACTATTCGGGGGGAGTGAAACTCATTGTGTGTTATCGTAGAAACAGTCACGGAAGCATCACTCGAAGAAACATCACAGAGGAGCTATCCAATGCAGGCGGTCACCTATAATATTTATGGACCTCCGGAAGTGTTATCCCTGACTGAGGAAGAAGTACCTGTCTCAGATGACGGCCAAGTGTTGATTCAAGTGGCTGCGGCAGGCGTCAATCCGGTCGATGCTCGCCTGCGGAAGGGGGAAATGAAATGGCTTATGCCGGGGCGCTTCCCGAGAATTCCGGGATACGATGTCAGTGGGACTGTACTCGAATCAGACGATCACCAGAGGCTGAAACCCGGGGATCGGGTGCTCGCCTTCCTGGACCATATCTATGGCGGCGCTTATGCCGAATACGCAGTCTGCTCCTCCGGCTGTGTGGTAAAAATACCCGATAACCTTACTTTTGAAGAAGCTGCTGTGCTCCCCCTGGCTGGTTCGACGGCTCTGCAGTCGCTCAAGGATTATGGACAATTGAAACCGGGTGATCGTGTATTAATAAACGGGGCCAGTGGGGGAGTCGGTGCCTTCGCGGTGCAGATTGCCGTGGCCTACGGTGCACACGTGACCGCAGTCGCCAGTGGTCCTCATGAAGACTATGTCCGCTCACTCGGCGCCTGTGAATTCATCGACTACCAACAGGAAAGCTTCACCAACGCTGACGAGACTTGGGATCTGATCTTCGATGTAGCAGGGAAACGCTCCTTTTTTCAGGTTAAAAATGTACTCCGCGAAAGCGGACATTATGTCACTACAGAGCCAGGACTCCGTGGTATTTCTGTCTCGCTGATTACCTGGCCGCTTTCAGAACAGAGCCATGTTATGCTCGCCCGTCCGAAGCAGGAGGACCTGGCGGAACTGGTACAACTCTGGTGCGCAGGGGATCTGGAAGTCAGATTGGCTGATGTCTATCCTTTTGAGGAAGCAACTCGAGCACATCAGCAATTGGAGCAGGAGAGCTTCTGTGGGAAATTGGTGCTCAGACCCGCTGGCTTATGAGGCTTTGTCAGGAAAATATCGGGAAATACAAACGTGTGAATCCTGTGTCACAGGATTCAGCTAGCTCACTTACGGGAACAGGGAACCAGACAAATGCACCGATTGAAACAAATTGAGAGTACTTTAGCTTTCATCCGGGACCCATATCGCTTCATCTCTCGCACATGCGAGCAACACGAGGTCGATCTGTTTGAGACGCGACTCCTGTTACAGAAAACGATCTGTTTACGGGGAGAAGACGCGGCACGGATTTTCTACGATACAGACCGTTTCACCCGGGTTGGGGCAGCACCGAAGTTTGCCATAAAAACCCTGTTTGGGCAGAAAGGAGTCCAGGGACTGGATGAGGAAGCACACCGGCATCGCAAGCAGATGTTTGTCTCCATCCTCAAATCCGATCAAATCAATGACCTGACACAACTCTTCGCCGCTGAACTCAATGCGGCTGTTGCGCGCTGGGAATGCATGCCGGAAGTGATTCTGTATGCTGAATTTCAGCGTCTGCTCACCATCGCCGTCTGTCACTGGGCAGGAGTCCCGTTGTCTGAGTCAGAAATCGGGCTCCGTACCAGACAACTGACGCTCCTTTTTGACCAGGCCGCAAATCCTGGCCTCGGTCACTTTAGATCACGACGGGCCCGTCGGAATGCCAATCAGTGGATCACGGGCCTGATTCAGCAGATCCGGGACCGACAGCTGACGGTTGGCGAGAAGAGTCCCGCCTCGATCATTGCCTGGCACCGCGATCTGGATCAGCAACTCCTGCCACCCGAGGTCGCTGCAGTCGAACTGTTGAATGTGCTGCGCCCGGTGGTTGCGGTTTCGGTCTACCTCACGTTCGTCGCGCATGCCTTACAACAGCATCCACACAGCCGGAAGTTACTGCGCTCAGACTTCGGCAGGTACGCGCTGCCTTTCGTCCAGGAAGTGCGACGCTTTTATCCCTTCTTTCCACTGACTGCGGCCCGCGTGAGGAAATACTTTGAGTGGCAGGGACATGCATTTCCCCGGGGCCGACGTGTCCTGCTCGATCTGTATGGCACGAACCATGACCGGCGGATCTGGAACAAACCGGAACACTTTGAACCGGAACGTTTTCTGCAGCATAACGTGTCTCCCTTTGATTTCATTCCACAGGGCGGGGGAGATGTACGCTCCGGTCATCGCTGTCCCGGCGAGGATGTCGCGGTCAATCTCATGCTACGGACCGCTGAATTTCTGATACGCGAGGTTCAATATGAAGTGCCTCGGCAGAATCTGGAACTCGATTTCTCTCGCATGCCGGCACTGCCCGAAAGTCGCTTCCGAATTTCAGCGATCCGGAATACAGAAGATTCTCAGTCTTGCGGGCTTACTTCAGAGGCACGCAAGATCAGGGTCTGAGACAGGTGTTTTTGAAAATGGCAGCGAATAAGATATGCCTGCCAGTCTCTGACTGATAATGCAGGCCTCATTAATGGGGCATCATCGGGGAAAATATTCAAGCGCAGATAACAGGGACTGCTTAAGTTCTCAGTGCCGACTCCATTTTCTCTCGAGCTGAAGGCTGGTCTTCCGAATTCACTTTCCAACTGGTGAAAATCATTCCGCTGACGATTGATTTACCATTCAGCGAAAAGACTTTACAACTGATGCATTCATACACATTGAATTCTTCATCTGTCACCATAAATGCATCTCCTTCCTGGATACGGGAACTGGTTGTCATACGGAAGGTACTCAGCTGAGGACGACCACGCTGAAACTCTTTATTGGCTTGCGATGGATAAAAGGTTGAGCCGTGCTGATCCTGCCTGGCATCAAAGGAGTGTAAGGTAACCAGGTAATTGTCATCGTCAACGTAGAAGTATCGCATCTCTTATCTCCATAATCGAATTCGGTTGTCTGCGAACATATTCCACTGTTGAACGATTTGATCCTCCACTCGTTCGGTCCAGGTATCATACGATCATCCGTGAGTATCCTCTCTGTTATGAAACACAGCTTCCGGGCGTTTCATTTCAGGAGGCCCTGATCACAATGTCTGCCTCTAACAAAGAGCAGGCTGAAGCACAACGACTCTAAGTCGATGACATCCAGAAATATTCATCAGCCAGAATAGAGAGAAATTCCCCGTCTCAGTAATCATTGACGCTCGAAAACTGCATCAGCAACGGGATGATTTCAAAAGAACAAAATTAAAAGATCCACTGTAAGATGGAGAGGGGGGACCTTCATCTGCTTTGAAGAGTCTGCATTCTCTTCTTATTTGCTTCTATTCGATCCGGCTTTGATGATCTCTGGTGAGTCTGTATTACTCACGAAATGGATATGCCAGATCTCCTTGCAAATATATGCTCGTAGACCTCACCCTACCGTAGCCTGTTGAAATGAGGAATATCAAAAGCGTGATTATTCTTTCAGTTATTCAAAATATAAAATATCCAACTTCAAATGCCGGACTGAAATTGGTTCGGAACTGATGCGAATCTTTAGCGCAAGACACAGGCATGGCTGATGATAAAATAGAACTGTTCCTGCTTCGTTACCGCGCAGAGCTGGAACCGGGAGGGGGGGCACAACTTTTGCTAAACTTTGAAACAAACGCCTTGAAAATGCGTTTGTAGTACAGAAACACGAAGATATTAGTGATCTGGCACCAACGAAAGCGGTACCCTGCTTCGGACCTGGATCTGATTTTCCACCCGCTCGACCTCCGGTTCATCGACGGCGATTTTAAGAACAAGTTGCAGTTGATACCAGGAAGAGAGCTCTCCCTGCAGAATCAACGTCGAGCCGATCGATTCACAGTGGATCTGTTTCAACTGGGGGTAACCCAGTTGATGAATTGTGCGTTTGATGCGATGGTTGAGATGTTCTTCTGGCAGTGTCGCTTCCTGCAGTTTCAGCATGAGAGAATCCTGAATCAGTTAGAGGGAAAAATGTGACAGCCTGTCCGATAGGTGAGACCATCCCTCTTAGCACGAATCGTGCCAGCTCAAGACGGAAAAATGCTCTACTCCACCGGTGGGATTTGTTCTCGATGTCTGAACGCTATTTCATGGGCGAAAATATTATGACGCCGGAATCGCACCGGAAGATAGCTGCTTGACTGACCTGTTCAGCAGGTCGTTCAGCGATCAATTTGGAATTGAATGCGGCCGTTAATCGCGCAGTCTGGTTGTTTTGCATCCAGTAAAAATCCACCGATTTCATCGGGAGAAAACCCGGTACTCACGAGCGCAAGTCAATCTGCCAGCCCGGGGAACTATCTGGCTGGCCCGCGCCGCGTTTCAATGCCAGCGTGATTCTTTTCAAAGTGGCTGTCGCAGCATTATTGTCGGCTTTGGTATGTGAAATGCGGATTGTCCCCGCTGTTCAATCAGTAATCCAGGAATCCAGTCCCTAAGCATATATCAGTCTTTCGCTGGATTCGATTAGAATACTTCTTTAAGGAATGATACGCATGACTCGCCAGCAACCGACTCCCACATTTCCCGCTCAGGGGCTTGAGAAACCTGGGATTGAAGAAAATATGGATCCGTCGCCTCACTTTGAAGCCCCCGATTATCGAGCGGCAGGTAAGTTAGCGGGGAAGGTGGCCCTGATTACCGGCGGCGATTCGGGCATTGGACGCGCCGTCGCCACCCTGTTCGCCCGGGAAGGTGCTTCCGTGGCACTGACCTACCTGGAAGAAGAACAACAGGATGCCGAAGAGACGCGCCGCTTCATTGTGGAGCAGATCGAACACGATGATAAGCCCGCTGGTGTGCTGCTGATTTGCGGAGATGTTTCCGATCCGTCATTTTGTCGTACCGCGGTCGAGTTGGCCCTGGAAGAATTCGGCCATCTGGATATCCTCGTCAACAATGCCGCGTTTCAACAGCACCAGTCATCCATTGATGATGTGACAGAAACGCAATGGGATCATACATTCAAAACCAACATTTATGGCTATTTCCATATGTCCCAGGCAGCCCTGAAGCATCTGCAGCCGGGGGCCAGTATTATTAATACCGGCTCAATTACCGGTCTGGAGGGGAGTGGCGGTCTGCTGGATTACTCCGCCACCAAAGGCGCCATCCACGCGTTTACCAAATCACTGGCTCAAAATCTGGTGGACCGGGAGATTCGCGTTAATTGTGTCGCTCCAGGACCTGTCTGGACACCGCTCAATCCCGCAGAACGTTCTGACGAAGAAATCAAAGACTTTGGAAGTGGTACTCCCTATGGCAGGCCCGCGCAGCCGGAAGAGATTGCCCCGGCGTATGTCTACTTTGCCTCGAATGCCGATTCCAGTTATGTCACAGGAGAAGTCCTGACACTGCTGGGAGGTGCCACCAGGGCCGGCTGATCAATTTCCTTCCTGCGCAGTCCAGTCTGCATGACGGGCTTCGAGAGGGTAAGAATACTTTCAATCCGCAGCAGGTAATGCATGCCCGTCATTCCGATGGTGGCTTGTTGCTATGCTGTTTCGATGCCCTGACGCGCCTCTCAAAAAACAGAAAATTGTTTCAATCTGAAAAGGACCATCAACCATGCGCTCACGTCGTTTCCAGTTAACTGCCTATCCCGCAGGAGAACCCACACTCGACAATTTCGAACTCGTGGAAACCGAGCTCGGCGATCCCGGTGAGAATGAATTCCTCGTGCGCAACGAATGGCTCTCCGTCGATCCGTATATGCGGGGACGCATGCGGGAAGGGGAAAGCTACGTCGAACCGTTTCAGATCGGGGCGCCGCTGGAAGGGGCCTGTGTCGGGAAAGTCATCACCTCAAAGCATGCGGAGTATGCCGCAGGCGATTATGTGTTAGGCAACCAGGGCTGGCGGGATACCTGGATTTCCGACGGCACAGGCGTGACGAAAGTCGATCCCCAGGCGGCGCCATTGTCGGCTTATCTGAGTATCATGGGCATGACAGGCATGACTGCCTATGTGGGGACACTGAAGATCGGCGGACTTCAGCCGGGGGATCGCGTGTTTGTCTCTGCCGCCTCCGGTGCCGTCGGTTCGATCGTTTGTCAGATCGCGAAAATCAAGGGCTGTTATGTCGTGGGAAGTGCCGGTTCACAAGCCAAGATCGATTGGCTCAAAGACAAAGCCGGCATCGACGCCGCCTTTAATTACAGCGAGGTCGACGATGTTTCCGCAGCCTTGCGGGAACACGCGCCAGAAGGCATCGATCTCTATTACGACAATGTGGGCGGCGATCACCTGCAGGCAGCCCTGGATAATATGAATGACTACGGTCGGATTGTCTGTTGCGGGATGATCTCAACCTATAACGACAAAACACCACAGCCCGGACCGGCGAACCTGTTTAAAATCATTACCAAACGGCTTCGCATGCAGGGATTTCTCGTATTTGATCACACTGACATGCAGGCCGAATTCCAGCATCAGATGGGAGATTGGGTCAAAGCCGGCAAAGTTCACTGGGAAGAGACCGTCACCACAGGACTCGAAAACACCCCCGCCGCGTTTCTCGATCTGTTTCAGGGGAACAAAATGGGAAAAGCCGTTGTGCAGGTGAATCCATGACAGACGCTCCACGCATACAACAGGCATTGACAGTGACCGACTGCGGTGCAACCATGCAGTCAGGGACAATCGCCTCCACTCACGCAAGGCTGCGAGGCGATCTCACTCTGGATTCAGGTTAATGAACTCCGCAACCGATTTACAATCTGATGGCCTCGAAGAGGCGAAGAAAGCCCCGGGGCAGATCCTGCAGGCCGAACTCGTCGAAGCCATGGACGCACTGACGCGATCCTCACTCCGTCTGTTTCTGTCGGGGCTCTCCGCAGGACTGGATATCGGCTTCAGCCTGTTTCTGGTGGCCGTCGTGCAAACCCTGGGGCAGGGAAGTCTCTCTGAACCAGTGCTCAAAATTCTGGTTGGCATGATGTATTCCTTCGGTTTCATCCTGGTCGTCGTAGGACGTTCGGAACTGTTTACCGAGCAGACCAGCCTCGCGATTCTCCCACTGCTCTCCCGCCAGGCATCTTTCAAAATGGTGATCCGGCTGTGGGGAATTGTCTATGTCGCCAACCTCATCGGGGCGATGCTGTTTGCCGTGCTGGTCGTCATCATCGGGCCAGCCCTGGGCGTGATCGATGTCAAGGTCTTTGGCGAGCTAAGCCGTTCAATCGTCGTCCATCCCGGCTGGGTGATCCTCTTAAGTGGCATGCTCGCCGGCTGGCTGATGGGACTGTTGTCCTGGCTGGTCTACGCCGGTCGTGATACGATCAGCCAGATTCTGATCGTCTTTCTGATCACGTCAGTCATCGGCCTGGGACACCTGCATCACTGTATTGTCGGCAGTGTCGAAGTGCTGGCGGGAGTCTTCGCTGATCCCGGTACAACTCTGGCGGATTACGGACACTTCCTGCTCTGGACCACAGCCGGAAATGCCTTGGGCGGCGTGATCTTTGTCTCCCTGCTCAAATACGGCCACGCGCATGCCAGTCAGTACGAACGCAAATCAAAATACTAGGTCGCGTTGATTTGATCACGGTGCCGCTCGCCTTCAAATCAGGTACACTGTCAGCAAAGACTCATCAGCCGCTCGTCAGTCCCGTAGATGTTGTATATAGCGTCGTGCTGATCGTCGGACTGCAGCTTTCGCATCCGTACTCACCGTTTTGTCCCACCAGGCACCATGAATCCGCTCAAACTGATACGGTTCCACTTGGGATACAATCTGCTCAACCTTGTCAGCAGAGAGGGGGATCCGATTCGGAAAACTGTACATGAACGAGACCCACTGGCGATCCTGGGCCACATAGATGATGTCGCCGCTGAGTAGCACGCCACGTTCGTCAGCTCCGGACGACCAGTGTAGAACCGTGCCTCCCGCGAAGTGACCACCGCAGCGGATCAGTGTCAGGTCGGCCCCCATTTTCCTGGTGTCCCCTTCCCAGAACTCGATCGCAGGACTGGGACGCATGACCCATTTCCGGTCAGCCTCGTGGAGTAGAACAGGGCAGTCAAAACGCTCCGCCCAGTCGACCATGCTGGCATAATAATGCGGATGGCTGATGGCAATCGCCGACAATCCCCCGATGCCCTCAATCAACTGGGCCAGACTCTCGTCCAGCAGGGGGATGCAGTCCCAGAGCACATTGCCCTCCGGACGTCTCACCAAGAGTGCCCGCTGCCCGATGGCAAACGTTGGCTCCATACCGATGCCGATCAGTCCGGAACCTTCCTGGCTGACAACATTGCGATGAGTGCACGCCAGTTCGTCCGCTGTTGTCCAGCTCTGTCCATCCCAGGCGATGAATTCCCGCTCTTCGGCACAGATCGTACATTGCGGGAGCGGCTCGCTGGACTCAGCGAACTGCGTTCCACAGTTAGTGCAGATGAAGTAAGGCATTTAATTACTCATTTTCAAACGGAAAATCCGGAAATAAAATCGACTGAGCGCCAGGCAACCCGCCTGGCAGCTCAGCGATCTGTTTGACAGTTCGGGCACAGCACTGCTTGTGCGCTTCAGTTCTTTGCAGCCGCTGCTTTGTCTGCCACAATTTTCCCAAAAGCAACTCGTGCTCCCGCATCACCGGTCGGCTGTGTAAACTGATCTTCCCCGGCATGCACCACAATCGAACGCTCCAGGATTGAATGATCGCCCTGCAATTGGATCACATTATCGACGATGTCGACCTGGGCGACTCCTTCTGCATTGGCTTCAATGTTGCCCAGGTCACCCACGTGGCGGTCGGAATCAGCGGGACGACCATGTGGCTTATCAGCTGGATTGAAATGACCCCCCGTGGATTTACCGGATTCCTTATCCGAGAGATCACCCTTCTCATGCACGTGAAAACCATGTTTTCCCGGCTTTAGGCCTTTAATTTCACCTTTAACGTGAACCTGATCTCCTTCTTTGGTGAAGTAAATCATGCCTGTGACTTTACTGTCACCAACGGGGACCAACTCGCAAACCGCTTTCGTCACGTCGGCGGCGTTTGTTTTCGTATCCGTGCTCCGATCGGACCCTTCCATCTCTGCTTCCGCAGTCTGAGCGGCTGCTTCTGTCTTCGTCCCCGGTTCGGTCATCAGGTCTCGGTTTTCCAGTGCCTCTTTTTCTTCGGCGGTCTGCTGATTACAACCCGCGGCAATCAATAACAGTGACAGACATACTGCTGTGTGTCGTAACATGATATTCCCCTCATTCAGATGCTACGCTTCATCGGAAGCGTAATAAATATTCTGTTCACTGACAGAAAAGCAAAATCTATGCCGAACAGGTCAAGCAGGTACCGGGAGTTCGATATCGACTGACTGACAGACATTTAAGGCAATGTTCCAGCACAGTTTTGGGGATCGGGGAATCTCTGGCATATGATTTGCGAATTCATGCTTCTGTGGAAAACAGATTAAGATGCTGCCGTTCGAAGATCAGGTGCGTCAGAATGATGTGGGTGCCCCAACCCGATGAAGGGAGGCTTTCCGCACCTTCGTCTCCTGGAGGGACGGTCCGGGCTGGTCCCGGATGGGTGACACATCATATCAGGCAGCATCTTTTTCTCTACTAATAGTCCGTGGTGAATGAAGATCGCTCTTGCCAGAGCACAAGGGAGCATCAATGGATTCGACATCTAGCGACGAGGATACCGCTCACAAGGCTGTAAAGTCCGCACCGCAGCTGAAATGGAATCTGTTGCTCATCGTTGTCTTCCTGCTTCTCTGCCTGGCGGGAGGGTCTGCAGCCTGGTGGTATTATTCTTCCCTGATGCAGGCAGCCAGGCAACGTTCGCGTCCTCCGGCTTCGGTAACCGTCGCGACGGCCCGCAAACAGAAGTGGAAACAACAGCGGACCGGCGTGGGCACCGTACGTGCCATCCAGGGAACCGAACTGACCAGCGAGCTGGCAGGTAAAGTCGTCGAGATCCGCTTTGAATCAGGCAAACGCGTTGAGGAAGGCAAGCTACTCGTCCTGCTGGATACCACACGCGAACGGGCGGAACTCAAGTCAATCGAAGCCGATCTGAAGCAGGCCCGCTCCGATCTCTCGCGCTCCCGCGAACTGCTCAAGAAAGACGCCACGACTGAGGAATCGTATGAGCAGGCAGCGACTGAAGTCGAGCAGCTCCAGGCCTCCGCGGACCGGCAGCGGGCCGTTATCGAAAAGAAAGAGATTCAGGCCCCCTTCAGTGGTGAACTGGGCATTCGAAAAATCAGCCTGGGAGAATATCTGTCGCCCGGTAGTCCGGTCACCACATTACAGCAGATCGAGCCGATATATGTCGACTTTGACCTGCCGGAACAGGATGCCGGTGCGATCGCGGAAGGGCAGACCGTTCGGATTTCAGTAGACGCGTATTCCGACGAATCCTTTCGCGGAAAAATCATCGCCATCAATCCCCTGGTTGAGGAAACAACACGCAGTTTCACCGTCCGGGCACAACTGCCGAATCAGCAGCGCAAGCTGAGACCGGGTATGTTCGCGGAAGTCGTAGTCGAGTTGCCTGAAGCACGCGAAGTCATCGAAGTCCCGCAGACAGCGATTGCGCTCAACGCTTACGGGAAGTCGGTCTTCTTCGTACGGGAAGAACAGCAACAGTCGTCTGAGGCAAAATCATCTTCTGTGGAGAGTTCCTCGGACAAAAAAACTCAGAAGTCAAAAACAAAACTCGTAGCACGGCGTGCCTTCGTTCAGACCGGCGAACGCCGCGGGCATCAGATTGAAGTCCGCAAAGGTGTGCAGCCCGGCGATCGGGTGGTGACATCGGGGCAGCTCAAAATCGAAGACGGCAGCCCGGTCCGCATTGCAGAAACGGATGCCGCTCGAGACGTAGAAGTGAAAACGACGAAACCATGAATTTGCTGGATCGTTTTATTGAACGTCCCGTACTGGCAACAGTGACGGGACTGGTCATACTCCTGCTGGGAGTGCAGGCCATGACCGCTTTGACGGTCCGCGAATATCCGGAAACGACTTCATCGACAATCCGCATCGTTACGCCTTATATTGGTGCTAACGCCGAGCTGGTACAGGGCTTCATCACCACACCTCTGGAGCAGACGATCTCGACCGCGGAAGGCATCGACTACCTGGAGAGCAGCAGTTCGCTCGGTATCAGCACCATCACAGCGCGACTGGAACTGGGCTACGACCCCAACGCCGCAGTCGCGGAGATTCTGACCAAGATTCAGCAGGTTCGCAATCGACTCCCCCAGGGATCCGAGAATTCCATCGTCACCATCAGCCGCGGCAATAATCAGGCAGCCATGTACCTGGCCTTCTACAGCGATGTTCTCAAATCGAGCGAAATCACCGACTATCTCAACCGGGCCGTACGACCCCGACTGGAAACCGTATCCGGGGTACAACAGGCTAACGTGATCGGCGCGCAGAATATCGCCATGCGGCTCTGGCTCAATCCTGATCGGATGGCCGCTTTGAAAGTCACACCCGTTGAGGTCTACCAGGCCATCGCCGACAGCAATTTTCTGTCCGCGGTCGGTGAAACCAAAGGTACAATCACGTCTATCCCCCTTAAGGCGGATACCAATCTGCAGACGGTCGAATCATTCGAGAACCTGGTGATCCGCGAGCAGGGAGACACCATCATTCGGCTCAGGGATGTCGCCCAGGTGGAGCTGGGAGCTGAAAGCTACGACAGTTCCATCATCTTTGAAGGTCAAAACGTGGCGTTTATCGGTGTGCAGGTCGCACCCGAAGCAAACCTGCTGGATACCATTGCAGGCGTCCGCAAGCTGATTCCCGAAGTTCGCGCGCAGTTGCCCGCGGGACTGGAAGGCATTGTGGTTTACGACAGTACCGAAGCCGTTCAGGATTCGATCGACGAGGTCATCAGCTCACTGGTGGAAGCCCTGTTGATCGTCACCGTCGTGATCTATCTGTTCCTTGGTTCTTTCCGCTCGGCTCTGGTTCCCGGTGTCGCCATGCCGCTGGCGATTGTCGGCGCCTTTTTCCTGATGCAGATGCTGGGGTACTCGATTAATCTGCTCACTCTGCTGGCACTGATCCTGGCGATCGGTACTGTTGTCGATGACGGGATTGTCATGGTAGAAAATGCCAGCCGGCATCTCGAGAATGGAGCTACGCCCGAAGAAGCAGCCAGGCGAACCATCCGCGAACTGGCCGGCTCGATAGTGGCGATGAATATTGTCGTGGTCGCCGTCTTTGCCCCGGTGGGACTGATGGGAGGGCTCACCGGCAGTCTGTTTACCGAGTTCGCCTACACGATCGCCGGGGCGACGCTCATTTCGGGAATTCTCGCACTCTCCGTCTCACCCATGATGTGTGCGACTCTGCTAAAGGCCGACATGCAGAAACGCTGGCTGGCCGATAAGGTCGATCGCGGTTTCCACCTGCTTTCAAAAGGGTATGCGTCTGCACTGCGGACTGCCTTGGGGCTCCGCTGGTCCGTTCTTACTGTCGGCGTGTTAATCCTCGGCAGTCTTTATTTCCTCTATTCCGCAGCAGCCAAAGAACTGTCGCCTCCTGAAGACGAAGGATTTCTGATCGTCTCCGCCCAGGCTGATCCCAATACATCACTGGATCATCTCGAACGCTGGACCGGGGTACTTGCAGACAATGTCCGCCCCGTGGAAGGAGTGCAGTATTTTTTCTCCCTGAATGGGGGCCGCAGCGATTCAGGTGGATCGGGTAGTTCAGCTTTCGGCGGTGTGATTCTCAAGGACTGGGAAAAACGTCAACCCACGCAGATGCAGTTGCAACGTCAGCTTCAGAGCGTCGCCTCAGAGGTCGCAGGGCTGGATTCTGTTGTCATCGCGCCGCCCACGCTTCCCGGGGCTGGGGAAGGCGCACCGGTGCAGTTTGTAATCAGCTCACTGGAGGACCCGCGCGTGATCCATGAAGTCACACAGGACATTCTGCAGAAAGCCCGTGAGAGCGGACTGTTTACCTACATTCAATCTGACCTCAAGTACGACAAACTGGAACAGCGGATATCCGTCGACCGCGATAAAGCAGCCGCACTCGGCGTGAATATCGGTGATCTGGGCGGCGATCTCTCCACAATGCTCAGCGCCGGCTATGTTAATTATTTCAGTTACGATGGACGCAGCTACCGCGTGATTCCCCAGGTCGGACGCGAACATCGACTGCAGGCCGAACAGCTGCTCGACTACCGCGTCGCAACCCGCGATGGGGAACTCGTACCACTGTCGCTCTTCGTCTCACTCGAAGATGATATTCAGCCTCGCCAGTTGAAACGCTTCAACCAGCTCAACGCAGCCACGCTGTCCGGCGTTCCCGCCCCGGGAGTCTCTTTTGATCGGGTGATAGCCTTTCTCCGCAAGACCGTTGCCGATTCCGTGGATCGCAACGTCGTGACCGATTGGAAAGGCCAGTCCCGGCAGTATGTCACAGAAAACACCGCCCTGATGGTCGCCTTTGCACTCGCGGTGTTGCTGATGTACCTGACGCTTTCCGCCCAGTATGAAAGTTTCCGTGATCCGGCGATCATGTTTGTCAGTATTCCCATGTCGCTCGCCGGGGCCATGCTCTTCCTCGCGCTGGGAGTGAACAGCGTTAACATCTATACCCAGATCGGGCTACTGGCGCTCATCGGTTCCATCATCCGTCACGGCATTCTGCTCGTAGAGTTCGCCAATGAGATTCAGAAAGAAGATGGTCTCGACCGTCACGACGCAATCCTCAAGGCGGCATCCCTCCGTTTCCGTTCTATCCTGATGACGACTATCTGCACCCTCGTCGGTCTAATTCCATTACTGATCGCTTCCGGCGGCCCCGGCGCCGCCAGCCGGTTCGCCATCAGCTTCACACTCGGCGTCGGTATGGCGATCGGAACATTCTTCACGCTGTTCATGGTCCCCGCCCTCTATACACTGCTGGCCACCAGGCATTCCTGATACGCAGGACAGTTTGTTCTGTGCATCGTTGCAGCTTATCACGGTCGAGACCGTGAAAAATACGAGTTCCGTATTAGAATCCCCGGCAATCTCTTTTTATGAATAATATTACACCCCAGGCTGAAAAACGTTATGCTGGTACTGACTGAAATCATATGCTCAAGATGCGTTTAAGTACTCCGGCCTGAAACAGGTTAGCAAATGAATGCGTCCTACGACGATATCGAACTGGTTTACCGAAACTGGCCGCAGGTCAGAGAAGAATCAGAACGCAGGTGGATTGCTGCCTGGAACATTGAACTGGCCGGACCTCCAGAAATAAATAAGGAAATCGAAACGGAACTGTCTGCGCTTCTCACCGGGATTGTGCGTGCAGTCACTCAACTCCCTGAAGAAGAATTCACCGTGCTGCTGGATTGGAACGCGCCCTACCTGCAGTTGCAAACCACAACCACTTCGCATTTGATTGGATCCGAGAATATGTCGGCGATAATCGAAATGTTTCAGCAGGTAGATCAACGTTGGGGGCCGATCAAAGCGATTCAATCGCAACCCCGCGAACTCTGGCCACCCTGGAAAGGTCCACAATGGTGATCTGGAAACAGCTGACAGTATTGCGCTGATGAAAACAACCCGATGCGATATAATCTCTTCTACAATTTTCACCTGCTGAACCAGACCTGGGACATGATTCCTGATGACCTCTGGCGCAAACTGTTGTCTGAGTATTTCCATCCCGGCGATGCCGTTGGTTTTAAAGGGCTCTCAAGACTGGTTGATATTGAGAAATATGGTCTCCTCGAAGGAGTCTCCCTGGTGCCTGCTGGAACGATTCAATATCGACCGTATTGTATTTCTGCCGCGGTACGGGACATTGAAAACTATCAGGAGCAGGTCTTATTATTTGCCTGGAACCAGAGAATGCAGACCCTGCTGCAGCAAGTGAGTCTGTCTGAGTTATGCCCAGACAACGAGTTTGTGCCAACAGAGGAACTGGTTTTTACGAGAGGCGAACAACTTCTGATGACAGCCTCAAATGTCGATCAACATCTCTGTTTTTATCAGCTGTCATATAGTGAGAAGCGAATGCTGGAGTCGTTAGATCTCGGTATTCAGCAGGGATTGATCGAAGCCTGAAACAGGTGATTTCACAATGTTGCCCTCAGAATTAGATTCAACGTATCGTTTACTGAAACGCAGTTTCCCTAACGGGATTGACGAAGGCGATCTGGTCTCATTGTTCGCCCTGTTGTATCAGGAAGGCGAGATGTCAATACGAACGATAACTCAAGTCGCAGCGGAATGGCAGAACCGGCCGGCCGTTGATTTTCTTCCCCTGGTCGATCGGGCAATGTCCGTCGATCTGGCATCAGATACCACAGCAAGCAGACTGCGTGAGATTCTGAATCAATCCGGATACCAGGAGTGGTTGTCAGAAGAATGAGTCCATTTCGGTTTTCATCAAGCTGACAGACATGACGTCTGTCAACAGGTATCAAACACGATCCACAGGTCGAATAGCTTTACAACAAATACTTCTGAAAAAGGTCATTCGAGTTAGAATCGCATTCAAAAAATATATTTTAAATTGGACTCTCCCGAGATAATTATATGCCAGAGTATACCCTCAATGACCTGATACAGGCTGTCAACCATCGTTACAGTATCGAAAATACCCGCGCGATCCTGAACGCGGGTGTGGATGTCAATACTGTGAATCCGAAAGGGCTCACGCCGCTCATGTTTGCTGTCATGCCTGATGACTATGGCGATCACAGCCATCCCGAAGCGATCCTGCATATGGTACGCTTCTTACTCCAACACGGGGTAAATAAAGCGGCTGTTGATTCATTTGGTAAAAGAGCACAAGACTATGCATTTCAGTTGATTGACCCGGCCTGGAAAGATCAGTGGGGGAATACCGCTGCGGACTGCTGGGATACAGGGCAACGGAACATCATCGAAACCATAATTGATTTACTGGATGATCAACGCGATTAGTGCAATGGATGAGTTCGGGGATAAACGATCACAGGCAGGAGCGTTGATAATGCTGGATTTTTACCTGATTGCTGATGCAGACGAACCGTGGGAATTTCCGAAGGAAACGGCACTGGGGGCTCTGTCTCTCCATGAGTGGAAGTCACTTGCTGCGCTGTGGACAATTTTGGAAGAGCAGGGGATCAGTCTGCCCTTCTTCGAAGATTCGCGCCTCGATACTTTTCAGGTGGAACGTACTTTGAAACTGATACAGGAATCACTTCCCACTCTTGTACCAGGATTCGATATTCCGAACTTTAATCGCAACTCGCCTGTCTTTGCTCTGGAGCGGATATTCCGCGATGCTTTGAATCAGGGAACAGGAATCATGGTTTTCTGCGATTAGGTGTCACCCATCGACCCACGATGGTATGTTGGAAATGAGTAA
This sequence comes from Gimesia chilikensis, assembly GCF_008329715.1. GTDB lineage: Bacteria > Planctomycetota > Planctomycetia > Planctomycetales > Planctomycetaceae > Gimesia > Gimesia chilikensis. The sequence goes on along the minus strand of NZ_VTSR01000007.1, from coordinate 565,852 downwards.
GAATCACGGTGGTAGAGGTGTCGATAGTTGGTGAGTGGAGGTAATCATTTTGGTAGATCGAGAAGGAATTGAGGAAAAGCTGTGTCAACTCATTTGCGACAATGTACGCATCTTGAAAACGTCCGCAGTGATCCAGGAAGAATTATTTACCGAGATTGAACAGACAATGGTTGCCTTTCTGAAGGCAGATCAGCCGGAACCGCTGATTGCCAAACAGACGGCTTCTCTTCTCTATGGATATCCGTATGAGGTGGAAGGAGAAGCACCTTATAGTGATCAGACTGATTTTCTCTTAGCGCACTGCAGAATGATGGAACAATATTTTGGCTTACTTCTGGCTGGAGTGCTGCCGGAGGATCGTCCTTACGGACGAATCCTCTGACAACATACCAGGGAGGTTGAGGATTGACTCGACAGATGTGTCGTTCCAGGGACAGGATTGATGATGCAAGTCTGACGAATATGAATGCAACTCGAATTATCGTGAAGTACAACACAGAGCAGTTATGAGCACGCGCGAGATTGAGATCAAGCTCAACCAGATACGCCAGGGAGTCATTCCAGACGCCGCGGGCCAGGCGTGGTTCGCCGCTCTGGAGGCGGCAGAGCAAAAGTCCGTTCTCTATCAGTTAAATTTTATCTGCCAGCAGGCGGGACCCACAACAGCAGACGTCTTGCCAGCCATTGAACATGCTGGCCTGAAATCGACTTTTACACCTTGTGTCATGTTACAGCGTGGTAAACTACGGGAAGCCAGCGCGAAAGCACTTCAGCTTCCATCAAACGAGTATCTCAAGCTCTTTCGTTTGATGATCGCTTTATTCAAAATTGCGGATCAGCGTCGCCGGGAATTCTGTGGTGCGCAGTGTCGACACTGGTGGCACCAGGATCTCTCCAGTGAAGAGGTCTTACAGTCGATCAGAAATCCACACTAAAGCAGCCAACTGGAATGGGGAAAGAGGCTCCGGTAGGTCAATTGAAATGCATGCCACGATTTATTTAGTGATTCCGGAAGAGACGCCGGAGATAAACCTCATGCTTGAGTCTCTACTGGAACCCTGGCGCCGTCAGGAACATATGGAACAGCAGGGGGCCTGGCACTATTGGGATTACTGGTACTACTGGAATCCACAGACGAGGCAAGAAGTTCATTCCTGGTGGGACTGCGTTTACTATCCCTCAGAATTCCCGGACCCCGATTTGGCGGCAGGGGTGATCACTCCCGACAGGCAGTTTCATGATCTCTACACCGCCTCCAGACAGAAACCGGAACACGTCGGCTGGCACGAACTGCTGGACTCGCAGGAAAACCAGATTCTGGTTGTGATTCGTATCCATTGTTGATCGAGCATTTTGCGGCTATCTCAGACTGATTGAGCCGAAATCAGAATGTTGGCTTTGTTCGATATCTCTTTATAAAAAATCCCACGGTTGCCGGCCTCAGAAATACGTCTAATTCTTTTCCAGATCACCTCTTGACTAAATACTAGAGTCTTAGTACAAATCGCCGCATTGAACTACTAAAGCCTTCGGAGTTCCCGGCAGGCAGCCTCTATCACGTCAAAAAACGAAACCAGACACATCACGGAGCAGGAATACGATCATGGAACTGAAGAATCATTTTGAGACGAGTGGGCAATGGCTGTTTCGCTGGCGGAGCTACCTGCCCGCAGTTCTGCTGCTCCCGCTGATCTTCGCGGCGTCCAACTTCGAACGCCCCTGGGGCAGGCACGATGTTCAGGAATTCTGGGAACTGTTCTGCATCGCAGTCACACTGCTGGGACTGACAGTCCGCGTGCTGGTGGCCGGTTTTGTCCCCGGCGGAACGTCCGGACGTAACACAAAGAAACAGGTGGCCGACAGCCTGAATACTACGGGCATTTATTCCGTCTGCCGACATCCCCTCTACCTGGGGAACTTTCTGGTCGCCCTTGGCTGGGCCATGTTTTACCACGATGGCTGGCTGATCGCTGTGTTCTGTATGGCATTCTGGCTGTATTACGAACGGATCATGATGACGGAAGAATCCTTCCTGCGTGAAAAATTCGGCGATGAATTCTGCACCTGGGCCGCGCAGACACCGGCCTTCATTCCCCAGCTCCGCAAATGGAAGAAGCCGGAACTCCGGTTCTCGGTTCGTACGATGATCCGCCGCGAGTATCTGACCTTTGTGGGAGCGATGCTCGTCTTCGTCACTCTCGAACTGCTGGAACACTGGCACGTCGAAGGGCAGGTCGCACTGGAATCCTTCTGGCCCTGGCTGTTAGCATTAACGGGTATGACGTTCCTGGCGGTCCGCCTGCTCCATAAGTGCACCCGTTGTCTGGCCGAAGAGGGCCGTTAATCAGCTCGAAGCAGGATCTTCGCACGCTTAAATCACAGGAGACGTAATTTGTATGAAGCCATTTCAAGGACTGGCCATGCAGCTGAGATTCAGTAGTGCTGCCCGCAATCGCGCATTTTCGAAAGCGATGAGACGGATTCGCCCTGACTTCCTGCCTTTACTGGAAGCATTTCAGGCGGTGAAGTTAGAGCATCCGATTCATGAGTCGATCCTGGTCATCATTACCGACGACCGGCCCGCGCAATACTTTGAGGAAATCGAAAACAGTGACGGCTACTTTCAGGTACTGGCCGGCTGCACTCTGCGTGGCGGCGATGAGGAACTCGTAGCAGATATCTTCGAAATCCTCCGCAACACCACCCGACTCTGTCCTTTCGCCACACCAGACCAGGCAGCATTTGAAGCCCTTTTCCAGCGCATGCGGCCTCTGATTGTGACCAACTGAGAATGGCTTCTGTATCGCTGGATCTGGCCGTTATACCTGGCCGGATTCCGTTCAACCGTTCCCCTTGCTGAAATCCCACACCCGCACCGGGCGGTTCGTCTTGGACGAACGAAATTCAATCGATCCAATCTCCAGCGGTCCCTCAGAGACCGGCAGGTACAGACGGAAAATGCCACTCATGCCTTCCACAGGCAGCACGACTTCGACTTCCTGCCAGTTCGGACTGGCCTTGCACACGAATTCCACGGTTTGACCTGACTTAGGGAAGCCCTCCTGCGCAGCTGTCTTCCAGACAACCTTTCCGGTCCCACCTTGCGGACTTTTAACACGCAACTTGAGTGTCACCGGTCCGCGATGTTTAACCTGGGCTGTTCCCAGGAACGGAGACCGGCCGTCGGCTTCCATCTGGACGCCCCCCTCAACCAGTGTCAGTTTGGAAAACTTCGGAACCAGCCCGTGCAGGGGGCCACGCTGAGGTGCCCCTCCTGTAGTGCGGGGATTGTACGCCGGGTTGGGCTGCGGATACAGCGCGCCGGTCTCTTTAACGAACTCATCAATCAGCGCATCGAGTGCTTTGACTTTATCGGGATGCGTCGCCGCCAGATTCTGTGACTCGCCGATGTCCGCTTTCAGATTATATAGTTCGCGGACTTCGGGATATTTCGGGTGGGGCTCAAACCGGCGGATCAGTTTCCAGTCTCCCTGGCGGACCGACACCGCTGGGATCAGGTGTGGAAACCAGGTGAACCAGGCGGTCCGCTGCATCTCGCCTTTCTGCTCCAGCACCGGCAGGATCGACTCACCATCGATAATCTGCTCAGGGTTCCGTTTCACTTTCACGGCATCCAGAATCGTGGGGTACACATCGATCGGTCCGACAATCGCGTCACTGATACTCCCCGGTTGAATGTGTCCCGGCCAGCGAATCATCAGGGGGACCCGCTGTCCCCCTTCGTAGATCCGGCCTTTCCCTTCCCGCAGAGGGGCATTATTCGTCGGCGGTTCGCCACCCGCCCACTTGCGATAGCTCTTGATCGTTGCATACTTGGGATGCTTTTCATTGATCTTCTGAATCTTGGGGTCTTCGCTGCTCCAGCTGTGTGCGTTTCCGCCATTATCAGAATAGAAGATGAACAGAGTATTTTCAGACAGTTTGAGCTGGTCCAGCTTGTCCAGAATCCGTCCCAGGCTCTCATCCACGTTCCGCAGCATGGAAGCCATCACGGGATTCTTCTGCTCCCCGCGTGGATCCTGCTTCTTCGCGAACTCAGCCGTATAAGCTTCTTTATGCTGCCACGGACCGTGCACCGAGTAATGCCAGAGATTCAAATAGAACGGCTCATCCTGGTGGGCGTCAATGAACTTCAGCGCTTCATCAGTCAGTCGGTCGGTTATGTGTTCCCCCTCAGGCCCGTCGGTAATGTTCCCCACATGATGTTGCCCCGTCGGCTTTCCATCCGGGAACACGCCATACGGCGAAAAATAGCTGGGCGGCCCCGGATCGGGAGCACAATGCCAGACGGTTTCAAATCCCTGTTTGTCCGGGCGGTGCGCCGCCGTCAGCCCCAGATGCCATTTCCCGAAGTGCCCCGTCCGATAACCGGCATCCCGCAGCGCCTCTGCCAGCGTGTATTGTTCCAGATCGAGGTAATTCTTGCTGATCGGCATTCGTAGTTTCTGATTCGGCTTCGCCGTCCTGGGTAGATACTCGAAATCGGCAGGACGCGGTGGCTGATGGCCGCTGGCGCTGGTGATCCCGTGCCGGGACGAATACTGTCCCGTCAGGATTGATGCCCGCGTCGGCGAACAGAGGGGAACCGCATAGGCATTCGTAAACCGCATCGACTGCTGAGACAGCCGTGTCATATTCGGCGTTTCGTAGAACTTCGAACCATAAGGCTCGCTGTCCATCCAGCCCATATCATCCACCAGGAACAGCACGACATTCGGACGCTGCTCGGCAGCAGACACAGCGGGCAGGCCAATTACGACCAGCAATAACAGCGCGGACAGAAAACGAACCATGGGAGACCTTTCCAGTGAGCACAAGACAACAGGCCAGCTTTGACGTGATGAGTCCTCAATTCTACCAATCCATACCGGCAGAAACGAGGACTTTAGAAAGAATCTTAAGACTCCAGACGAGACCAGTCCTCAGTCGATTCCGTCCACTCATTGAATCGGGTATGCTTACTTTATCAACAGCGACGCGACTGGCGCCGCGGAGCGTTTACCTGCGGAAGAAACCATGGCACTACTCTATTCGGATCCCATCTTTCTCAAACATGAAACAGGCGGTCTCCCGGAAAATCCGGCGCGGATCGTACCTGCTGTCCGCCGGGCGACCCAGGTTGCACTCCACGCACACTGTCGCCAGCGTTCCTTCAGCGAGGTTAGTGAGGCTCGACTGGAACGCGTGCATTCGGATCACTATGTGAAGTATGTGCGAAATTTCTGTGAACAGGGAGGCGGTTATATCAGCCCCGATACCACCGTCTGCCCTGCATCCTGGGAGGTCGCCCGCATGGCCGCAGGTGCCGCCTGTGATGCCGTCGAGCAGGTGCTTAAGGGGCACTCCGACCGGGCCTTCTGCCTGATTCGTCCCCCCGGACATCACGCGTCACGCGAGCAGGCCATGGGGTTTTGCCTCTTTAATAACGTAGCCATCGCGGCGCGGCTGGCCATCGACGAGTTCGGCCTGGAACGGGTCATGATCATCGACTGGGACGTGCATCACGGTGATGGCACCCAGGAACTCTTCTGGGAAGACGGGCAGGTCGGTTTTCTCTCCGTGCATCGTTCTTCGTTCTGTGTGAAGTCAGGTTTTGCAGACGAAACCGGCGCGGGAGCCGGCCTTGGAACCACCGTCAACCTTCCGTTAGAATATGGTATCTCGCGTGAAGACTATCTCAGCCAGTTCACTGCTGCCGCAGAACGACTGGCTGAAAAAATCAGACCTCAGCTGATTCTGATCAGTGCCGGCTTTGATGCACACAAGGATGACCCGGTGGGATCACTGGGGCTGGAAAGCGAAGACTTCGCGCGACTGACCCGGGTGGTGCTCGATCTGGCCGACGTTCATGCTGAACAGCGTGTCGTCAGCCTGCTCGAAGGGGGCTACAATCCCCAGGCACTGGCAGAGTGTATTGAACATCATCTACTGGAGCTGGTCTCAAACTGAAGCCGCAGTCAAGAGGAGCACGACAAAGGCCCAACCATGCCCATTCGCAATCTCGATAAAATCTTTCATCCCCGTTCGGTTACCGTCATCGGCGCGAGTCAACGACCGCTGAGTGTCGGAAATACCGTCTTCCATAATCTGCTGGCAGGCGGTTTCGAGGGACCCGTTTATCCCGTCAATCCCAAGCACGAGCGGCTGGGGGACCACACCTGTTACGCACAGGTCGCCGACCTGCCGGGCAAAGTCGATCTGGCTGTGATCTGTACCCCCGCAGTCACGATTCCCGACCTCATCGACCAGTGTGGCCAGGCCGGCATTCGGGGCATTGTCATTCTTTCCGCCGGTTTCCGGGAGACCGGACCCGAAGGGAAAGAACTGGAAATGGAAGTCCGCAGACGGGCGCACCAGTACTCCGGCATGCGGATTATCGGTCCGAACTGCCTGGGCATCATGGCACCTTATACGAAACTGAATGCCAGCTTCGCCACCGACATGCCGCTGGCTGGAAATGTGGCCTTCATCTCGCAGTCCGGGGCGCTTTGCACGTCGATTCTCGACTGGTCACTGCAGGAACGCATCGGTTTCTCGCATTTCGTCTCCGTCGGCAATACGCTGGATGTCGGCATGGCCGACCTGATCGACTATTTCGCCCTCGATCCTCATACCAGTTCCATCATTCTGTATGTGGAATCCATTACCCAGGCGCGGCTCTTCATGTCGGCCGCCCGTGCCTTTACCCAGAAAAAACCGATCATCGCCTATAAAGCGGGCCGCTTCACCGCTTCCGCGAAAGCAGCGACCTCGCATACCGGGGCGATGGCAGGTGTCGACGCCGTTTACGAAGCAGCCTTCGCCCGGGCCGGCATCGTCCGCGTCTTCGATCTTGATGATCTGTTCGACTGTGCGGAACTGCTGGCGCGACACAAGCCTCCCAAGGGGGATCGACTGGCCATTGTCACCAATGCAGGCGGTCCCGGCGTGATGGCAACCGATGCTCTGCTGGAACGCAAAGGCGTCATGGCCGAGATCTCGCAGGAGACAATCGAGCAACTCAACGAATTCCTCCCCGTTGCCTGGTCGCACGGTAATCCACTGGACGTCATAGGAGATGCGACCCCCGAGCGGTTCGGCAGAACGGTCGAGATCGTCCTCAAAGATCCGCAGGTGGATGGCGTGTTGGTTGCACTCTCGCCTCAGGCGATGACCGATCCCACTGGTGCCGCCGAAGCCGTCATCGCAGCGGCCCGGACCTCTCCCAAACCGGTGCTCACTGCCTGGATGGGGGGCGGAAAAGTCCAGGAAGGGATTGCGCGGCTGAATCAGGCCGGCATTCCCACCTACACCACACCCGAGCAGGCGGTGCGGGCTTTCATGTACCTGGTCACCTATGCCCGCAATCTGCAGTTTCTGAATGAAACCCCCCGGGCGGTGCCGATGAATCTCACCCTGGACCGGGCCCGACTGCAGGAACTCGCCCAGGTCGCTCTCCAGCAGGGGAAATCCACGCTTTCGGAACGCATGTCAAAACAGCTACTCGAAGCGTACGGCATCCCCGTCAGCCAGACGGTCGTTGCCTGTTCCCCGAAAGAAGCCGCCGCCCGTGCGGATGAGCTCGGGTATCCAGTGGTGCTCAAAATCTACTCGGATGATATCACCCATAAATCCGATGTCGGCGGCGTGGAACTTGGGATTGCCAGTCATCAGAAAGTGCACGAAGCTTACGCGCGGATGATGCAGCGCGTCGCAGAACGCAGGCCCGAGGCGCACGTCCAGGGAGTCACCGTGCAACCCATGTACGCCGAAGCAGAAGGGCACGAACTGATTGTCGGTGCCAAACGGGATCCGGTCTTCGGCGTCGTTCTGCTGATTGGTGCAGGGGGGACCACGGCCGAACTCTACCAGGATCGTTCCCTCGAATTACCACCACTCAACGAACGGCTGGCCCGCAGAGCCCTGGAATCGCTGCGTTCCTGGCCCCTGTTGAACGGCTACCGGGGTCACGCCCCCGTCGACATGGATCGACTGATCGAAGTTCTGATTCGTCTCTCTTACTTCGTCGCCGATTTTCCCGAGATCCTCGAACTGGACGTCAATCCGCTGCTGGTCTCTCCCGACCAGGTGGTCGCCCTCGATGCCCGCATCATTGTCGATCTGGAAACACAACCGGGCACCAGTCGCCCCTATTCGCATCTGGCGATTCGTCCTTATCCCGAAGAGTTCAGCAGAACCGTCTCCCTGAAAGACGGCACTCAGGTGCTGCTCCGTCCGATTAAACCCGAAGACGAGGACATGTGGCACGGCCTGCTCAACAGCTGCTCGCCCGAATCGATTCGGTCCCGCTTCCGTTATTCGTTTCATGGGACAACTCACGATATGGCGGCCCGCTTCTGCTTTATCGACTACGATCGCGAGATTGCCATCGTGGCGGAACTCGAAGTGGAAGGCGAATCACGAATCCTCGGAGTCGGACGACTCATTGCCGACGCCGACCATCAGGAAGCCGAGTATGCGGTACTCGTCAGCGACGAATGGCACGGGCAGGGGCTGGGCTCCATTCTGACAGATTACTGTCTCGAAGTCTGTCGCCGCTGGGGAATCAAGCGGGTCGTTGCGGAAACGGCAGCCGATAACCGCCGTATGCTGAATGTCTTTCAGAAACGGGACTTTTCCCGCAATCATTCGGCGGAAACAGAAACGGTCTCACTTGTGAAAGAGATCACTAAAAACGCAGGCTCTTAATAATCGAATGGCTGTGTTCAATCATCACAGCAGCAGTGACGGTTTGATAATCAGAATCAGACCCAGGATCAGGATCACCAGGCCGCTGAACAGTTTGAGATAGCGTCCCTGGTCCTCCTGCAGTTTATGCTTGCCCAGCGTGACGACCACAATGGTCACCATGATCGTGTCATCCAGCATATAGGCGACGTTATACAGTGCCAGGTAGGCATAGGTCTTCCAGGGCGGGTAGTTTTGCATCGTCAGGATTTCGGTATACAAAGCCGGTAACCCCGCAGTGCAGAGCAGTTCGATGATATTCACCAGCACCGCCAGAATCGAGGCACCAATAATTGCCCCGACCAGACTTTCAGCATTCACCACCCGTCGCATGCGCGCATACAGACCAGGCTTGGCCCATTCCGGAATGGAGAGTGAGATCCCTTTCTTGAATGCAAAAAAATCCTTGATGTGAATCAACCCCACCAGGGTGGCAAAGATCCCCAGCAGCAACTGGACGGGCCTTAAGTAGCCGATCAGCAGGAACACATTTAGCCAGGCCGCCATGAAGGCGAAATACGCCAGGCCGCTGATCAGCACAAACGTGCCCGCGACCGCCACGATCTTCGCCCGGCTTTTCAGGTTCACCAGCAGGGAGAGCAGAAACAGCAGCACCCACATAGCGCACGGGTTAAAACCATCGACCAGACCGATTAAAAAAGTAAAAGCCGGCATTCCTAACCGGCTTTGACTCAATTCCCCAAACACGGGAACTTCGATTGTATCCTTTTCCTGAGCAGGTACAGGAATCGGAGGGCCACCATCCACCGCCGGAGGGGGCGGCTCTCCTCCCGGTATCGGCGGAGCCACTGCACTGCCTCCCGGTATCGGGGGGAGCGGATCATTGCCGGGGATCGGGGGCAGGGGATCATCTTCCGCTGCATCTGCCTCACCCGGATCAGCTTTGAACGAGACCAACAGGAACTCGCTGTTCCCTGCATGAGAAACCGCTGCCGTTGCCGTATCGACCGTTTTGGGAAGCAACCGTTGATCGAGGGAGCTTTCCTGGTCTTCCTTTTTCTCTTTCTCAGGGCACTCGGAAGTCCAGTATTTCAGCGTCGATTCCAGCTCTTCGCCGGTTGTGGCTTCCCCCGTCCAGCCGATCATCAGCTTATTACAGAGATGAATCACAGGCACGCTGACGGCCTGTTTGCGGTACCGCTGGGAAAGCTCCTGCACTTTCACCCGCGCCTCGCTACTGGAGACCAGGTCATGTTCTTTGAATTTAAAGACTGGATACCGCTGTTTGAGACCGGCGATGAACTCTTTCGCGGCGGCACACTTGGAGCAACCCGAACGGACATAGGCAGTGACAGTCAGCAGGGAATCCAGACGACGATCGGTTGATTCATCCGGCTTCAGTTTTCTCAACAGGGAATTACAGCCATAAGCGGCCGGCAGCGTCGCTTCTTTCAACTGGAAATACTGCAGGATCTGCTGATACCGCTCTTCGTGTTTCTTCGATTCATCCAGGTTGTGGATATGCAGCCGGATCCGGCCGTTCTTTTCAGCATACTCCTCGACCCGCTTCACGACCTCAGGGCAGTCTTCACAGTCATTGCGGATAAACAGCTCAATCACGGCACAACGTTTGGGATCGTCCTGCAGCAGATTGCTCTCAGCCAGAGCCTGTGAGGAAAAAGAGAAGAGACAGAGCAGACAGGGAACAATCAGCCTCAACAGCTGGCTCAACCTGACATTGATGATTGAAAAATCATTTCTCATAAGAGGCGGATATCCCTAATGAATGATGGCCCAACGTCCGTATTATATCAGCTGAAATTGGAATTCAAATAAGAACGTTTCCCGGAACGCAGATTTTTCGCGTGTTAATTCTTTTTGAATCATCAAAGCATGCTTCGTCTCGCCAGGCTCACAATGTGCGGGTGTACCATATCGTTTTTACAGACAGACTCTCATTCAAAGCGATCTGGAGCATACGGTGTCGGGTCGAGATCGGGAGTTTCTGACGCTACCAGCTGGGCAATCAGCTTGCCGGTCGCGGGTGCCATGCTCATTCCCAGCATGTTGTGCCCCGCTGCCAGCCAGGCATTGTTCAGACGGGGCACCCGACCGATGATCGGCAGGCTGTCCCACGTCATCGGCCGCCAGCCATACCAGCGTTCGTACTCGGTCTCGGTAGAGGGAGTCACCAGGTACGGCTGCGCCGAGTCCCGTAACTGCTGAATGCGATATTCGGGAATCGTCGTATCATACCCGGTGAATTCCATCATCGATCCCAGCCGGAACCGATTCTCGAACGGACAGACGCCGACCTTATGCTCGGGGAACAGCATTGGATATCGGGGGCTTGGATCCGGTGCCGCCATCGTCACCGAGTACCCTTTACCAGGCAGGATCGGAATCGCGCAGCCCAGCTGTTCCGCCAGTAGCGGACTCCAGGCCCCGGTCGCAAACACAACCACATCGGCCTGCAGTTCTCCCTGCGAAGTCTCCAGCTGTGTAATCTTGCCTCCCGCATGCGTGACCCCCGTCAGCTCACACATTTCCTGGAATTGAACGCCTCGTTCACGCAACCGCGCGGTCCAGGCAGCAGCCAGCAGATCCGGTTTTAACGAAGCATCACACGTGTAATGGAAGGCCCCCGCCAGTCCCGGTTTGAGTGCCGGATCGAAGGCCTGCAGCGTCTCTCCCGGAATCTCCCGAGCCGCAACGCCGAAGTGTTCCGTCAGCAGACGATCGGTCTGGCGATATTCATCCAGCCCCCGTTCTGTCTGAAACACATACAGCAGACCTTCGTCGCGCCACTCACAGTCGAGGTCTTCCTGTTCGAGCAACCGCCGGTATTCCTGCAGTGATAAATCAAGCATGGCTTTCAAAGCAGGCGCTGCTGACAGCATCTGTTTGTGAGTACAGCGACGGCCGAAGTGCCACATCCATTTCCAGAACGAAAAATCCCATTGGGGCCGGACGCGAAAGGGGGCACGCGGAGTGAACAGTGATTTCAAAGCCGTTTTAAGGGCCGCAGGTTCAGTGAGGGGCAACACATGGCTCGGCACGATGAATCCGCAGTTCGCATGCGAGCAGGCACCCGCAATCGTTTTCCGTTCGATGACCGTCACCTGATAGCCGGAGTCAGACAGGTAGTGCGCACAGGCGATTCCGATAATCCCGCCCCCTACGACGATCACGGTTCCCTCTGATGTCTGCTCGGTCATTTGATGGCTCCTGTCGGGATGCCTTGCCCGAACGGATCTCCCGGCTGTTGAATCAGCTGACTTTCACTCACGATATACGCACTGCCCGTAATCCGGGGCAGAATTTGATCAGCGGGTCCCTGTCGATACGATCCCTCAAACCGGCTGCCGATGATACTCTCCTGCACCCAGGTCTCACCCGGTGCCAGCTTTCCTGCAGCTGCCAGGCAGGCCAGCTTCGCACTCAACCCCGTTCCACAAGGCGAGCGGTCGTAAGCGCCTCCCGGACAGAGGACAAAATTCCGACTGTCCGCCTCGGGAGATTCTGCAGGCCCGAAGAATTCAATATGGTCGATTTCCTCACCTGACGCACCACAAATGCCCTGTTCTGCTAAAACACTCCGCAAACGTAAGCCGGCGGTCGTCAGCTCCGGAATCCGTTCGGCAGTTAATGGCAGCGGGGAATCCGCCAGAAAGAACCAGTTGCCACCCCAGGCGAGGTCACCATGAATGGGTCCCAGTTGAGGAACCTCGACCGTGACGTCCGCCTGCAGTCGATAGCTGGGGACGTTTTCAATCGACGCCAAATGCGCGTCATGTAGTTGGACACTGACGATACCCACCGGTGTTTCGAGCTTGTGCATCCCCGGTTCGATCCGTCCCAGGTAGGCCAGCGTAACTGCAACGCCGATCGTCCCATGGCCGCACATCCCCAGGTAGCCGCGGTTATTAAAGAAGATGACGCCCGCGGCGCACGTGGAATCGGTCGGCTCACAGAGCAGGGCCCCCACCAGCGCCTCGTTGCCCCGAGGTTCATCAATCAGGGTACGACGAAACCCGTCTGCAGTCTTTCGGAACCGGTCCCGTCGCGCACTCAGCGGTCCCGTACCAAGCTCAGGACCTCCTGACAGCACGACACGCGTCGGTTCCCCTGCGGTATGCGAGTCGATGACGTGGACCCGCGCTTCAGATCCCATCATGCGTTTGCTCCCGGCCACTGGTTCCACCAGTTCTTAAACAACTGCCACTGGTCGTGCAGAAAACACCGCTGGCTTTCAGACAGCTGATCCGACGGGTTAAAGTGCAACTGATATTCGGGATTCCCCTCCAGTACCATCAATGATTTGTAATACAGAACCAGGTCGGGGCCTTCGTCAAACCGGGAGAGGACCGCCAGGGCCGCATCCAGTTCCAGAGCCAGCCTGCGGGCCTCGACATCTCCCTGCGCTGCCCGTTCACAGAACGCGATCAACTTCAATACGGGGATCGGCAACGCATTCCCCACTCCCGTGATCGCACCAACGGCGCCGCAGTTCACAAATCCGTGAAAGACCTGCGTATCCACGCCCACCATCAGGGACAGCCCCGAATCACCGGTTGTAATCTGCTCGGCGGCGTAGTTCAGAGCTTCCGCCCCTCCGAATTCCTTGAAGCCCACCAGATTCCCATACGACCGCCGAAGTTCAAAGAACAGGTCAGCGCGGGTTTCAAAACCGTACCAGGGACTGTTATAAATCACCGCCGGTAACCTGTCGGCTGCTTTGAGTATGTCAGAGAAATGCGACTTTTGTGCCGCCGGTGAGGAGCCGCGCGAAAGCACGCGGGGAATCAGCATCAGTCCGGCTGCACCCACTTCCTGGGCATGCGCTGCATGAGCCACGGCGCTCTGCGTGTTTTGAGCCCCCGTACCAACAACGACCGGCACGCCCGCTTCGACCAGTCGCCTGACACCTTCCTGCCGCTGTGCATCGGTCAACAGCGGCCAGTCTCCCATGGAGCCACAATAGACCACGGCCCGCATCCCCAGATCAATCAACTCCCGGGCCTTGCTGACCAGCGCGTCATAGTTGGGACTCCCATCAGTCTGGCAGGGAGTCATCAAGGCCGGCATGCAGCCACGAAAGATTCGGCTCTCTTCGGTCACGCGTCGTCTCCTTGTTCCGGGGGACTCTGAATGCGGTTAATCCAGAATCAGCATACCCGTTTCGCGGGTGAACTGTATAGTCGGTCCCTCGACGACAGACTTGAAAATGCGCATAATCGAGTTTTTAGAGATCTGGATCCGAGAGAACGACAATGATCCACGAATTACTGCAGCAACTGGATGAGCCGTTTACCGGCGAAGCACTTTTCGATCATCTGCCTGATATCGTCTATTTCATCAAGGACAGGAGTGGGGCCTATCTGGTTGTGAACACCACGCTGCAGCAGCGGTGTGGCATGCAAACCAAGGCTCAACTGCTGGGACGGACTCCCTGTGAAGTCTTTCGGTCGCCGCTGGGAAACCGTTTTCAGGAACAGGATCAGCGCGTGCTCAAAACCGGGAAACCCTTGCTTTCCCAACTCGAACTGCACGTCTACCCCTCGCGCGAAGTGGGCTGGTGCCTGACGACCAAGCTGCCCCTCAAGAACCGCCGGGGCACCGTGGTCGGACTGGTCGGCGTTTCCAAAGACCTGCAACTGCCGGACTACGCGACCGCAGAATATCAGCACGTTGCCACCGCCATTCAATATGCCGAACAGCATCTGGCTGAACCCCCGTCCATTCCGGAACTGGCTGCGCAGGCACAGATGTCCCGCTATCAGTTCGACCGCCGAATCCGTCGCGTGTTCGGACTGAATGCCAGCCAGTGGCTCTTGAAACTCCGCATCGATCTGGCTCAGCAGCAGTTATGTGAGACGGACGCTCCCATCTCTGCGATCGCCCTGAATGTCGGCTATGCCGACCAGAGTGCCTTCACACGTCAGTTCCGCAGTACAACCGGCATGACGCCTCAGGATTATCGCCGCACGGGACGTCGGGCAGAATGATAGAGCTCAGCTGTCATCAGTCTGCTTTCGCACCCTGCGCCGCCAGCAACCGCCGATAGTTCTCACCCAGGATCAGGAATTTCTCCTGTTCGGTAATCTGGGCACAGGTGACTTTACACAATTCGGTTCCCAGTGAGCGTGAGGGAAGGTGGCTCCCAAAGACCACGCGTTCGGCCCCCAGTTCGCGGACGGCCATTTCAATGAAGCCCGCCGTCGGGTCGAAGCCCGAAGTCTCTACGAGAATATTCCCGCAATCCCGGACCGCGCGGATGCCCTGTTCCCATTCGCCACCCGCGTGGGCGCACAGGAATTGCTGGTCGGGAAATCGTTTGGCCAGAACCACGAGGTCGTCCGGCGTCGATTCACCCGGTCCCCCTTTGCCACCGGTCTTGAACCAGGTGTGCTGCATGATCACGCCGTTCAACTCGCCAATGCGTTCGACCAGCGGGTTGAAGTTCGGATGCGTACAGACCTGTGCCCCGGGACCACTGCTGGCGAAATAGACGCCCCGCATTGGGCCGTTCTTAATCCACTGATCCAATGCCGCCAGGGAAGCCGGCACATCGTTGGCATTCAACTGCATCATCCCGATTAACAGCTCGGGCCAGCGCTCCAGCGGTTTCAGTATTACGTCAGGTTGCTCACGCAGCAGTTGCTCCAGCTGGGAATCACTGGTTGTGCCCAGTCCCACATGCGCGAAGTAACACAGTTTTTCAAACTGACCGGTGCGGGCAGCAGGCAGGGCGCGCTCAATATCCGCGATCAGGCGGCTGCTCCCATCACGACCCGGATTCGAATGCGAGGGCGTGAAGTAGGAATCCCAGATGCGATAGCGTTTCAACTGTGCTTGACCGGGCAGCCCGGCATGAATTTGTTCGGCGTCGATTGTCGTGGGCAGGGGCTCTGGTTTGCGTTCCGTAACGGCAGAAGCCTGCTTCTCCCGACAGGATTTCAGCAGGCGACTCGCATTCCCCGACAGCAGGGCGGCCAGCGCCGGTGCGTCGAGCTTGCGGGCTTCATAAACACGCACCAGCGGTGCTTCGGGAATCAGAAACGGCGCATGGCTGCCAAACAGGACCCGACCCGCAGGAGCAGCTTCGATCAGATTCGGCACGCCATCCGTTCCATCCACGCGAGCAGTATCAAAGTAGATCCCGGGCGTTTCCTCCAGCTGTTTCAACAACGGTGAACGCGGACGTGCATTAAGCAGTTGGACTTTGCAATCCGGAATTTGTTGGACCACTTCCGGCAGCGGTTGCACATCCAGATCAGCCACACGCAACAGATGACTCTGCGTACGCGTGTCTTCCAGTGAAACGACAATCTGCACCAGAACCTTCTGACTGGCTGCCTGCTTCAAAAGTTCTTTAAACTGGGGATCATCCAAAGCGTAACCATGATATCCCGGGTAGACCCGCACTCCCGGCATCTGATGTTTGGTCAGGCAATCCTGGAAATCGTCTTCCCAGCCCGGCAGTGACACATTGATGGTGCCGAACGGAATCAGTTCAGGATACTTCTGACATTCCTCAACCAGTCGCTGATTAACGGAAGACAGATCGCGGTGCAGAATACCTTCATAACTGCCGGCCCAGGCCTGTACCACTCCCAGGGATCGCAGTTTCTTGACCAGCAGCGAGGTCTCATCCAGCGGGAGTCGACGAAAAGGCCAGTCGAACAGGCTGACGTTGGTATCGATGATCGTCGGTCGCGCATCCATTGCATCGGCTCCCCAGCTCATACTGTTTCCCAACGCAACTGCAACACCAGCAGTCGCGGCACACTGCAGCAGTTCACGACGGGTCAGGCCTGATTCAGATGGGTTCAACTGATGATCTCCTTGACCACGCGGGGCGGCTTGACCCCGGTCAGCCGCTCTTCCAGCCCGCTGCGGGTGAAATGGAGTTTCTGATGATGCAGTCCCAGCAGGTGTAGAATGGTCGCATGGAAGTCATGCACGCTCACCGGATTCTCGACGACGCTGTGTCCGAAATCATCGGTGACGCCGTAGGTCGTGCCCCCTTTCACGCCACCGCCGGCCATCCAGGAAGTGAAGGCCTGCATGTTGTGATCGCGGCCTGAATATCCGTTCGATGATTTCTGCGTAGTCGGCGTTCGTCCAAATTCACCGCCCCAGATGACTAGCGTATTATCGAGCAGTCCCCGCTGTTTCAGGTCACGCAGCAGTCCAGCCACCGGTTTGTCCGTGCGTTCGCACATCAGGCGATGGTTGGCATTCAGGTCGGCGTGACTGTCCCACGGTTGTTCTTCCAGGAAGATCTGCACAAACCGGACGCCCCGTTCCACCAGACGGCGGGCCAGCAGGCAGCGGCGACCATACGAGTCGGTCGCTTTCTCGCCGATACCATACTGCTCCAGTGTGGGTTTCGTCTCTTTGGAAAGGTCAAGGGCTTCGGTGGCTGACATCTGCATCCGCGCTGCCAGGCTATACGATTCGATGCGGGCATCCAGCAGCGGATTATAAGGACGCTCTTTGCGATGAATCTCATCCAACTGGTTCAGCAGTTTCTGTGCGGACTCGGTCACCGCCGAAGGTTGTTCGTACTGAGGTTTCAGATTCAGGATCGGCGAACCGGTCGGACGCAGCCGCGTTCCCTGGTAAGTCGGAGGCAGAAAGCCGGCTGTCCAGTTACGGGTACCGTTCTTGGGAGCCCCCAGGGGATCGGTCAGCACGACATACGCAGGCAGATTCTGATTTTCGGTGCCCAGCCCGTAGACGGTCCAGGAACCAAACGTGGGATAGCCCATGAACAGCCGCCCGCTGTGAATTTTATACAGGGCATTGTCGTGGTTGGGGTGGTCGGTCCACATCGAATTGAGCAGACAGAGTTCGTCAGTCATCTTCGCAGTTTCCGGCAGGACGTCGGCCATCCACATTCCCGATTCCCCGTGTCGGGCGAACTTGTATTGTCCGCCCAGCATTTCTCCGATACTACTCGTGTTCGAGTTCCCCAGGTCTTCGATGTTCCCCGGGTAGGGTTTGCCATCCATCTTGTCGAGCACCGGCTTGGGATCGAACAGATCCATCTGGCTCGGCCCCCCGTTCATAAACAGGTGGATCACCGATGTCGCTTTGGGCGGATGGTGCGGTTCCTTCGGTTTCAGGTCGTACTGTTGTGGCGCGTGTTCTGACTCAGATGCGAGTGCCTGGGTTCCGCCAAAAAAATCCTGGCAGAACAGGTGTGTCAGCGCTGCGCCCATGATGCCATCACTGGTCCGGGCAAAAAAGTCACGACGTGTCTGCAGTGGTTCGGAAGAATGCTTCATCGTACTAGTCAATATAAAGGAATGCAGCGGAATTCAGGATCGTATGGCAATACGTCTCCAGGGCCGCCTGGGAATTTTCGTTCCAGCTGGTCTCCAGTTTCTTGAGAGTCGCAACCCCCAGTTTACGTTCGGTTTCACTGGGGGGACGACACAGAGCCATTTCGTAAACCAGCGCAACGCGGGCTGCCGGGGAGTCCAGGTTCTGTTTCGCCAGTGTCTGCTGAACCCGGTCCGCAAAGGCCACTGCCAGGTCGCGGACCCGTTCATTGTTCATCAGCATCAGTGACTGGGGCGATACCGTGGAAATACTCCGCGTGACACAGTTGGGGCCCATTTCGGGATAATCGAAGGTGTCCAGCATCGTCGGAATCTGCGTTCGTCGGTATTGCAGATAGATACTGCGTCTCCAGCCCCCCTCGGCGGTCGCGTTTGCGCTTACCAGACCATTCTGATCGACGCTGACTGAATCGGGAGGACCGCCGGCATCGTCATCCAGTTTGCCGGAAATAAACAGCAGGGAATCGCGGAGTGCTTCCGCATTCATCCGCCGCAGCGGGAAATGTGACAGCAGGCGATTCTGCGGATCGTGTTTCTGAATCGCGTCAGTAATCTGACTCGACTGGCGATAGGTTCGGGAGTTCATAATCAGGCGGTGCAGCTCTTTGATGCTCCAACCCTCTTCGACGAAGCGGACGGCCAGCCAGTCCAGCAGTTCGGGATGCGAAGGACGTTCCCCTTTGACGCCGAAATTCTCCAGCGATTTGACCAGGCCGGTTCCAAAATGGTGATACCAGATGCGGTTTACCATGACCCGCGCGGTCAGCGGATGATCGTCCCGCGTCAACCAGCGGGCCAGTGCCAGACGACGACCGGTTTTCGGAGTGCCCTCGGGGAAGGGGGGCTTGACGACGAACGGCGTTCCCGGTGGATCCAGCACCGCAGGTGCCCCCGGGCCAACCAGTTCGCCCGGTTGCGCGTGTTCTCCGCGTCTCAGGATATACGTGGGGGAAGGGCGTCCGCGATCCCAGAGTGCACGAATCGTCAAAGGCGGTTCCATCTTCGCCTGCACGCGTGCTGTCTCCTGATCGGTCTCCTTCAGTCGCTGTTTGGCTGCCTGCACCGCGTCATTCCAGGCCGTTTCCGGCATGAGCTCAGCGGTTCTCAGTTTTTCGACCAGGATCCGCTGCTCCTGCGTCCGGTTATTGTCGGCGATTTTCAGGGCCCGCAGCGTTTTCTGGCGATCCTCTTCACTCTGCTCCGGATAATGCTGCTTGAGCAGTTCCAGCTGCAGATCTGCTTCCGCCTTTCTGCGCTGGGCGGCGAGCTGCTTCAGCTCTTTGTTGAGGACCGGATTGGTCTGTTTGACCCGTTGTTTCTGTTCCGATGTGCCCAGCTCCAGCGAACGATTCTTGAATGTAAGCCAGTCGTATTCGTCCAGTGCTCCCTGGAAGACCGCTTTGAACCGGTAATAATCCCGGTGGGGAATTGGATCATACTTATGCGAATGACAGCGGGCACATTCCATGGTCAGTCCCATGACACCTGAGCCCATGACGTTAATCGCGTCGTCGATCACTCCCAGTCGTTCCGGGACGAAGTTCATCGTGCGGGAACCGGTCTGGTCGATGCCCATTCGCAGGAATCCGGTTGCGACCAGGTTGTCGACCATTTCCTGCGTGACTTCAGGAGCTTTCTGCACGTCGAGCAGTTCATCGCCGGCAATCTGTTCCAGCAGGAAGCGATCGTAAGGTTTGTCTTTGTTGAAGGCGTCGATGACGTAATCGCGGTACTTCCAGGCGACGGCCCGCAGTGGATCAGAGGAGACACCCCCTTCAGAATCAGCATAGCCGGCGACATCCAGCCAGTAACGTCCCCAGCGTTCTCCATAGTGGGGTGACGCCAGCAACTGATCGATCATTGTCTGATACCAGTGCGGATCGTCGCTGGTTCGCCAGTACTTCCATTCTTCAACGGCAGGGGGCATGCCGATCAGATCGACATAGGCACGTCGGATTAAGGTGTCGCGGTCCGCTTCCGGGGAAAAATCCAGTTCGTGTGCCTTGAGTTGTTTCTGGATTAATTCATCGATGGACTTCACACCTTGCGGTGCTTGGGGTGGTTGAAAGGCCCAGTGCTCGCGATCTTCTGCAGTCACCAGGGGATCCGGTCCCGTGGTGGCGACGTCGGGCTCGATATCAGCCACCGGAGCACCGGCGGCAATCCAGTTCTTCAGTTTCTCGACTTCCGATTCAGGCGGTCTGCGAACAAAGAACTTGAGCAGCAGCTCACGCGGCGGACAGGCCTGGCTTTCAATCCGCTGGATCATCAGACTCTCTTCCGGTTTGCCTGCGACAAAAGCGGGACCATGTTCGCCCCCTTTCTGCATGCTGGCCGGCGTGCGCAGATCGAGGCCGCCCCGTTTGAGTTCCGCGCCATGACAGGCGGTGCACCGCAGCAAGACAATCGGCAGCACATCGTGCTGGTTGAGCTTTTCTTCTTCCAGTTGAATCGGCTTTTCTGTCTGGGCTCCCGTTTTGAGCCATTTGCGGATCAGTGCCAGCTCGTCTTCGGTCAACTGTGGTGAATCATCGGGAGGCATGCCGCCGCCATCGATCATGATCCACAACAGGCTCTCATCGACAGATTCGGCCAGCGATGATTCACCCGATTCGCCCCCTTTATGCAGACCTTCGATGCGGGAGAGATCCAGTCCCCCCTTACGGACCTTATCCCAGTGACATTTGCCGCACTTGGCGGAAAAAATGGGCTGAATGTCCGATTCGAAAACCGGCGTTTTTTTCTCCTCAGCGGAGCCGGTTTGTGCGGAAAAGGAGCTCAGCAGGAGCAGAAACAAGAGTAGAGCACATCGCTTGAAATTCATATTGATGCAGGCAGGTGGGAGTGAGGTTTCAGGTAAGCGCGGCGATTTACTTAATAATATTTAGATTCTACTGCAAAAGAACAGGTCATTCAAGACAAAAATACATCAGGACAGCAGTTCCTGAATGACGTGACCATGCACGTCGGTCAGGCGACGTTCGATTCCGTTATGATAAAACGTCAGTTTCGTGTGATCGATCCCCAAAAGATGCAGGGCCGTGGCGTGCAGATCATAGCTGTACGCCGGCGATTCAACCGCTTTGAAGCCCAGCTCATCGGTGGCCCCATAACCGACGCCCCCTTTGATGCCCCCGCCCGCCAGCCAGGACGTAAAGGCACCCGCGTTATGGTCGCGGCCCTTGCTCTGTTTCCCCTGACCCGCGGGTTGTCGACCAAACTCGGTAGTACAGATAACGAGCGTGTCGTCCAGCATGCCTCGCTGCTTCAGATCCTGCAGCAACGCTGCGGCTCCGGTATCGAGCACCGCGCCCCAGTATCCGTGGTCGCGGACCAGGTCTTCGTGGCTGTCCCAGTTGGGACGAATCTTCTTGGCGGTTGTGTTCTCCGCACCGCAGTAAATCTGCACGAACCGCACGCCCCGTTCCGCCAGTCTCCGCGCCAGCAGACACTGTCGTCCGAAGGGACCGATTTCGGGATGATCCACATCATACAGGTCGCGGGTCGCGGTCGTCTCAGAGGCGAGGTCGGTCACCTCCGGTGCACTTAACTGCAGGCGGGCTGCCATCTCATACGCCTTGATTCGCGCATCCAGTTCACTGTTCCCGGAACGGGGTTGCTGATGCAGGCGATTCAGTTTCTGGAGGAAGTCGAGTCCCGGCTGTTCGCTCTGTTTGGTCTGTGCTGCGAATTCATCCGGAGGAAAGAGGTCGGCAATCGGCTGCCGGGGATTAGATGTATCGAGTGTCGTCGCCTGGTGCACCGCGGGCAGAAATCCGGCGCCCCAGTTGATGATGCCGCCGGGCGGCAGTCCCCGTGGATCGGGCAGTACGACGAATGCGGGCAGATCTTCCGCTTCACTGCCCAGACCGTAAGTCACCCAGGCTCCCATGCTGGGAAAGCCGGGCAGCGTGAATCCCGTATTCATCATGAAACAGGCGGGGCCATGCAGGGCCGTTTTGCTGTGCATGGAATAAATGAACGACATATCGTCGATGCAGTTGGCCAGCTTGGGAAACAGATCACTCATCCAGAGGTCCGATTCCCCATGCCGTTTGAATTTCCAGAAACCAGGCTGACAGTTACCCGGTTTCGACGCGAAGAACTGCAGCTTGCCGTCCGGATCAAAGGGCTGTCCCGCCCGTTTCTCCAGCGCCGGTTTAAAATCGAAAGTGTCGACATGGCTCATTCCGCCCGGACAGAAAATCTGAATCACGCGTTTTGCCTTGGCAGGATAGTGCGGTTCAGCCTTCGTTTCTCCGGACAGCATCGCCATTAAGGCCATGCCGCTGAAGCCGCCTCCCGCCGTCTGCAGAAACTGACGGCGCGAGAACAGCGGCGCGGCTGCTGACACTTCTGTCTGCTGCGGAAGCGGCTCTTTCTGTTGTGGTTTAATCGACATAGACAAACTCATTCGAATTCAAGAGGGAGCGACAGAGGGCAAACAGGTCCTGTTGGGTAACGAACTCACTGGCCAGCATGGCTTCCTGCGTGGTCGGCTTTCGTCCGAGCGCCAGCTGGAAGGCCCGCTGTACCTGATCGTCACTTTTTAAACCCGCTTCCTCTTTGATCCGTTCGGCGAAATAGCGGGCCTGCCTTAACATGAAATCATTGTTATACAACGCCAGTGACTGCAGCGGCGTGGTCGTGGTCAATCTGCGGGCCGTGAGGTTTGCCGGATCGGGGCAGTCGAGAGTGGTCAGAAACCGGTTGGGTGTGGTCCGTACCCGATAACGGTAGATGCTGCGTCGCCACAATTCAGGTTTGTCCGCAGTCACATACGTGTAGATCGGCGCGTATGCGTCCTGGTATTGAAAATCTTCAAATCCGGGACCACCCCGTTGCGGATTCAGCTTGCCACTCACAAACAGCACCGCATCGCGAATCGCTTCGGCTTCTCTGCGTCGCGGGTTCTGATGCCAGAGCAGACGGTTGTCTGCATCCACTTTGTAACCACGCTGATCGGCTTCCGCCCGCGACTGCTGTCGATAGGTGTCGCTTAACAGTATCAGCCGCTGCATCGCTTTTAAAGAACCGTTCTGTCGCTGCAGTTCGCCTGCCAGCCAGTCGAGCAGTTCCGGATGAGAAGGACGTCCCCCGCCATAACCGAAGTCACTCGGCGTTTTCACAATGCCCTGACCAAAGTGCCAGAGCCAGAGTCGATTCACAATCACCCGCTTAGTCAGGGGATTGTCGGGATGCGTAATCCACTCCGCCAGTGCGGCGCGGCGTTCGCCTTGACTGCTCTCGGTTGATCCCAGTTCAGGCTCCAGCATCTGTAGTGAAGCGAGGGCAGCGGGAGCCAATACTTCTTCAGCAGGTGCTTCAGGATTCCCACGCACCAGCAGATGCACTTCCGGCATTTTCTCATTTTTGACGATGCCATAGAATCGGGGCGGGGAACCCAGTGACTTCAACCGGGATGCCACCTGCTTCCGCTGATCCTGGAGTTGGGCCAGTTCCTGTTTCTCCGCCGGTTCCATTTTGCGGGCCACCGCTGAGACCAGGCGGGGATCACCAAAACCGACCTGATCATGGCTGTAGCCGTTGCCGCCATCGGTTGCGATCAGTGTCAGGAAGCGGGCTGAGGAGGGCAGGTCGATGTCAAGCTGCTGCAGGCCCGCTTCCCGTTTGAGTTGCGTATACTTCGCGACTTCTTCCCCATCGACAAAGACCCGCACATCCGCCTGAAACGGACCGCTGGCACCGAAGTAACCCAGTTTCGCTGTGAATTTCAGCTCAGCCAGTTGCGTGGACTGGCGTATTTTCTGCAGGTCAAAGGTGATCCCGGAATTCGCATGCAGGCCCAGCAGGCTGTGTCCTGCTGCGGTAAAGTCGATTCCGTCCAGTTCGGGAGAATGCTGGCTGGCGACCGGGCCGTTGCGGATCATGTCCCAGGCTTTGCCCGAGGTCTGGGGGAGACCTGTAATCGTCGTCCCGGTAGAGCTCACAATGATATTCGCGTTCCCTGCCTGCCCGTCGGGGATGAAGACGCCATCGACGAAATCGAACGCTGATGCGACAAACCGGTTGGTCTGCACATTGCCTAATGCACCGAAGTCGCGGGTCTGGACTTTCGCGGTGCGGGCGTCGATCCCCTGGCGAAAGGCACCCGTTCCCAGACCATTGCCTCCACCGACGATGTCCGCCAGATCCAGCCCGGTCCCTTCCAGTTTGCTGATCCGATAGTCAATCTCATTGAGCTGAGACGTCAACTCCTGTTTTCTGCTCTCATATTCCTTGATTGCGGATTGGCTGACGACGCGTTCGGCTCGTTTGACTCCCGCGAAGACCGCCCGCAACTGGTAGTACTCTTTCTGTGTAATCGGATCCAGCTTGTGATCGTGACAGCGGGCACAGTTAATGGTGATCCCCATGCAGGCCGTCATGACCTGCGTCGCCATATCATCCAGGTCCAGCGAACGGGCGGAGCGCCGCAGAACATCGCTTTTGGTTTCGACCTGCCCCACAAAGTCCCAAGGACCCGCGGCCAGGAAGCCGGTGGCGATGGTGGCCTGTTCGTCATTGGGCCAGAGCACATCGCCGGCGATCTGTTCCTGCAGAAAACGAGCATACGGTTTGTCCGCATTGAAGGCAGCAATTACATAGTCCCGGTAACGCCAGGCATTGTCGCGGCGTTTATCCCGCTCAAAGCCATGCGTGTCCGCGTAATGTGCCAGGTCGAGCCAGTGCTGTGCCATGCGTTCCCCATATCGGGGCGAAGCCAGCATGCGATCGACCAGCTTCTCATAGGCCCGTGGATCGGGATCATTAACAAACGCTTCCACAGCGGCCGGGTCCGGGGGGAGCCCATGCAGATCAAAGGCCAGACGGCGGATCAGCGTACGGCGATCAGCAGCGGGGCTCAATGTCAGCTGTTGTTTAGTCAGTTTCTGACGGATGAAATCATCGATGGTCAGTCCCCGTTCAGCTGAAGCCGGTTTGAACGTGGTAAAATCTGCTTTCAAAGGCTGCAGCGACCACCAGCTGGTATCGGCCTTGGATTTCTGTTTGACCACCACATCTTTGGGCCAGACTGCGCCTTCACTTATCCAGCGGGTGAGCAGCGCGACCTGTTTGTCTGACAGCGGGGACGCTTCCTGAGGCATGGCCGGCGGTTTCCCCTCCTGGGAGGTGACCAGTTCCAGCAGATAGCTCTCGTCTGGTTTCCCGGGAGTCAAATAGCCGTTGTCCAGCAGATCCTGAACGCCCGCCAGCGACACGCCCCCTTTGGTATTGTCGGGTGAATGGCAGCGGACACAGTGGTCGGCGAACAGCGGGGCAATGTCGGTTTTAAAGTCGAGGGGACGGTCCTGCGCAGCCAGATCGGTCGAGGCGAGACTCAGCCAGAACAATAGAAAGAGCAGGGGGGACCGTCGGAGTGCCATGGAATACCTGTCTTGTTGTGGTGAAACGACTTAGGTCATCAGGAAGGAAAGCTCCACTATACCATGCTGCCCGAATCGTTCCAACAGTTTCTCTCGAGAAACAGACCTCGGTAAGTGTCCAGTTCGGTCTACTTGTCTGTTGCAGCCGGGCTTCTTTGAATGTGTGCCTCGGGTAACAGGCCGCCGAGATACGGAACGAAAACCAGCCCATGATCCATAAGTGTCTATTTATTAGTACTTTAGGGGCCCTGCTTTCGCGCCACTGGCAACAGCACGTATCTCTCCCACCTCGATCAGCTGAAGATTCCGGTGGCTCAGGAAATATTACCTCGCTAAATATCGCTGTTTCAGAATAACAATATTGATATGTCGCGATGTTCCGATATAATGTGTATGTGATTCATCGGACTGGCCGCTGTTTGAATCAGGGAATGAAACTCCCGCAGGCCAGTCTGCATGGAATCTGCTGGGAGAGCATCATGGCATACATTCTGATTGGTTCACTGCTGATTGGCCTGACACTGGGGCTGCTCGGTTCGGGCGGGTCGGCGATTACGGTGCCCATCTTAGTCTATCTCGTAGGACATGGCACCAAGGAATCCATTGCCGAATCCATGGCGATCGTGGGAATGATCTCCATCGCCGCTGCAATACCTTATGCCAGTTCGAAATTAATCGACTGGCGAAGTGTGGTCTTCTTCGGACTTCCCGGCATGCTGGGAACCCTCGCTGGGGCCTGGCTGGGAGGTCTGGCCACGGAGGCGTTGCAGCTGGTAGTCTTTGGCACCATCCTGCTGGCTGCCGCCTTCGTGATGTTTCGCAGAGCGCGCGGACCGGAGGGAGCCCACGAATCTCTTGAACCCTCCGCGCAGCAGTCCCCCCGCTGGAAAATGGCGGCGGAAGGAATCGGCGTCGGAATGCTGACCGGCTTCGTAGGAGTGGGGGGCGGCTTTCTGATTGTTCCCGCACTGGTCATTCTGGGCAAATTACCCATGCGAAAAGCGATTGGTACGAGCCTGGTCATCATCGTGATCAACGCCACCGTCGGCTTCGTCAAGTACGAACACTTTCTGGTCTCACACCAGATGTCCGTCAACTGGCAGACAATTCTCGTCTTCACCTTGATCGGCATCGTTGGCAGTGTCGTGGGCCACAAATTAAATGCCCACCTGAATCAACATGTCTTGAAGACCGTCTTTGCAGGGTTTCTGATTCTGCTCGGCGGGTTCGTCATCGTCCATGAAGGCAGCAAACTGGTACCTGCAGCCGCTCGGCAGGCACGCATGACAACTGGCAACAACTATGTGCTGCTGCCTTCTCACCACAAAAATTCCACCTTTCAGCATCAGGGAGATGAATGATGTTATTGAAATACTTTTACGATCAGAAACTGGCCCATGCATCGTATCTGGTGGGCTGTCAGAAAACCAAAGAAGCCATCGTAGTCGATCCGGGACGTGACATCGAACAATACCTCGAGATGGCACAGCGTGAAGGTGTCAAACTGACCGGGGTGGCTGAAACCCATATCCACGCCGATTACGTTTCCGGCGCCCGGGAACTGGCGGATCGCGTGGGAGCGAAGCTGTACGTTTCCGATGAAGGTCCTGCAGAATGGAAGTACGAATATGCGGACCAGTACGAGGCACAGTTGTTGAAAGAAGGAGATACTTTCCAGGTCGGGAACATTCGTTTTGACGTCCTGCACACTCCCGGTCATACACCGGAAAGTATCTCCTTCCTGTTGACCGACCAGGGCGGCGGTGCCAATGAGCCGATGGGAATCTTCACGGGAGATTTCGTATTCGTCGGTTCGATTGGACGTCCGGACCTGCTGGAAGCTGCTGCCGGCGTTCAGGGAAGTGCCGAAGTCGGAGCGAAGCAGCTCTATCATTCGGCCCAGCGTTTTAAAGAATTACCCGACTATCTGCAGGTCTGGCCGGCCCATGGTGCGGGTAGTGCCTGCGGCAAGGGACTTGGAGCGATTCCGTCTTCCACCGTTGGTTATGAAAAACGTTTCAATCCGGCGCTGCAGTATGCAGACGAAACCGAATTCGTGAACTACATCCTGTCCGATCAGCCCGAAGCGCCCCGCTACTTTGCGGTGATGAAACGCGTGAATAAAGAAGGTCCGCTGGTGCTCGGCAAGGTCACGCTGCCCAAACCGCTTCCGGCATTACAGGAGTCGCTGGTCAGTTCCTCTGCCACCGTGATCGACCTGTCTCCTTCCAGTGAATTCGCGACAGCACATGTGCCGGGCACAATCAATATTCCGCTGTCGATGCTGGCAGCCTGGGCGGGCTGGCTCGTCGACTACGATCAGCCGGTCTATCTGATCGCAGACGCTGCCGACCTGCCGGAAGCCTATCGCGTATTGCACAAGATCGGCATCGATCGGGTCTCAGGCTGGTTCGAACGGAGTGGAGAGATCCAGTCCGGTCGGGCGACGGAACACTATCCCGTGAAAACGCCAGCCGAACTGGCGCCCCAGATCGAGTCTGGTGAGGTAACGCTGTTTGATGTCCGTGCCGACTCGGAATGGAACCAGGGACATGTTCCTCAGGCCGAACACCGTTTCCTCGGACATTTTCCTGACATGATTTCTACCCTGGAATGCCATCAGCCAGTGGTCGTGCAATGCCGTAGTGGGGCTCGCTCTGCAATTGCGGCCAGTCTATTGCAGGCGGCTGGTATTGACGTCACCAACCTGGCTGGTGGCTACCAGGCATGGGAAACCGCGGGACTGCCCACTACCGGCAGTTCCGGCCCCATCAGTTGTTCTACAAGTTCCGCTGCAGCCTGTTCTCTGGAGAAACAATCATGACTGACCTCGTCGTTTTACTCGCGGTGCTGGCCCTCTGGTTCATCTTGAATCTCTGGATCCTGCCCCGAATGGGAATGCAGACCTGTCTGAGTGGCCTGTGTGGATTGAATCCCCAGCCTTGTCCTCAGCCAGTGAAAACCGAAGCCACTGACCGTCGAGAGCCACAAGCGGTGTCCCGACATCCAGAACAGGGAGAATGAAAATATGATTTCCGATGTGATTGCAGAAACAGAGAATCAGGCACAGGTGCAGCCGCCCTCCGAGAAAGTCGTGCATCACCAGGTTGTAATTGTCGGCGGTGGGAGCGCGGGCATTACGGTCGCTGCGAAATTGACCAAAGGCTGGCTCAGTGATTATGACGTGGCCATTATTGACCCGTCGGAGAATCACTATTACCAGCCGGCCTGGACCCTGGTCGGTGGCGGGGCTTTTCGTAAGGAAAACACGCGACGTACCGAGGCCTCCGTGATTCCTCCCAAAGCGAAATGGATTAAAGATGCCGTCGTTGCGTTCGAACCGGAGCGGAACCGCCTGAAAACCCGTGATGGACAGACCATTGAATACGATTTCCTCGTGGTCAGTGCAGGCATCGGTATCAAGTGGGATGCGATCACCGGGCTCAAAGATGCGCTCGGTAAAGAGGGCGTCTGCAGCAACTACTCGTTTGAGTCGGTAGGCAGTACCTGGGAGAATATCCGCGATTTCAAAGGGGGAACCGCGATCTTCACTCAGCCCGAAACAGGCATCAAGTGCGGTGGCGCGCCGCAGAAGATCTGTTATCTCGCGGATGACTATTTCCGTAAATCAGGAGTACGCGATAAAACGCAGATCATCTTCGCTTCCGGCAGCAGTACGATCTTTGCCGTCGAAAAGTATCGAAAAACGCTGGAAAAAGTGATCGAGCGCAAAAATATCGAGACCCACTTCAATCAGAAGCTGGTTGCCATCAGTGCTGAGACGAAAGAAGCAATCTTCCAGCATACGGAGACCGGCGAAGAGACCACGATTGCGTACGACATGATTCATGTGACACCCCCGATGGGGCCACCTGCGTTCATTGCTCAGAGCCCCCTCGCTGACGAAAAGGGCTGGGTGGATGTCGATAAGTACTCGCTGCAGCACGTCCGTTATCCCAATGTATTTGCTCTCGGAGACAGCAGTAATCTGCCGACATCCAAAACCGCAGCCGCGATTCGCAAACAGGCGCCGGTGGCAGTCAAGAACCTGAAAGCGGCCATCGCCGGCAAACCGCTCACGGCGAAGTACGATGGTTATACATCGTGTCCGCTGGTGACCGGGTATGGCAAACTCGTGCTGGCGGAATTCGACTACGACAAACATCCCCATGAAACTTTTCCCTTCGATCAGTCGAAGGAACGCTGGAGCATGTGGGTTCTGAAAAAGTACTTTCTCCCCTTGCTTTACTGGAAAGGCATGCTCAAGGGACGGGCGTAATCACACAACGGGACTGGAATATTATCTGTGAAAAATCAGGAAAGGGCGTCAAAGTGAAGAAGTCAAACTATCTACGGAATTCAGTTGCCTTACTGCTGGTCTGTGCCATCGCCGGAACCGCACTCGCACAGCGGGGGCCGGGACGCGGCAAAGGTCCCGGGCGGGGGCAGGGACACGGACGAGGTCACGCGGGAGTCGGACAGGGTCAGGGAAATGGTCATTCGCAGGCACATGACCGGGATCATGCCGACTTCCGTTACCTCTTAACGAATCATCAGAAAATTCGTCGCGATGTGCAGTTGCTCCCTAACGGCGTCAAGACATTGACGGAATCCGATGATCCCCAGGTGGCAGCGAAAATCCGCGAACATGTCTACTGGATGAAAGAGCGGGTTGAAAAACAGCAACCCATTCGGATGCGGGATCCTCTGTTCGCCGAACTCTTCCGGCATGCCAGACAGATCAAAATGGTTACCGAAAACACACCCAAAGGTGTGAGGGTGATTGAGACTTCAGAGAACCCCTACGTTGTAAAGCTCATTCAACAACATGCGAAGACCGTTTCGGAATTCGTCAAACGGGGATTCCCTGAGGCGATGAAGAACCACCCGGTCTCTACGTCAGTCAAAGAGCCTGCACCGCTGGAATACCAGCATCCCCGCATCAAGGAATATGGCAAGGTCGTCCAGTTGCCAGACGCAGCTCAGCAGCCACGGGATCAGAGTAAAATCTGTGTCGACCTGACCAAGGGAGGCCCTGCTGACAAGTTGAACCCCTCCATCGAAAAAGTGGCCCGCTTTGTGAATATTTACGAGGGGGCCGGGAAAGATCCTGCGGCAGCTAAAATCGCGGTCGTCCTGCACGGCGATGCCACGCTCTGTGCCTTAAATGATGATGCCTACGCGGAACGCTTCAATACGAAAAGTAATCCGAATCTGGATTGCCTGCACGAACTGCATGAAGCAGGCGTCGAGATCTACGTCTGTGGTCAGTCACTTGTCGGCAAAGGGGGCCAGCCGGATCAGGTGGTCGTGTTTACCGATGTCGCGGTCTCCGCACTCACATCTCTGGTGAACCTGCAGGCAGACGGCTATGCCTATGTCCCGCTGAAATAAAAAACAGAAGAAAATCACTTCTGTCGGTCTCTCTGTGCGTATAATCCCAAGCGTACGCACAGAGTAGGGAAGATACGCGCCTGCTGCTCCCTGTGAGAGATGACCGAATTTGGAAAGAAGACGATGCAACGACGCTGGCTGACGCTACCGCTTACTGGACTGGCCCTGTTAATTGTGTTGACGACACTGTCTGCACAGGAGACTTCTGAGCAACCACAGAAATCACTCATCCCGGAAGCATACCCTCCCGGCGAACTGGGAGCCATCGTCAAGCTGGGGGAAGAGATCGTCGCACGCACACACGAGCATCCGCTGTCTAAACAGTATATCGGGAATAATCTCAACTGCACTTCCTGTCATCTGGAGAACGGGACCAATC
This sequence comes from Gimesia chilikensis, assembly GCF_008329715.1. Taxonomy (GTDB): domain Bacteria; phylum Planctomycetota; class Planctomycetia; order Planctomycetales; family Planctomycetaceae; genus Gimesia; species Gimesia chilikensis. Next base: position 534,629 of record NZ_VTSR01000007.1, on the reverse strand, counting down.
CGCAGGCCGCCAGTTTTCTGGGAGTGGCTTCCGCTTACCCGGCCTGGTCTCCCCGCGAAAAACGGGTGATCACACTCGAAGATCGAGTGCTGAACTGTTTCATGCGCAGCCAGAACGGGATTCGTCCTCCCCTCGGCAGCAAAGTATCCGTGGCGATTACCGCGTATATCACCTGGCTCTCCGCAGGCTCTGAGATCAAAATGAATCACCAGAAGCCACTCGGTCCCCGTCATGTGCAGCCCCTCAGTCTGCAGGCGGAACTGGCTGAAGAACGGCGGGGCGCGAAACTCTACGCAGCACGCTGTGCCGACTGTCACGATGCATCAGGCGCGGGAACATCCGAAGGACCACCAGTCTGGGGCAAAGATTCCTATAACGACGGCGCGGGACTGAGCAGAAACGATAAGCTGGCAGCCTGGCTCAAAGTGGCGATGCCTCCGGGGGAAACCGATCTGACCGAGCAGGAAGCCCTGGATATCGCCGCCTATGTGAATTCGCATTCGCGTCCGCATTTCATCCTGGAAGAGCATCTGCCCCCGGTCGAACAGCGCGGCGTTTACGACTGGCAGCCCGCTGCAGCCCCAGCGAAGTAGCTGTCAGGAATGGTTCGGTTCCGGATAGAGCCATTTCTGGAGCAGCCAGCTTAACAGGGGAATCATCACCCAGGTCATCAGCGGAACTGTAATCGAGGTGGTGATCGCGCTTCCGATCAGGAAATGCAGTTCGCTGGTATAGGGCCGAATCAGGTTGATGATCGGTATGATACTGATATAGACGGCGATCCAGATGATAATGGCCATCTTGTATTTGGGGGGATGCGGGCGGTGCTCATCCTGGTGCGAAAACTCAAACCAGGTTTCCAGCCCCGTGTTGTGAGTGATCACCGGGGGACGATGTTCCAGCGCATGCAGGCGGGAGATCCAGTGTTCTCGTTCGGGAGAATTCTTCCAGCGTTCCAGATTCTCCAGTCGGTCAAACCTGAGCACGATCTGATAGGTGGGCCGGGAGCGGGATTCCTGTTTGAGGACCGTCGTTCCCAGGTGACCGGGAAATTTCAGCGAAGCCTGGATGGTGTTCGTCAGCGTCTGCTCCCATTCCTTTTGATTTCCGGGGGCAGGGTGGGCCGTCACAACCATGGTGACGGGATCAGAATCTGTTGAATGCATGCGTCCTGTACTTTCGAGTATCCAGGGTAACCGTAATTCAGTCAGCAGGCGGGGCGCTGATGTGTCCGTGAATTGAAACTATTGTTCGTCCGGATGTGTCATTTTGTGAAGTGGCTATTTCATGATTTTTCTGCAGAGCGTTAAAAGCCCTGTAAATAACATCTTAGGGACACTGAAAATCATAAACTTGCACCCGGCAGTTTACTATTGAGAAATTCATCTAGGCAACCCCCAGAAAATCTGATAATGGAAGCCAGCGATCCCGATATATTAACTGAGGGGACGAAGATTGCCCGTCAGCGTGGAGAAACTGTTCAGGGATTGTAAAAACTGCAAGTGTTGTGTGGAAGGATTCACATCAATGAACGCGTTATCGTATCGGGCTGGTATCACTCTAATTTTCGCAGGCCTGTTAGTTCAGTCAGGCTGCGCTGCCAGGAACCATACGGAAGCCGGCATGGCCAGTGGCGCGGGAATCGGTGCTCTGGCTGGTGCGATTATCGGCAGTAATTCCGGCGATGCCGGAGCAGGGGCCTTGATCGGTGCTGCCACCGGTGGACTCGCCGGCGGTTTGATCGGCAACGCCGAAGATGCCCGGGAAGAACGCGACGTTGCCATTGCCCAGGCAAATCACGAACGCATGGCACGCGGGGCGATCCATAACAGCGACGTCATTCAGATGGCCCATAGCGGCGTCAGCGATTCCGTCATCATGGGCGCCATTCGCAGTCGCGGCGGTGCTTTTGATCTGAGTCCTCAGACGCTGATCATGCTCAAACAGCAGGGACTCAGTGACCAGCTGATCGAGTACATGCAGCAACACAACTACGTGAGTACCACTGCCGAGCCGGTCATCGTCCGGGAACGGGCGGTTGTGACATCACCCTCGGTGGTCTATGTCCGCCCCCGTCCGCGTCCACGGTATGTCCGCCCGCACTATGGAGTGCACGGGCACTTCCACTTTTAAGGATCACGGCTGACAACGCGGGCGACCGCTTTGTCTTTCCAGTCAACGGTCAGCCACAAAATGGCCTGTCCGTCCTGGCTGCCTGTTGCGACAAAGCGTCCATCGGGAGAAAAATCGACCGAGGTCACACCCTGCGAGTGGCTGCTCAGGGTCAGGATTTCCTTACCCGATTTCGTATCCCACAGCTTGGCGGTACCATCGTCGCTGGCTGTGAAGGCCCGCGAATCATCCGGCGAAAAGACGACCGATTCCACCGACGCCGTATGCCCGGCCAGTACCTTTTTCTCCTGCGTCGCGATATCCCAGATAATCGCCGTATTATCTTCGGAGCCGGAGATCAGCCGCGTACCATCGTGTGAAAATGCGACTTCCAGTACGGGCCAGTCGTGCCCCTTGAAGGTAGACAGTTTCTTGCCTGTCTGAGCATCCCACATCACCAGGGTTTTGTCATCGGAGGCGGTCACAACCTTCTTTCCATCGGGAGAGAAGACGGCGCTCTTCACGTGCGTACCGGGTTGGTCGAGGCTCAACAGCATTTCGCCCGATTGTGCATCCCAGATTTTCGAAGTCCCGTCATCGCTGGCGGTCACAATTCGATTCCCCTGGGGTGAGTAGCGAACCGTATTTACATAGCCGGTATGTTTCTGTTCCAGTTTCTTTTCTGCCTGTCCGGTTTCGGTACTCCAGATCTTGGCGGAATTATCCCAGCTGCCGGTCACCAGCCATTTACCGTCTGGAGAAAACGAAGCAGAGGCGACCACGCCATGCGGGTGAAAGGCCATCAACTGCTGAGCTGTCACTCCGTTCCAGAGGCGGGCATCGCGACCGCCGACCGTCAGAATGGAATCGTGATAGGGTGAGAAGACCGCCGTCCAGAGCATGCCACCCCGGGCTTTGAAATCCAGGAATGGTTGTAATTGACCATTGTTACCGGGAACCTGCAGTTCTTTTCCTGTCTCCAGGGCCCAGACTTGAATGACCCGCTGTTGCACGTTCGCAGTTAACAGACGCTTGTTGTCATGAGAAACACTGACGGAGTTGATCAACCCGTTGGCAGGATGAATCGTCTGGGCGACTTCCGGCGTAGATAAATTCCAGATCCGGACCAGTCCATCCGCACAACTGGTGACAGCCTTTGTGCCGTTATCAAACACGTCCATCGACATGATGGCATCGGGGTGCTTCAAAATCTTTTGCTGGTTCTCTTCACCAGTCGTGATATCCCAGTTACCCACGGTATTATCACCGCTGGCGGATAACAGTGTTTTTCCATCCGGCAGGAAGGCCAGACCGTTAATCCGACGCGTATGTCCTTCCAGGCGGTGCAGCAGTTTCCCGCTGGCAACTTCCCACACCATGCAGCGTCCACGGGCGTCTCCACTGGCACAGTAGCGCATGTCATCGGAAAAAGCGACGGCACTGACCTCTGATTTATGTCCCCGCAGTTCCCGGATGAGTTTACCGGTTTCAATGTTCCAGATCCGCACGGTCTTTGTATCACTGCCGGTCAGCAGCAGTCGGGAATCGGCCGAAACATCAATGGCGGCACTCCGTCCCGTATGTTCGAAGCGTTTGTGTTCGGTTCCTGTCTGAATGTCCCAGATCCGAACCGAGTTATCCACGGCGGCCGTTGCCAGGCGTTTCCGGTCCGGCAGAAAGACGGCGCTGGAAGCCAGGAAGGCATGACCTTCAGTAAATTCTTTTTCCGGTGTGCCGGTCGCGACATCCCAGGAGATGGCGGTTTTATCGCGGCTGGCGGTCACCAGTCGTTTGCCATCTTTCGAGAAGGAGACATCCAGAACCGCATCGACGTGCTTCTCCAGAACCCGGCCTTTCAGTGTGCGGATCTCGGCATAACCGGCGATGTTCCACAATTTCGTATGTGCATCATGGCTCGCGGAAAGAATCCACTTACCATCGTTCAGCAATGTCGCGGCCTGGACCCAGCTGTCATGACCGCGGAAGGTCTTGATGGCTTTGACCGTTTCCACGTCCCAGAGTTTCACCGTGTTGTCATGGCTGGCAGAGATGATCATCGAACCATCCTGCGAGAATTCGGCTGACTGCACGCTATCCTGGTGGCCTTCGAATGCGATGTAGGGAGGCGCATTGACTTTTTGTCCAGAGACGATTTTCGAGAAATCGAAGGGCACAATATCTTCCGGTTTCCAGAGTAGAACCCGGCGGTCATAACCGCTGGTTACGACATGCGTGCTCTGTGGATCAGGTGAAAAATGAGCGGAATAGATCGGCCCCTGGTGTCCGGTGAAGGGTGCGCCTTTTTCTCCCGTTTCGACCGACCAGATCACGGCGGTTCCGTCCTGGCTGGCAGTGACAATTCGCCGTTCATCGGATGAGAAATTCGCATCCCAGACCCACCAGTTGTGTCCCCAGAAGCGTCGGATCTGTTGACCCGAGTCGACGTCCCACAAGCGGGCCGTCTTATCATACGAACTGGTCAGCAGACGCTCTCCGTCTTTGGAGAAGCTGATGCTCAGAATGCCTTCGGTGTGTCCCCGGTCGAATGGTGCGCTCTGACTCGGGTCTTCAAACTTGCGAGCGATCGGCAGATGTGTTTCCAGATCCCAGAGCTTGATGTAACCGTTCGGGTCTTCACTGCCGGTCGCCAGAATTTTCCCATCCGGGCTGATCGCAGCCGCCAGCACCGGGTGATTTTTATGATCGAAGGTCGCCAGAATCTGCCCGGTTGCACGATCCCAGAGCCGGGCAAAGCCATCGCGGCTCCCTGTGACATACTGTGTATTGTCCTGCGACAACGCCAGAGAGTCCACTGGCGCCTTGGCGTCGTAAGTCCGGCTGCTCTGCGAACAGAGATGCATCAACCGACCCCACTCCCAGTTTCGCAGACGTTCGGGACATCCCTTGAGCAGTTCGATTGCACTTTCAAAGGCATTCTCATCAATCTTGGCAGCCGCCAGTCCGATACGGGCGATGTAGGCCTCGTACTCTTCTGCTTCTTTGGCCTGTTCTGCTTTAATTCGCTCGACATTCGCCCGGTCACGTTCCTGAATCGCAACTTCCCGGTTTTTGACCGCCTCTTCACGGGCAATTTCTTCTTTCTCGCGCGCTTTATCCGCCTCTTCTTTTTGCGCAATGGCGACTTTTTCCGACTCAATCGCCTGTGTCAATGCGATTGTTTCTTTCTCTTTTGCTTTCACGGCATTGTCACGTTCTTCTGCAGCCACTTTTTCAGCTTTTCGTGCGTTTTCGGCCTCCGCACGAATCCAGAAGAAAGCACCGGTCACAATGACCAGCACGGTTGCCAGCATGCCTACGAACACCCGCTTGGCGGTTTTCAGACGCTGCTGACGCGCATCGCGTTCTGTCTGGGCTTCGCGGATCGAGTCGATCAGGTCGGCGTGTCCGGATTCTTCTTCCTTAAGTAAGGAGAGTGCGAGGTCGTAGTCCCCCTTGGCATACGCGGTATTCGCATAACAGAGGGTTGTCTTTTCGACGCCCTCCCGGGCGGTCTTGTTTTCCGGCCAGAGGGAAACGGCTTCCTGGAATCCAAACAGGGCACGCGAGAACATTTCGTAATTCTCGGTATCGATGGCCTGTTTCAAATCTTCTTCGGCGCGGGTTGCCAGTGAGATACTCTCTGAGTGCGACTGATACTGCAGAATGGCCTGCTGAAGTTCCTGCACGCTCTGGTAGCGGTCTTCCTGTCTCAGGGCCATCGCCTTCATCGCGATGTCAACCAGCTCACCGGTTTTCTCAGTCGGCACGATTTCGTTCTTGGCGGCCGCCATCAGACACTTCATGGCGGTTTTGCCGGTATGCGGCGGGCGCCCTGTCAGAATTTCATACAGAATCGCCCCCAGCAGATAAATATCCGACAGCGGTGAGATCTTATCGACAGGCCCAGTCGCCATTTCCGGTGCCATGTAGGCGGGAGTCCCACCCATGCTCGAAGTCGTGATAATGCTTTCTGATTTACGGAATCCAGACGTCGACTGGGCAAGCCCCCAGTCCATCACGAGTACTTCGCCGAACTCACCCAACATCACGTTTTCAGGCTTCAGATCGCGGTGAACCACGCTCCGTGAATGGGCGAACGCGACGGCATCGGCCACTTTCATCAGAATATTCAGATTTTCGCCCAGGGAATTTTTGCGGATTGTTTTCAGCCAGGGACGTCCTTCGACTTTTTTCATTGAGTAGAAGAGCGCGCCGCTGTTGTTACTACCCACATCATAAATAGGAACGATGTTCGGGTGATCCAGTTCCCCGGTGACGACCGCTTCGGCCAGGAATTTATGCCGTTGATCTTTGTTCTTGGCGGTTTTGCCCTTGAGCATCTTGACCGCAACCTGACGGTCAATCGAAGTCTGGCGCGCAGTATAGACCACCCCCATACCACCCTGGCCAAGGACTTCCAGCAGTTCGTATTCCGCATTCTCCAGGTATTCTGATTTGATCTTGTCGCTGAAGTCACGCTTTTTGATCACGAGCGAAGTCTGGTTCGTCAGTTCCTCCAGGGGAACTTCCCGGGCCTTGATGGTCATTTCCGGACCTTCCGGAATGGTAGCCATCCCCGGTCCCCAGGCATCGTTCATGGTTGCCACCAGTTCCGGGGGCACGTCGTCTGAGACAATGGTGGCGTCAATGTCGGCAGGCGAGCTGCCATCTTCGACGAGGGTTGCGCCAATATCGGATTGATCCAGCGGCTCATCGATGATCAGGGTCTGGTCGTTACCTTGTTCGGGCTGATCGTTGGGATTTTCGCTGACCGTCTGCATGCCGGCCCAGCTTTCATGCTCTTCCTCGGTGATCGTCCGGTCCAGATCACTCAGGTCCGGATCAACAATAGTGGCATTGATTTCATCAGACACGCCGGTGTCGACCATGGTCTGATCGTTGCCTGCCAGGTCTTCATAAGTATCATTTTCCGAATCAGACTCTTCCATTGTCTGGAACTGATCATCAGACATTGTGGCATCCGACGTGTCTCGCGCTTCATCAGCCAGCGCTTCGGAATCCCATTGATCCGAGATGATCGTCTGGTCGATGTCACTGCCAGCCTCATCGGAATCAGAGATCGAATCGGGCAGCGTCTGATCGTTGCGCAGGCTCTGATCGTCGTCGGCCGATGCTTCGTTCTGTTCTTCTTTGTCCGGAAATTCATTCATAATGATACCCGCATGTTGTCGCTCAAGGCGACGATCTCAGTTCTGTTTGAGCGTTAGTCTATTTCTATTCTTACGGTTATTTGCACGAGTATGGTGGCTCGATTATATCAGTTATTTCTGCCTGCGATTCAGTTTATATCGCCGATTCAGCAGACGGCTGCCATATTTTTCCATCGCGGATTCGCATTCGTTCTGCGTAACCGGCTTGCGGAATAATGATCGACCGTGGAAATAACCGGAAAGTAAAGCGGCACTGCCCCAGGCTTTTTCACTGGTTTCGAGTTGTGCCGTCGCTTCAGCAGGTAAGGGGAGGGTCGGCTGTTCCTGTACATATTCTACGTCAGATCCAGGCGTCAGGAGAGGTTGCCAGTCTGAGGTTTCGTCAATCAGGATCTGCAGGAGCAGGTCAATCCGGTCGGAAAGGTCTGCTTCACCCGCGTCCGCCATGACGATAGTAGTCAATTGTTCCAGGTCGCTTAAGGACAACGTCCGCTGCTCCTGGTCTTCAAGCTGGGAATTGATTGGGTTAGTCGTCGAGGGCTGTTGCTCTGAACTGGTGGGAGGATTGGACTGTTCCTCGGTGACATCGCTGGCTTTGCCGTTGCGGATGTCGACATCCATCAGCAGACGTACCCGCTCTTCACCGGCTTCCTTCAGATAAATCTGGTAGCGGCCGTCAGGCAGTGTGCTGAACAGTTTCGGCAGGTTATCCAGGTCAGATTCCTGCAGCGGCACATCCTCAATCACATCGCCGTTAGGAGCCAGGATTCGCAGGAAGACCAGACGTTCTGCATTCCGATTGGCTTCATTGATGGCCGTTTCCAGCAATTGAGTTTCCCGCATGCTGAACACGGTCTGCTGGAGCGAAGAAGCATCCAGGATCACTTCCTGTTGTGGGAAGATCAACTGCGGTACCTGGGGTGTCGTATCGATGGCGATTGTCGCCAGACCTTCACCAGGTGTTTCCAGAACGTCGGCTTCGCTGGTGAAATCGAGAGTACCATTCCCATCAGAGAAGGTAAACTGCTTATCTCCCTGCATGGTCACCAGGATCGGAATATCAGCAGCTGGGTTTCCCGCATCCGGGTTGGCAGTATAGGTATGCTCAAAGACGAACGAACCGGGGTCGGAGAAGTTAAACGTCTCCACTGTTCCATCACCCCAGTCGATGGTGATAAAGAAATTCTGTTCGGTAAACCGTCCGAAGTCGCCAGTGACCGTTGCCAGACCGGTGGGTTGAATCTGAGGTGTCAGAATATTGCGTAGATCAGGTGGCAGGCCAGCAATCGCACCCGTTTCTGAATTGAGTGTTGTATTCGCGTCGATCAAGACACCGCTGTCACCGTGTCCGGAGAGAACTCCGGTTCCTGCGACGCTGTGATCCGAAGCGGCTCCCGTATCGTTGATGGCCAGGAATCCAAAGCCTGCCTGCAGATCGATATTCCCGTTGCCGCCAAAGGCACGCACAGAGGCATTCAGGGTTAAATCCCCAGGCCCCGTCGATTCCAGGCCGATGTTACCACCCGAACCGTTGGTGACCGGGGAGTCGACTGTCAGGGGGCTGGCGTTCGAGACGAAAATATCTCCGGCAACGCTTCCCGAATGAGTGATCCCTGCCAGTCCATCGACAGTTCCAATCGTCAGAAGTGCGCCTCCCAGATCGTTATGTATCTGAACATGACCGGAATCCGTATTGTGTGCAGCCAGCAGGGAGACCGCAGTTTCCAGAGCATTCGCAGAGCCCGCGCCGGTCGCGCTGCGGATCACCAGTTCATCCGCGATGATGTCGCGGCCACCGGCATCGCCGGCGTCCACAATCCCGCCGTCTGTGGTAGTCAGGCGGGTAAGAGTGGTCGTCATCAACTGGCCAACGGTGATCGAATCCCCGGCCTGGAGATCGACAATCCCCACCCCGGCGTCAAAGAGGGTTCCATCTGACATGGTAATACCGCCACCTCCGGCCCCGACAGAAGCGGAATCGGCCAGCAACGTGATTTTCCCATCTGAGGAACTCAAATCGCCCTCACTGCCAAAATTCAGACTGTGCTGTGCGGTCAGGTCAATCGTTCCACCAGCCGTGCTGAAGCCATCGTTGATTTCAATCGAGGAATTGACGTCTGTTGCTGTGACTTCAATGGTACCGATACCATCCGTTTCAACAACATTCAGCAGAACGCCAGGATTTTCGAACAACAGGGAACCATCCGCTTTAACGGTAATATCAGAATCCGTAGTCGAGATCTCTTCAAAGGACGCAGACTCTTGTCCCGTCTGTTCGTAGTTGATGTCGCCGGTCCCCGTTGTCAGTTTCGTGACCCTCACTGATCCGGTCGCGGCCGAAGACACGTGGTGCAGGTTCAGATCGCCGGTGTTACTGTTGACCGCTAAGGTTCCGGCAGAGACCTCGATTGGATCTGTGTTACCAATCCCGTTGATCGCTTCGAGTGTGATTGAGCCCGATGCGGCATTCAGATCGACTTCCGGAGCACCCTGGTCGTCAACCGCGTCATTGATTTCACCAGCGGAGGTGACGGCGATCGATCCTTCCAGGGCCACAAGATCACCCAGCAGAATGTTACCGAAGTTCAGTGTGGAAACATCGATGGCCGGTGTAGCGCCTCCGGCAGACAGTGAGGTCAGCGTCAACGTGTCACTCTGGGCATCTCCCGTATTGGCGACCGTAATCGAACCGTCGACGGATGTCGCCAGATCGATGGCCAGGGACTCATTGCCGACCTGTTCCAGATTGATGTTGCCGGTGCCGGTAGTAATGCTGGTTGCAGTCACGCCCGTTGTCGCGGTGTTGTGTAGCAGGACGTCTCCATTGGTTGAATCTGCTGAGAAGGTATCGACACTCATCTCAAGTGTGTCACCTGTGCCGATCCCTGTAACCGCATTCATATCCAGACTGGTGGCATGAATGTTGAGTTCGCCCGGAACACCATCGTTCTGGTCGATGATCGCTGCTTTGGAATCGAGCAGCACATTGTCAGAAACTGTTTCAATCAAGCCGTTGAGTAGGATGTTTCCTGTCGTGAAGACTTCAATATCTCCCGCTGTAGACTGGATCAGGTCGTGCACAATCAGGTCATCCGTCTCGATAATCCGGATTTCGCCTGCTGTCTGGTTGGTGACATTGATCTGATCGATGTGAGTTTCCAGATGGCCGTTCAGATCGGCCACTTTACCGGCTCCCAGGGACGCGATAATCGTGACCCGGGCTCCCGACTCATTGGCAATCAGGTCTTCTCCCGTGCTATCGCCGGCATCTACCAGGCTGGAGTCGGTATCAATCAGAATCGCGGAACTGGTGTTGTTGGCCGTGATGACCTGGCTGAGGACGATGTCATCGCTGGAGATCAGGCTGACTGCCCCATCCCCGGCATTGATGAATGTTCCATCGGCCATGGTGATGCCACCAAACAGGCCTCCCGCTCCATTGTCTGCATCGGCGGTCAGGCTCACGGCCCCCGACGTGCTGGTTAGATTCGTCGTCCCGTTGAAGAGGATATCGTTGGCTGTCGAAATCGTGACCGAACCGGTGTCGCTCAGCAGACTATGATTCAGAATCAGATCGGCGTCGGTATTCGTCGTTTCCAGGAACAGAGTACCGGTTCCCAGTGTCTGTACCAGGTCGCTGACAGTGATGCTGCCGGCAGAACTCAACGAAATGTTGGTGTCCGTCCCCCCGGTCAGGCTCAGGTTGTCTTCATTGAGATCAACCAGTTCCAGGGCAGGGGAGTCGTTATTGATGACGAAATCAGAACCAAGCACAGTACCGTCGAACTGCTGTGCGGTGATATTCAAGGTCTCTGCGGAACCTGATTTGAACAGGATGGAGTTTACCGCATTGACGTCGATTGCGCCCCCACCAGCGTCGATAATGTCGGGCGCGTCCAGCCGCAGATTCGCAGTCTGCAGACCAGTCGGAACAGTGATGGAAACATCGGAAATAAAGCTGATGGTATCCTGGGTATTGCTGATACCAGTGGTTGTGGAAGCATCCAGAGCCCCGCCGGTCGCTCTGACATAAGTCGTGCCTGCGGTGCCTGTTCCCGCATCCAGGTTGATTAGTTCCGGCGTAGTGCCCGTGTTGTCAATCACGATCTGGTTACCGCTGGTCAAGTCCAGGCGTGCCACACTGGTCTGCAGGGGATCAAAGCCATCTGCAGTGAAGACATTTGTAATGCCACCAATGTTGCGGCCAGCGATAATCGTCAGCAGGTCGCCACTGGTCAGTTGACTGTCGGCACTGTCTGAGTCGAGTACATCGCGGTCGGCGTTCAGAGTAATGTCAGCTGAATTCTCAGCGGTCAGAGATGTCACCAGAATATCGCTGTCAACTCCGGTTGCCGTCAGAGTGATGCCATTGTTCAAGTCAGAAGACGAGTTGTTCGTGGAAGTGACGTCCAGCACTTCAATGGTTCCGGCAGCATTGACAATGATGAAACCGTCGAACGTTGTCAGTTGCGTCAGCGTGATACCGTCCACTTCGTCGATGTGAAGGCCTCCGGCGTTGGTATTCACGTCAGCCGTAACACTGTTGACGTCCGTATCCACGTCAATTCCGTCCTGCGTACCACCGGCACTGCTGGATGACATGTTCAAGTCATCGGCGGTGATCCGATTCGAGTCGGCACCGTTGGTGTCGAGAATGCCATCATCAGCAGTCAGCATGACGTCCGCCAGGCCGGTCGCTGTCATTGTTGTGACCAGTATGTCGCTGTTGGTTCCCGTGGCATTGAGAGTGATGTCATTATCGTCGCTGTTCGAGTCGTTCTGGGAAACGACCGAAGTTGCCGTAAGACTCGCCGTATTATTCACGGTGATTGCACCGTCAAATGTCGACAGGTCCAGTAATTCGACAGTGATCCCATTGTCAATCAGCAGATTGCCTACTCCCGAGACGGTCGCGGAAAGTGTGCTGATCTCTGTTTCCAGTGGATTTCCATCACCAATCCCAGTGACGGCGTTCAGAACGGCAGTAGATGCGACGATGTCCGTATGACTGTCACCATTATCGCTGATCGCAGCCGACAGGGAGTCAACATTAACCGTGCCCGTGGTCAGCAGGCCAGCCAGAAGCACGTCTCCGTCTGCAGTCAGGTTAATGGTTCCCGTACCTGCATCAATCAGTGATCCGTCTGTCATCGTAATCGGATTGCCGTTACTGCCCGCTGCATTGTCTGCAGTGAGGGTCACGGTGCCGGAGGTCGAGTCAATCAGAGCGACACTACCGAGCAGCAGGTCATCTTCTGCAGTCAGGGTGACCGTTCCTGTATTACTTTTCACTGTGGCATCCAGGTGAATTCCGCTGCCGGAACCCGTCGATTCGCCCAGCAGTTCGATATTCCCGGTACCCGAGGCCGAGACCACTGCATCATTCGAGATCTCAATTCCATCGTCACCGTTCGAGGCGCCGTTGATCGTGATTTGGCCGTCTTCGTTGATCACGAGTCCGTTGGTCGTCTCGATTAGTGTTCCCTGTGAAGTTGTTCCTCCGCCCGTTGATTCACCGGTGATGGAAATAGCTCCTGCCGTCGATTGAATCAGGCTGGTAATCTGAACCCCCGCCCGATCTGCAGTCGTTGTTCCCTGAATAGTGATGTCCGCTGCATTGACGCCCGCACCGTTCGAGACAATCTGTGCCTGGTCGGAGAGCACAAAACCGGTGCCATAATCCGTGGTGCCAGTGATTCCAATCGCGCCATCGGCAGATGTGACATTCGTGCCTGCACCATCAATTATGACACCATGATTGTCGTTGATTCCCTCTCCCGCGGTTCCATTGATGGTGATCGTGCCGGCATCGATTCCGCTGGCTGAGGACGAAACTGTCGTACCGGAATGCAGTAAGATTCCATGATGATCACTGGTCACGACATCCGCTCCGCCGAAGCCGGTTATCAGGATGTTACCTGTACCCGTCGTCGAGATCGTCGCATTGTCTGCCTCTACACCGATGAAATCACCCGCGGTCAAGCCTCCGTCATTGGCCAACAGTGTAATACCGCCGTTGACCGTTTTCAGGTTGCTGCCACTGTTCAATTTGATATTCCGGTTCGATGTCAGCAGAATCGCACCGGTCCCCAGTGTGCTGATGGTCGTCGCGAGGTCGACAGTCAGAGTGTCTGTCGCATCCAGCGTGATTGAACCGGTGGCTGACTGTACGGTTTCGGTGACATTCAGCGTACCGGTGTTGTGAATCACAATGTCCAGGTCTGCGTCCAAACCGTCCTGGGCAGTGATGCCCCCAATTGTCAGGGCTCCCGTGTTGTCCAGGAAGAGGTCCCCCGTTCCCGCATCTGCTTCGAGGAAGGCAATCGCGGTGTCGATGGCATCCGCGAGCTGGCCAATGCTCAGATTCGAATTCAGAACCAACTGGCTGGCGGTCACGTTGTTGACGCCTGTGCTGTCGTTGTCTGTGATCCCCCCCAGGGCCGAAGTAATATCGACGCGGCCACCAGTCGTCGTAATACCAGAAAGAGCGATGTCCCCCGCAGCGGAGATTTGAATCTGTCCCCCCTGTGATTCGATCCGGCTGCCGGAAGCCATGGTGATACTGCCGACGCTCGAACCGTCATTGTCAGCCGTCAGGGTAATGCTTCCACTTGCCTGACTGAGAATATTGGTCGTCGCCGACAGGGTGATATCATTGTCTGCCAGCAGCGTGATACTGCCGTCAGCGCTGGTCAGGTTTGTGTCCAGTTGAATATCTGAGGTCGCACCTTTGGCCGTCAGCAGGATAGAACCGGCACCATTGACTGTCGCATCACCACCGGTGATCGAGATTGTTCCGTTCGAAACATTCGCTTCAACAGAGCCTCCACCCGCACCAGCCGTTGTATCGAGGCTGGTATTCACTGTGGTGAATCCGGTAACCGCATTGACGGTAATACCGCCTCCGTCTCCGGTGAGCAGAGAGCCATTAGAAAAGTCAACCTGGCCTGCGTTAGAAGTGACAGCAATGTTCCCTCCCGCAGCAGCACCATTGGTGGTGTCGATTCCGCTGCCTGTTGAGATGACATCACCGTCAGCCTGCACATTCACGCTGCCACCTTCGCCGGTATTCACTCCATTGTCTTCCAGGGTGATACTGCCGGTGGCGTTAACCGTGATATCTCCCAGAGCATTTACACCATTGTCCCGAGTAATCACATTTCCGTTATGAGCATCAATGGTAATTGCACTCGCGGTTCCGTTGGTGGTGGTCAGCGAACGCGTCAGCACGTTCGCACCATCAATGTTGATTGTCCCCGTACCAGCATCCAGGCTGGACCCGGTTTCCATTGAAATGTTGCCTGTACCGGAGATGTCGGAATCTGCTGTGACTGTAACAGCCCCATCGGTGCTCACAGCATCTTTGAAGATGACATCGTCAGTCGAACTAATCAGGATTGTCATCCCGGTTCCGCCAGTCAGTGTCTGGTCGAAGGTGATGTCGTCCGCGGTAGTTGAGGTGAAGACCACGGATGCTCCCAGCGAGACAACGTCGTGAAAGGTCTGTCCTCCGGTCGTGGTGATTGTGCTGCCGTTGACTTCCGTTGTGCCATCCACATCGGTCGTCAGGCTCGTCAGGGCAGCCGAATTGCCGACCTGGTCATCAAAGATTGTGGATCCGGCAGTGTTAATGTTGAGCGTGTGGGCACCGTTCAACGTCGATTTGAAGTTAATCGAACCCGAGGCTGAACTGGACAGAACCGTATTGGCGCCCAACAGCACCGCATCGTTGAATAGCTGACCGCCTTCAGTGGCGATGCTGCCGCCGTTGATGAACGTTGTACCGTTGGCGTCCGTAGTCAGGCTGGCCAGTTCGTTGGTGTCACCCACAGTCCCATTGAAGGTTGTGTCGCCATCGGTATTCAGTTCCAGCGTATATGTGCCGTTTAACCGCTGATTGAAAGTGATGACCCCGCTGCCAGTGCTGGTGAGAATCGTGTTTTCTCCCAGTTCTACGTCATCATTGAAGATCAGGTTTCCGGTGGCGTTGATGCTGCCACCATTAATCTGCGTGGTGCCCCCGGCATCTGTTGTCAGACTGTTCAGGGCCGTATTGCTGCCGATGGCGCCATTAAAGATTGTTGAACCGGAGGTTTGAATTTCCAGATCAATCGCACCGTCGATGGTTCCATCGAATTGAATATCGCCTCCCCCGGAACTGATCAGGGTTGTGTCGGTGACAAAGTTGACCGCATCATGGTAAAGTTGGGATCCGGTCGTTGTGATGGTACCGCCGTTGAACGGTGTGCCAGTCGCACCCGACGAACTGATTTCGACAGAAGCGGCATTAATGTTTGCCAGGATGTTCACGCTTTCGGCAGTCACGAAGAGATTACCTGTACCCAGATCAACATCACTCTGGAAGGTGACCGGATCATCGGCTCCAGCCAGAATCGTCAGATCTGCATTAAACAGGCTGTCCAGTGTGTTGATCTCGATTGTATCGACTCCAGCAGAGGCCCCTACGCTACTGGTGCGTATCGTGATTGAACCAGTCGGATTCAGAAACTCAACGGATTCACTGAGAGTGGAATCGATGAATAAATAATTGTCTCCAGCCAGGCCGTTATCGGACAGAGATATCGTTTCATCAGCATCGGTGAAGTCAAACTCTCGATCAGCCACCAGCAGATTATCCAGAATGGGCTCCAGTCCGGTGAAGGCAATCGTTGTCGAACCATCCGTCATGCTGCTGTCGGAAATGGTGATGACGCCATCTTCGCCTTCCGCAGGCACGTTATCCGGCGTAAAGACATAACCAACGGAATCCGCTTCAAGAGATACGCTGTGATTGAGTACCAGCGTATCTCCCAGAATGCCTGCGATTCCCAAAGAGTTACCATCGTTGTTCTGGGTACCCCCATTGAAGGTGATGCCGTCGGTGGGATTGAAGAACTGACTATCAGGCTGATTGACAATCAAGACATCGTCACCGCCCAGGCCATTAAAGGTGATCGAGGTAATGTCAGTGATTGACACGCTGGCCAGTACCAGTTCATTCGGTCCGCCGAAGTCGCGCGTTAACACAAAGGTGGCCGTGTTTTCGCCGGTCAGCGTCAATACCAGCTGATCGTCTTCACCCGTTCCGTAGACGACAATATCTCCAGACCCGTAGATTCCCGGATATACGGTGGGCAGGTTCTGGAAGGCTCCAATGTGAGGTATGCTGGTGTTTGTATCTGCAGCGAATTCCGAGGAACCGTAGGCAGCCGAGGAACCAAAGCCGACAACGTATTGTGTTGCCAGAGAGTCGGTAGTGATATAATTGGGATCGTTGGCATACGCAAACAGCGGGTCGCCAAACGTATTGCTCGAATCGAGGGTTACGTTCGAATCGAGGTCATTCCCGTTAAAGGCGTTGTAGGTCACATTCGCATTCAACGGTGCAATGACTCCGAAGCCTTCGATCGGGGGCAGGGGAGGATTTGCCTGCAGGTACAGTGTGATATTGGTTCCACTGTCGCCGGAAACGATTTCGGTTCCCGCAGGATCATCCAGGTTCCAGTGCGCGACCAGACGCGAGTCGCCAGTCATACTGGAAACGCCCGTGTTCATAATCGTTACACGATCGGTGGAGTCCAGCACATCATTGAACCAGCCGATATCATCCATCAGACCGTCAAAGAAGCGACCACTGTCACCCGGGTCCTGGCCGACATTCATCAAGCCATTGACCGTGTCAGTGAAGTGGGTGCTGTCAAAGCCGGACAGATTCTCATCAAACGAGGAGAGATAAGGTTGTTCTGCGCCATTGATGTAGATATGCATCTCGCCCGAGTCAGCATCCCACGTGTACTGGATGTTGGTCCAGACGCCGCCGTTGATCGCCTGGCCTCCCGCTTGAATCGTGTAGTCACCGCTCCCCTGTGTGCGTCCATAGAACTGGCCGCCACTGTTTTCACGATACTGGAATTCGAAACCACCATTGTCTGGACCTTCGAAGAACTGGTTTCGACGGCCTGTCTCATCCATCTTGACCCAGAAATTCAACGTTCCTTTTCGGCCTACATCGAATGAGGCATCCTGGAAGGTGGCGAAATCGTCGATGCCATCGAATTCGAGGGCACCACCAAAAACACCTGCCGTTTCCTGGAATTCAGGACCAAAAGGCACAATTCCATCGGTGACCAGGTACATCTGAATGCCGCTCACATTGTCAACCGCGATGTCTCCTGAACTCTGATCGAAGTCCCAGTGAGCGACCAGCCGTGCATCTCCCGACAAGGTGCTGACTCCGGTCGTACGGATTGTATCCAGATCGGTCTGTCCGAGTGCCTGATCAAACCAGCCAACATCGTCCATCTTGCCGTCAAAGAAGCGGCTGCTGTCGCCCGGGTCGCGTCCGACATTCATCATTTCATTGATGGTACTGACGGTCGCCGTCCACTGTGCAAGATCGGAATCATATGTTCCATTCAGGTAACCGACTTCGACACCGTCAATGTAAAGGTGCATTTGCGGATTGACGCCGCCATTGAAGTCCCAGGTGTACTGGATGTTCTGCCAGACCCCGGTCGTTCCTCCGGCACCACTATTCTGAATGATGTAGGTATTGCCGTTTCCGTCATTCCGATTAGGGCTGCCGAAGAACTGACCACCGCTGTTCGTGCGGTACTGGAACTCCATGCCTCCGTTATTCGGACCTTCGAAGAACTGGTTGCGGCGTCCCTGGTCATCCATGTTCACCCAGAAACTGAGAGTACCGGATTCTCCTACATCGAAGTTCGCCGACTGGAAGAGGCCGAAATCATCGACGCCGTCAAATTCCAGGGCCCCGCCGAACACGCCACCGGTCGGATCCCAGGCGGGAGTCGTAGCCGAAGGCTGTGGCCCTTCGTAGCTGAAACCATTGAAGATATTGTTGGTGATATACACCGAATTCGCAGGTACCGCGAGGGAAGGATCGAAATAGATTCCCCCGGGCTGTGCATAGATTCCGTTCGAGTTCGTCGTGGAGGAATCCTTCCAGTCGAATGTATTGTGATTGATATCGATTCCGTCGGCCGTCATTCCCCGGTTGGTGATCGTGACCGTATAGTTCTGGTCACCGGCTTCCTGGAATGAGCCCGCTTCGAGACCGTTGCCGAAGTAGTTGAAGGAGATCTCACCACTGAAGGCATGGTTGTTGGGATCACCAAAGGTCCCCTGCGGTCCAATCGCGATGGGTCCCCAGCGGAAATGGTTTTCACGGAATTCATTCCTCGTAATCAGGAAGTTTTCACCGCTGCCTCCGTCCCCGTCACGGATCGCGGCGCGGCCGTAATTTCCTTCGAAGATGGAGTCGGAGACTTCCAGGTTATTCGCTCCCTCAAAGACGACGGCACTACGATAGTTATCACCGAAAAGCAGATTATTCAGCGTGGTGTTGTCCGCATTCGTGTAAACTACGTAACCTCGATAATCGGTGGCGGAGGTATGTGTCTCCCAGCCCAACTGGGCTCCTGAGATAGAAACGTTGTTCGCACTGATATTCATGGCGATATCAAAAGTATTCGTGGGGGCTCCCGCCTTGCGAATTTCGACAACGTCTTTACCGGCACCGATCAGTGAGACTGATTCGTCAATTTCCAGTGTGCCCGTTGTATGATAGATGCCAGCAGCAATGTTGATGACGCCTCCGGCACCTGCAACATCGACGGCATCCTGGATATCGGCTCCTCCGGCTGATCCCAGTACATTCACGGTCGCTGCATCACCGGAGACGGTGGCTGCGACGAGGTCACCATCCAGGTCGACAGTGTCGGCGTTCAGGGCGATGCTGGCTGCGGTCATCACCGTACCGTTGGCAACCGTAATCGACTCGACATTCAGTTCCACGTTTTTCCCGGAGTCGAAAGTCAGACTGCCATTCACGTTCAGGGTGTCGGCTGCATCTTCTCCGTTGATGGTCAGTGAAGCGGTAAAATCTGTGGCCAGTGAATTCAGTTCGATCTGGTCGGCGCCATCGCCTGTATTGATCGTCAACAGACCATCGGGGTTGGTAAACGTCAGCAGTTCGCCGGCTGTCGAAGTCGCGGTGGTCTGCCCACCGCCGGCATCACTGATCGTAATAATCTCCGCGACCGCACTGTAATTCAGAGTCACGTTGGTCGTGTTGATCGTCGAGGTGATCGGTTCCAGTCCGCTGTAGGTGATGAAATCAGTGCCTGCACCATCAATGCGGATCGAACCAGAGTTGCTGTCAACGAAGAAATACTCAACAGAAGTGGTCGTCCCCAGCAGGTTCAGCACATCCCCCGGACTGGTCGAGTCCTGGCCTTCGCCATCGTAATCGACAGTGATCCCAGCTGCAGCGAGTGCAGCATCGATGGTCAGACTGTCATCGCCATCCCCGCCTTTCACTGTGATTGAAGTCGTACCTGAGAGAGTACTGGTGCCGATCAATGTTCCGCCCAGACGATATTCGATGTCCGAACCGTTGACCAGAATTTCAATGTCATCAGCGTTTGTAGTTCCCTGCAGTTCAATGTCGACGGTACCAGTGATCGTGAAGTTTTCAATTTCACTGTAAGTCACGGTGGGGAAGCCGCCGGTAACCGATCCTGAGCCATCCCCATTGTTTGAGACGACTGCCGTTCCGGCTGCAGAAGTATCCACGTGCAGTTCATCACCCAGCGGGTTACTGGTTGGGTCACCGCCGACAATGTTAAAGGCTTCCTCATTCGGAGTGACCTGGAAACTGTCGGCGGCACTACCTCCGGTCAGGTTCACAAAGTTACTGAAGGTCAGTGTGTTGGTGCTGTTGTAAGTGTTGACGCCGTTCAGTGTCCAAGTGGCGGCGCTGTCGATCCCGGTCAGGGTGTTATTACCGCTGCCCCCGGTGAGCACGTCGATATTTGCGAAGCTGACGGACTTGGCAGATTCACTACCATCGAAGCCGTCAATTCCTCCGAGTGCACTGAGCGTGACGTTCAAATCGGAAGAATAGGTGTCGAGGTTCAGATGATCTTCGCCGGCTTCACCATCGATGGTTCCATTCAGCGTAGATCCATTATTGCTGAAGTGGAAGACATCCGCTCCCTGACCACCCAGCAGGTCGAGTGTATGCGAACCGTTGATGTTGAACTGGTCAACATCATTGCCTCCCTGGAGAGTTTCAAAACTGGAGAAGGACAGGGAAGTCCCGCTGCCGTAGACGCTCGCCGGCTGAATCGACCATGTAGCGGCCGCGTTCTGTCCGGTCAGTTTGTCGGCAGCTCCCGATCCTGCGGCGATATTGTTGATATTGTCAAACCCGACACTGATCGACGCCTCGGTTCCCTGGAACCCGTCAAAGGTTCCGTTGGCCGTCAGAATCACGTCAATCGAAGAGGTCAGGGCACTGAAATCGATCTGGTCGGCACCCGCCTGACCGTCAATTGTCCCCGAGAGGGTTGCGCCATCCGCAAAAGCGAAGACATCGTTACCGGAATTACCTGAGAGATTCAAAGACTGACTGCCGCTGATATTGAACTCATCAACGTCGGTTCCCCCGGTCAGATTCTCAAAATCACTGAAGTTCAGCGTGTTTGATGCTGTGTACTGATTCGTGCCATCCAGCGACCAGACTGCAGCCGCATTGATCCCTGCCAGGGCATCAGTGTTGCCACTCCCCTGAATCGTGTCGATATTATCAAAATCAGCTACCGTGGAAGCTTCCGACCCTGTAAAGCCATCCGTTGCCCCTGTTGCTGACAGAGCGAGATCGAGGCTGAATGTGGAGGCTGAATAGTCCAGAATATCACTACCGCTCAGGCCATCGATGCTGCCTGTGATCTGGCCACTACTGCTGAACTGGAATGTGTCGTTGCCTGTCGATCCAGCCAGGTGATTGAAACCGTCAAAGTCAATTCCAGAGACCGATCCCTGGTTGACACCATTGATCAGGTAAGTGGTGCCTGCACTCAGTCCGCTGATGGTATCCTGTGTGTCGTCTCCACTGAGACTTTCGATCGTGTGAAACAGGTTTACGCCCGAGGCACTGCTGGTTTGCAGATCGACAGTCACAGCACTGGTCACAGCAGAAAAGTCAATGTGGTCCGTTCCGTCACCCCCGCTGAGGGTACCGGTAAGCTGTCCGCCATCCTGGAAAGTGAAGGCGTCGGCCCCCGCGTTACCCGTCAGATTCTCCACGTTGCTGAAACTGACTGCGCCAGAGAGCAGGCTGCCGGAATTCAAGCCATTGATGAGCCAGTCGGTCGTCTGGTCGGCACTGACCAGCGTATTCGATCCCCCCGCACCATTAAAGCTGATGCCACTCGGTGGCAGAATGGTGTCGACGCTCATGTCCAGCCGCACGGTATTATCAGATCCATTTCCGGTGACGATAATACTGGAGACTTTATCGAACACATGTGAAGGCACGATCTCATTGGACGTGCCCGTTTCCAGGATGCGTAACTGACTGCCGTCCCGGATGATCGTAATGTCATTGCTGGACCAGTCGCCGGCAGTCACAACCATGCTTTCCACGAGGTCATTCAGGTTGATCGTCACAGTTGCGGTGGCGGTCGAACCCTTGTTGTCATCGACAATCACGTCCAGAGTGTAACTGGGATTGGTTTCGAAGTTGAGCAGACTCTGATCAGCAACAATGATCTGCCCCGTAGAGGTAATATCAAACGCGGCAGAACCTGTGCCTCCCGCTTCGGTGAAGGTCAGTGTATCTCCCGGTTGATCAGCATCGCTGGCAACGATCACCGCGCCGACCAATGTGCCGTTGGCAGCGTTCTCATCGACTTCGCGCGTCTGGTTTGCGATGACCGGATCATTGTCATTCAGCGGATTGATATTAATCGTAATCGTCGCGGTATCAGTCGCCCCAGCGTCATCGGTTACCAGAATTTCGAGATCAAATTCGGTATCCGTCTCGTAATCCAGTTGCGTGAAATCGGCGACCGTAATCTCGCCAGTACTGCTGACAGCAAAAGCGGTGTCCCCGGAGCCGCCTGTCAGGCTGAAACTCAGGCTCCCCGGTGGAACGTTTGGATCTGCAGCGACGATTGTTCCCACCGATGTCGTATTCGCTGTATTTTCATCAACGGAAAAGCTCTGATTCCCTGCGGACGGTGGTGAATTGACCGTCAACACAACATCGTTGCCATCGCCGCCCTGATAGGTGATATAGACCTGGTTGCCGTTGAAATTGAATAAGGTCCCTTCGGCCAGTCCGACGAAATTACCTGTGACGGCGTCGACATCATCATTGTCAATCAACAGGAACTGGTCACCGGCGACGGCCGTAAAGGAACTGCTGATATTCAACGTCGCTCCGGTCAGATCGACTTCGCCTGTCACCTGGATCTGGTCGTACTCTGATCCCGCATTGGTTCCGTTGATTTCAACATTGAGATCCGCATCTGCGTCGAGTGTCAGGTCGCCCGTGCTGAGAATTCCCGGACTGGATCCCGGTGCCAGAGCTGCATCGGCATTGATGGTCACGGGCGCCGTGATGCTGCCGGAACCACCCAGGGTGGCGCCGGTCGCGACGATCACTTCCGATGTCGCCAGGGTTCCGTCAACTTTGAGAACGCCGTCCTGCACGTTGGTGGCCCCCGTAAACGAGCTGCTTCCGGAAAGAACAACTTCCCCCGCACCAGCGATCGTCAGGCTTCCGTCACCGGAGATATTTCCAGCAAATGTGGCTGAGGTCGAAATCGCCTGATTCAGTGTCAGCGAACCGGCAGGACCTCCCAACTGCACACTCCCCGTCCCGGTCAGTGACGTGAGGGAGACAGAGAACCCGTTCAGATCCAGCACACTGGTTGCAGACGTCAGATTGACGCTGGATGTATTGGGAATCGCATCTGACTGGGCCAGTTGCAGGGTACCGTCGTTGACGGTGGTCGACCCGGTGTAGCCATTTAACGCATCCAGGATCACAGTTCCCGAACCGTTCTTGATGAGGTTGTTCCCGTTCAGCTGAGCTTTGACACTACCGGAGCGGAGATCCAGATCGGACTGGGACGTCAAGATACCCCCGGTCGCGATGACAGTACCGTCTTCCAGCGTGAACTGTGCGACGGTTTCATCGAAGCTGCCCAGATCGAGTGTGGCACCACCGGAAAGAGTCAGCGCGACACTGTCGTCGAGCAGGTCACTACCGGCGAGTTGATAGGTGTCACCAGCCTGACCAGACAGAATCAGATCGGTGGGGGCAAAGCTCGCGTCATAGGAATTGAGTTCAATAATCGACGCACCACCGGCAGTGGTGATTTGCAGGGAGTCTGCAGGAGAAGCGAAGGTTGTCAGCTCGAAGCTGCTGCTCAGGCTGCGAATCTGCAATTCACCCGGCAGAGCGGCATTTTCCAGGATCGCATCGGTCGTGGCAGTGGGCAGGTTGATGACGACGTTGTTAGCCGTATTACTTCCGCCGAACACCGGTTCCAGACCGGTATAGCTAATTTCCGTGATCGCATTTCCGCTGAAATCGACGGCGCCAGCCCCCGGACCAGTCAGATTGTGAGTGACGGTATCAAAGGTGCCCCCGAAGAATTCTAGAGCGTCGTTGCCTCCCAGACCACCGTCAAAAGAGATTGAAAGCTGAGTCAGCTGGGCATCGCCGTAATTGAGTGCGAGCAGATCGGTCTCACCATCGGCTCCCTGGATCTGGATTGAATTCAATCCGGTTAAAGAAGTAGAAAAGAGCAGGGCATTCGCGTTGTTTCGATCGAGGATCTCGACGTCAGTGCCATTGATTTGCACGGCAAACGAATCATCAGCGCCGATTTGATTCTGTAATACGACATTCAACTGGTCTCCGACCCGGTCGTACTGTCCCAGGTAGGTGACCGTAGACTGGGTACTGAAGTCAGGAGCACCAGCGGTTCCCACCTGGATTTCGATGCCGATTTTTACATCACCAGTAAAACCGGTCAGATCCAGGGAGTTGGGGATAATCAGGTCATTCTGCCCCAGGAATTGAATCGACTGAGATGTATCGACGCCCGTAACGAGAATGGAGTTAATTTGGGTGGCATCAAACTGCATGATGCTGTCGGGCAGGCCCAGGCCATCATCGACCTGAATTGTGGCGCCGCCATCAACGACGGAGACGGTTGCATCATCGTTGGCAGCATCGAGGTTAATCTGTAGAACATCGCTGGCAGCACCTGAGAGGCCAGCATCCACGTTCAAAACGATACGTTCTTCCAGACGCACCAGTTCCAGTCCTGCGTGACTGTCGGCGCGGAGCGAATTGAACTCGAGGTTAGGGGCAGGGGGAGTCTTGCCGAGGCATCGATTCAGCCATTCTAAAAATCGCACGTTGAGATGCTCCTTCGAGTTCCTTGTAATGCACAGAAAATTAATGGCATGAGTTCGCGAATACCATTCAAGAGGCAATACAGCAGAGGGGAACACAAACAGGGAGCGTTTTACGCACACCGACCCTGCATTTCTGCAAAAACCACGTTATCCCTGGCCGACATGTGCACCTGCGATCAGGTCTGTGGTATTGTAAAAAAACTCCCCACATTATCTTTGCTCACTAAAAGGTATGTCAATCATTTTTAACGGAGCAGAAACATCTGTCAAAAATGGAAAGCTGCTGTCTTCATAAGTAATACAGCCGTTTTAATCATGTTATCTGAACCGCGACTCCAGTCATGATTGATCAGCGTGCCTTAACCGGACTAATCTTCCTACGTATACGAACTGATAAAATACGAACGTTGTTCGAGCACAAATTGAAGAATCAGTATGAAAGTGAGGTGAATAACGTGAATCACCTCCAGAAAGTAACTGTATGTCCATATGAATCGGGCTGAAAACTGGATCCTCTGAATGACTGGGGGGTTTGCAATGACCTTACGACTCAGACAGACACTGATGTCCCCGGTCCACTTCCAGAGCCGATAACTGAGAATGAGTACTCCTGTTTCTACGAATTCGTATCTGATATTCAGTTCTTAAGTGCTGTGATATCAACTGTTTATTCACTGGAGCGCCTGTTTTGGTTCGGTTGCCCGTCAAATCGTCTCGATTACTGCTCTGTCTCAGCTGTCTGATTTTCAGCGGTTGTGCAGTCAATCACGGCGCGCATTTCTCAGTCGCTCCCGAATATGACAAAGTGAAAATGTCTGCACTCGCGCAAGCCGCAGCCTCCCGCAGACAGTCATCACCAGATAAGACGCATGACGACGTAAAATCTGACCAGATCACGATTACCGGCTTCAATAAATTCCAGGTTTCAGAGAAAACCAGTTCGAAACCGGTTTCCAAACCCGTTGAACTGCCTCCGCTGCCGGAATCACGCGAACTCACCATCGAATTCGATGAAACAAGGGATTTCCAGCCGATCGAGCTGACAGGGATCCGCTTCCCTCAGCCAGCACCAGCTGTCGATCCAGAGCCAGAAACTCCCGTTGTTGCTCAGAAGCCAGTGATCACGACGGCGGAAGAACCAGAATTTCACTTTATTCAGCAACAGTCACAACCGGCTCCCGTACCGCCTGCACCCGATACACCGATGACGCCAGCACCGGCGAATCCGCCAGCCGCAAAGAAAGCACCCCGACTGGTGGAACTGGGGCTGAAGCCTTTAACGTCACTGACTCTGAATACCATACCACCCACAGGTGACCTGCCCACCAACACGGCAGCCGAGCACCTGGCTGACATCCCTGCGGAAAAAGTGACGATGGGCACCACCCGCGACTGGCAGCTCATGAATAAAGACTGGGTTGCAGCAGCGGTTCCACACAATCCGCTCTACTTCGAAGAACCTTACCTCGAACGGTATGGCTATAACTACGGTCCTGCGATTCAACCATTCATTTCCGCAGGTCGTTTCTTCGGTCGCATTCCCGCACTGCCTTACATGATTGGTGCATACCCGCTGTATGAGTGCCAGTATACTCTGGGGTATGAAAAACCAGGGAACTGCCCCCCTTATCAGGTTGAACGGCTTCCGCTCAGTGCACGCGGTGCTCTGTTTGAGAGCTTAACCGTTACCGGCCTCGTATTCCTGATTCCCTGATCGCATCAGATCAGTTGCATTTCCTGCTGCATGAACTGTGACAGACGCGCTGCATTCACAGTGACACCCAACCCCGGTCCTTTCAGCGCGGGAGCTTTGCCCCCCCATTGAAACGAGATCTCCTCATTGATGATGTTCTGTCTCAGCAGATAGCGATCAAAGCTCCCCTCCAGAAACTCGATTCCCCTGATATGGCTGGCAAAATGCCTGCCTGCTGCAGAGAGAACGCCTGTCTCTCCCACCTGGCAACCCAGTTGACAGTGGATCCCTGCCTGCTGTGCGAGACGGGCAATCTGAAATGTGGGGATCAGGCCACCCAGCTTGGATATCCGTAAATTGAAGGCGTCACAGTACCCCTCGGCGATCGCCTGTTCTGCATCCTGATAGCTGCACAATGACTCATCGAGCATCACCCAGGCTTTCAGCTGTCCGCGAATGCCCTTCAGGTCCGTGAGGGAAGCATGCGCCATTGGTTGTTCGATTGATTGGATCTCCAGCGTACTCAAAGCAGCATCGTGTGCTTCCAGTTCAGAGCGGGTCCAGGCTTCATTGGCATCAATCCGCAGGCCCATGCGGCGGCCTGTCAGACGGCGGACTTTTCGCAGCAGAGCCAGATCATCGCAGCCGGGCATACCAACTTTGACTTTGCACTGACGAAAGCCCGTCAGACGATACAACAGCGACAAGAGAGTCTGTTTGACCGGTTTCATCGAGGTCAGCACGGCACTGTAACGCACTTCGGGAAGCTGCTGAGTCAGTGTCTGATCCTCATCCAGACACGTCAGCACGTCCGAGATGGGAACATTGAGAGAGCGGGTTGCCGCATCCAGCAGGCTCAGCTCCAATGCACAGCGGGCGGCATTTCCCAGGCAGCCCCGTGACTCATATGCCGCTGGTCCAGCAGGCGGGGCCGCGAGCTTCAAAGGGTGACAAAGTGACACCATTTCCGCGGTACTCTCCCACCGCCAGTCCGTCAGATCTCGGAAATCGGTCGCCTGGTATTGTGACAGTACCGAATCGGCGGTATCCCCGGTCACATAGGAGCGTGGCACAGATTCCCCCCAGCCCACGGTGCCATCCTCCAGCTCACAGCGGACCAGGATCGACTCCGATTCCGTTCTACTGTACGAAGCGTGCGTCACCTTACGCTTCAGCGGGACATGGATGCGATAAGCCTTCAGGCTGGCGATTTTCATGTGGACCGGGTTAAACCTTCAATAACTCTTTGCTGGATTGCGAGATACGCGCGAATTGGGGGTGACAGCGTTTCTGAAAACTGCTATGAAACCTCTATTCTGAACGGATTTAGAATTTTTCGCAACATGGAGGCGACTGTGGGTGTTCCCCTTTCCCAGATGTGGACTGTAGCAAAATATGTCGTAACGCAACGACTCAAAGGCGTCAAACGCTATCCCCTGGTGCTGATGCTGGAACCCTTGTTCCGCTGCAATCTGGCCTGTGCCGGCTGTGGGAAGATCCAGTTCCCCGCGAATATTCTCAAGCAGAATTTGAGCCCCGAAAAGTGCTTTCAGGCAGTCGAAGAGTGCGGTGCTCCCATTGTTTCAATCCCCGGCGGTGAGCCGCTGCTGCACCCTCAGATGCCGGAAATCGTCGCGGGCCTTATTGCCCGTAAGAAATTCGTCTATCTCTGTACGAACGCGATTCTGCTCGAAAAACATCTGGAAAACTATCCTCCTTCGAAGTATCTCACATTTTCCATTCACCTGGATGGCATCAAGGAAGACCACGATGCAGCCGTCTGTCGTGAAGGGATCTACGATAAAGCGATCAGCGCGATTAAAGCCGCTGTGAAAGCAGGGCACCGGGTCACAACCAATTCCACCTTGTTCAACAATGCCGATCCGGAACGCGTGCGGCAGATGTTTGATCAACTCGCCGAACTGGGCATCGAAAGTATGATGCTTTCTCCGGGATATCAGTACGAAAAAGCCCCCGACCAGGAGCATTTCCTCAAACGCAATCAGACGGTTTCGATGTTCCGCCGGATTCTGTCCTCCCCGAAAAAGGCCTGGACCTTCAATCATTCGCCATTATTTCTTGAGTTCCTCAAGGGGAACTGGGAACTGGAATGCACGCCCTGGGGGAACCCGACCTACAATATCTTCGGCTGGCAGAAACCCTGCTATCTGCTGGAAGAGGGCTACGCTGAAACGTTCGAAGAACTGATGTCTTCCACCACTTGGGAAGCATATGGCCGTAAGAGCGGCAACGAAAAATGCCGGGACTGTATGGTGCACTGCGGACACGAACCAACGGCAGTCGACCAGACTTTCTCCTCCTGGAAAGGCTTCCTGAAAGTCGTCTCGCTGACCCTGTTCGGGTCGAAGGATAACCAGCAGCCACTCCCCACACCAGAACCGATCCCGGCTCCTCACTATACCGTCAGCGACAGCGACCTGTATCAGCTGGAGCTCCCGGCCGAAGACGAGTCCTGCGAGTCAGAAACCGAAGCGCTCGTGGAGCGCTGAAAAGAGCCTTGCTGACCTTCTTATCAGCATTCGTTAATTCTCTGTACACAGTCAGATTCGGTTTGCGTCCCTGATTCGGGCGTGCTATCATATCAACGTGCATTTATGTTGATTTGATTGTGCCGCAAATCATCGCCTCCAGGGAAGTGATCCGATGCTGACAATTCTGGGTAAACCGACCGCGAAAAATGGAACCTTTTGTGACGGCGTCTCGCGCCGCAGCTTTCTGAAAATTGGCGGAATGGCCTTGGGGGGAATCTCTCTACCTGGTGCCCTGCGAGCCGAAGCCGACAGCCAGACCGGCAATAATCACAAAGCGATCATCAACATCTATCTGCCCGGCGGGCCGTCGCACATCGATCTCTGGGATCCCAAGCCGGACGCGCCAAAAGAAATCCGCGGCGAATTTGCTCCCATCAAGACCAACGTGCCCGGCGTGGAAATCTGCGAACTGTTCCCACGCATGGCCAGCATGATGGATAAGTTCATCCCAGTCCGTACGATCTCTGATGCCGACGGCCGACATGATGCATATCAGTGTATGACGGGTCGAACCTTTGGCAGTCGTCAGCCCCCCGGAGGCTGGCCTGCTGCCGGCGCCTTCGTCTCCAAGCTGCAGGGCCCCGTCAATTCAGCGGTCCCCGCGCATGTCGCCCTGATGTACAAGACGGGTAATGGTACCTGGGGTGAACCGGGAACAGGTGGGTTTCTGGGTGTTCCCTACGCGCCCTTCAACCTGGTCGGCCGCAAGGCGCGTAGTTCACCAGACAATATGATCCTGCAGGGAATCACGCTCGAGCGATTACGCGACCGGGTAAAACTGCAGAAAGCCTTCGACTCCTTCCGTCGTGATGCTGACACGAGCGGTCTCATGGAAAGTATGGACGTTTACTCGCAGCAGGCGATGAATATTCTCACGACCTCCAAGCTTGCCGATGCCCTGGACCTGTCCAAGGAAGATCCCCAGATCCTTGCCCGTTACGGTGAGAGCAGCGAGAAATTCCAGCGGGACGGTGCGCCCCCTATGATCGAAAACTTCTGCATGGCACGCCGGCTGGTCGAAGCAGGGGCGCGATTCGTCTCCCTGAATTACAGTCGCTGGGACTGGCACGGTCCGGACGGGATGAACTTCCCCAAGTCACGCGAAGAGTTCCCACGTCTCGACCAGGGGTTAGCAGCCCTGGTGACCGACCTGCACGAACGGGGGCTCGACAAAGACGTTTCGGTCGTCGTCTGGGGCGAATTCGGGCGTACGCCTAAGATCAATAAAAACAACAGCCGCGATCACTGGCCCCGCGTCTCCTGCGCCATGCTGGCCGGTGGTGGCATGCGGGCCGGTCAGGTCATTGGCCGTACCAACCGCAAAGGGGAATACGCCGAAGATCGTCCTGTGAAATTCCAGGAAGTCTTTGCCACGCTGTATCAGAACGTCGGCCTCGATCTCAACGGAACCCGTATCTTCGACACGGCGGGAACACCTCAATACCTGGTCGACCAGGGAATCGAACCGATTCACGAGCTGATCTGAGAGAACCAGAAACAGAACGGCAGTCTTTCGTTTCGCGAGAGTCTGCCGTTTTATATTGCGCCCAGCGTGAGTCCCTCTGAAATAAATATTTAACTTTCCCACCCTCGCGTGAGTTGACGTTTTCAGATTTCCTGAAAATAATTTTGCCGCGATCGAAACGAATAGCCAGCCGCGGGGATTAATCTGCGGTCTGAGTTCGTGGGCTCTCCGGTAGTTTCCTTTGCTGTTCCCGGTAAAGGGAAGCTCTCTCCTGTCACCAGCTGAGTGACCTGACTGCCATCTCGCCAGTACCTGTTACTGCCCAATCCCTCCCTGATCAGAAAGAGAGCCTTCCGTATGAACCCCCGGTTTACCCGTACGCAGTGGTTGATCTGCATTATCGCGTCCATCGGCTTTGCGTTTGACATCTACGAACTGTTGATGCTTCCCCTGATTGTCCGTCCCGCGTTGCAGGAACTGGTCGGTGCCAGTCCGGGTACCCCGCAGTTTGAATACTGGGTCGGCATGCTCTTCTTTCTGCCAGCGATGGTGGGTGGCGTCTTTGGACTACTGGGCGGCTATCTGACGGACCTGCTGGGCCGCCGCAGGGTCCTGGTGGGAAGCATCCTGCTCTATGCCTTCTCCGCCTGTGCAGCTGGCTTTGTGACTTCAATCGAAATGCTGATCGTCCTCCGCTGTACGACCTTTATCGGCGTTTGTGTGGAATTCGTTGCGGCGGTTGCCTGGCTGGCAGAACTGTTTCCCGATCCGAAACGGCGTGAAGCCGTACTTGGTTTCACACAGGCGTTCTCCTCATTCGGGGGGCTGCTGGTGACCGGTGCCAACTGGCTCGCATTACAATACGGTGACCAGTTCCCCGCGATCGCAGGCGGACACGAGGCTTGGCGGTACACGCTGATTTCCGGAGTCATTCCAGCGCTGCCGCTGATTATCATTCGTCCGTTCCTGCCGGAGTCTCCCGAATGGGAGAAAAAGAAAAACGCCGGGACATTGAAACGCCCCAGTATCGCGGAGCTCTTTTCACCCCGGTATCGCCGTACAACCGTCGTGACGACCATCATGTTCGCCTGCAGTTACGGGGCCGCCTTTGGTGCCCTGCAGCATACGCCGCGCATCGTCCCCTCGCTGCCACAGGTAAAAGAGATGACTGCGGGGAAGCCGGTGCCCGTGCAGAAGAAGATCGAACAATCCACCGCCGCCGAGGTTAACTTTTACCAGGAGATCGGCGGTCTGACAGGACGCTTCCTGTTCGCCGTGTGTGCCATCTGGATTGTCAGTCGTCGTGGACTGATGCGTCTGTTTCAGATTCCCGGCCTGATCCTGATTCCGCTCGTCTATCTCTTCCCGGCCCGCGATAATCTGGAGCTGCTGAAGTGGGGCATTTTCTTTGCCGGACTGGTGACGATTGCCCAGTTCAGCTTCTGGGGGAACTATCTGCCCCGCGCCTATCCGCTGCACTTAAGAGGTACCGGGGAAAGCTTCGCGGCCAATATCGGCGGCCGCATGATTGGCACTTCGGCTGCCCTGGTGACCACAACGCTGACTCCGCTGATGCCGAGTAAGTCGACGGCACTCGCAGCTGCCTGCGTCGCGCTGGCAGTTTACCTGATCGGATCGATCGCCTGTTTCTGGCTGCCTGAGCCTGCGGCGGAGGAAGAAGACTGATCGTGGTGGCTTTACTTGTTTGAAAGCAGCTGTTGTAGAGAGGCCGGGTAGTTCGCCTGTCTGGATCCCTTGGTCAGGCTGTCACCGAAACAGATCACCTTCGTGACATCCAACTGCTCTGCTTTCAGTTTCTCTGCGACGAGTCTGGCCAGCAGTTGATAACCGGCCGGCGTCAGATGCACGCCATCTTTGACGCCGCTGTTCGCCGGGTTACGGATGACACTGGTTTTGGAAGCGTCTGCGATTTTGTGATCGATCAGATAGTCATGAAAGTCGATTACCGGAATCTGCTTTTGGCGCGAAAGCTCCAGCAGGACTGTTCGTACTTCCTGCATGCGTGCTTGCGGCGCCTGGTCGGCGTACTTTGTGGGGTCATGACGGGTAAACAGGAGCTCTGGAATACACGTAGGGGGCGTCATCAGGACAACCTTCGCACCACCTGCCTGAATCTGATCGATCAGTGATACCACATTCTTGCGGTACGCCTTGATGTCAATAAAGCCTCCCGAGTTGAGCCGGTCGTTCGTGCCGACCATCAGCACGACCACGGTCGGCTGCTTCGAGAGTACATCCCGCTCCAGTCGCTTCAGCAGCTGTGAACTGCGATTTCCGCCGACACCCGCATTGATGACCTCTGCAGCAGAAGAGGATTCTGTATAGAGCAGGGGAGTTGCCAGCAACAGCAGGTAGATCAGTTTCAGCATAATGACGGTCTTTCCAGCAGGTTGAATAGAAACAGACGCGAGTCCTGGCATCCATCATAGTCTGATAAATTATTAGAACGCAAGCCATGACCATACCTCGCTGCGAGTCGTAAGTGCATGTCATACAGATAGATATGCGTGCTTGGGTGTAATGCTCCCGCTGAAAACCGAGGTTTTCACACTTTACGGTTTCTGCTATAAATCTGTCTCTCCTCAATACTCTCAACTCAAAATCCAATTCCCCCTCCACATCCCATGCACTGGAATACGAAGCTTGCCTGTACCTTGCTGCTGGCACTGACCGTTGTTCCCGCCACAGTCGGGGCACAAAGTCAGTCTTTGCCGCCGGAGCCTGCTGCGCGATCCGCTTACGATCCGTTTCTGTCTGTCGATCAGCCCTTTGCACCGGGAGTGATGACGGATGAGCCCGGCCGGGTGAATATCTCGCTGGATGAGTCGAACAATTTAGACAGCAGTCCGCTTCCGGATGAGCCCGAGTCCGGTCAGGCGATTGTGCCTCCGCTGACCATGGGCGTAGGAAGTGGCGAAGTCAACCCGGAACTTCTGGCGGATCCCTATATCACAGATGCCCGCCAGTTTAACGTCGGCCTGGACCTCTACGCGGCCCCCTCGTTTTCCGACGGACTAATCATCTTTGGCAAAGAAGCTGCGATGAAAATCGGTGGTTTTGTCAAAGCTGATTTCATCTACGATTTTGATCCTATCGATTCGACTGACTCGTTTGTGACCACCGAGATTCCCATCGGTGCCCCGCATCGAACGAACGCCCGCTTTCATGCGCGACAGTCTCGCTTGAGTTTTGATACCCGCTGGCTGACAGATGGCCGCCTGGTTCGTGTCTACGTGGAAGGTGACTTCTTCAGTGACGGAAACCGCTTTCGCTTAAGGCATGCTTTCGGTCAATCCGGATCACTACTGGTGGGGCAGACCTGGACGACATTCACCGACGTAGCAGCAGCTCCTGCAACACTCGACTTTGAAGGCTCCGTTTCAGCCGTGAACCGCAGACAGGCGCAGGTTCGCTGGACGGAGCACGTCTTCAATGATAATACAACGTTCGCGGTCTCGGTCGAAGATTCGAATTTTATTATCGAGCCTCCCCAGGGAATCACAGGGGAACCTCGCAGTCCCTCCCCCGATTTTGTCACCCGGCTGCGTTATGAGAATGACTGCGGTCAGTACCAGGTCGCGGGCCTGTATCGTGTCGTCGGGTTCCAGCCGACGGGGCAGGATGTTGTCACCAGTTTCGCCTATGGCTTCAACTTCACTGGCGTGCGGCTGATTACTGAACGCACCAAGGTCTATTCACAGATCGTATTCGGTGAAGGGATCGGCAGTTATCGGTCCCTGCCTGATGCCGCGCCGACAGCCGCCAACAAGGGAGATCTGTTACCCATGTTCGGCTGGATGATCGGCCTGACTCATGACTGGAATGACGAACTCAGCTCCAACTTCACCTATGCCGAAAACACCCTTGATACCTCAACCTTTCAAACGGCCACAGATGTCAAACAGACCACCTATCTGGCAGCAAACCTGATCTGGAATCCGATCAATAATGTAAAGATCGGTGTTGAGTATCTGTATGGAACCAAGGAAGACGTCGGGGGCGGAACAGGCGATGCACACCGTCTGCAGACCTCGTTCATCTTTGATCTGCCCTGATTCTGTTCGTGACGGATTTATCTTGAGAGCAGCAAGATTTCCCTGGATGCCTTAATGGCGATCCATTGTCTGTGAAAAACATCGTGGAATGGCTCATTCCGTTGATGGGGCGTGCATTCGGTCTGACTGACGAGTTCCACTTTTCTCCAGGGTAAAGCAGGATCTTTGGGGATCGAACCGGTAACAGTCTGCTTGAGACTGGAATCCAGAATCTTCAGATTTTCGAGAATGTAGCCTGTCATGTAATCAGGATATTCTTCCGAGCAATGCAATTGCAGACAGTCGATGCCGTGAACTTTCCCTGTCGATAACAGCTTGACCGTCCCTGATCGGTCCATTTTCAGGTCCAAGTCATCCACAGCCGAGAAGGACGCAAGATATTCACTCCAGTCGATCGTATTTTGTGAGAACTTCCAGGTACCGCCAATCTGCTGTTCAGATTCAGTCCCCAGAAGTATATCTGTCCCGACTGCACCAATCCGGTCTATAAAAAACAGCTTGGTTAAAACTTCCTGGTCATATCCAGTCACCTTTTTTCCGTTAACGAAAAACTGCTTTCTGTTTCCCTGTTCGATGATCACCAACTCTTTTCCGGTCAGCTCTAAGAAGAAAGCATCACTCTGCAGTTCTCCATTCACTTTAAACGAGTGGACCTGGATGTTTTTCTGCAGTCCGCGTGGTGTTCGCATCAGTTTCAACTCTCCTTGAAGTTCAATGGTATGAGTTGAAACAGATTTGGAATTAGAATAGGGGACGATGCCCCGGTCGGGATCCTGAAACTCAGCTCCCCCTTCTATGGTGACGGAATAGATTACCTGGTAGTGCGCGTTTTTAATGAGAGGACGGTCAAGTTTAATACGATAAGGCTGCGCCTGCAGGCGGGGTATTGGCAGTACAGAGCCGACAATGAGCAGGAACGACAGCAGGTTGAAATTTCTATGACGCCTGAAAAGGTCATGTGCAGGTATTGTTAAAAAAAACGCACTCATAGACATATCACTCGCCGATATCTTCGTTCCACACATCCGGATGCGCTGCGATAAACTGGTTCATCAGATCAATACACCGCTGGTCCTGCAGAACTTCCAGTTCTACGCCGCTTGCTTTCAGTAGTTCTTCATCGCCCAGAAATGTCTGATTTTCGCCGATGATCACGCGGGGAATCTGATACAGGCGAATGGCACCACTGCACATGGGACAGGGGGAGAGCGTGGTATACAGGACCGAATTGCGATAGACGGACGCCGGTTGTCGTCCTGCATTTTCCAAAGCTGACATTTCGCCGTGCAGGATGGCACTTCCCTGCTGCTGACGCATGTTATGCCCCCGGCCAATGATCTTGCCTGCATGCACAATCACCGAACCAATGGGAACGCCTCCTTCTTTTAAGCCTTGTTCTGCTTCCTCAATCGCCGCCTGCATGAATTCATCCATGGATGAACCTCCCCAGATATGTAATTCGAAATCACCGGATTCAAGGTATAACCGAATCGGGGCGAAATTACGACGGGGATTCTGCAGGAAATGCATGCCTGGCAAAACCAGACATTAGTCAGCCAGAGGTTAGAGTTTCACGCGCCCCGGCGGTTCTTCTGCAACTTCTTCAAACGAGCCTGGCGCGCGGAAGGGATTTGCATCTGGGGCAGGCATCGTATCGCTGGCAGGGAAGGTATCCAGTTCTTCGAAACCGAACTGAGGTTCTTCCTGTGTCGGTCTCCACTGAGGCTCCGGACCGGGTGAATCGGCCCAGGCAGGTTCGACCCGCTCGGCAACCCGTGACTCAATCGGTGTCGGGCGATGTCTTATGGAGGCTTCCTGATGCCTGACCTGGGGCAGTCCTGCAGCAAGGTCCAGCACGGGGTAGCCTGGAATCTGTGGCAGTCCCCAGACATCGGAGGGAACACCCGGATTGACGCTGATCTGGGACATGGTCATTGTCATCACGATCCCCGCCTGGGGCCAGTCGAGCTTGATGACGTGTGGCAGAACCGCATTTGTGGCGCCGCAGGTGCGATATTCACCCAGTGTTGCGGTCGCGATCCGTTGTCCCTGGCTGTCATACAGAGACTGTTCGATGATATGCCCGGTGCAAAGATTGACGACGATAATCTTCTGTACCAGTTTGCCGTTGGGCAGCAGGCGATCGGAGATCAGTTTCACGTTCGGTGAATTCTGACCCTCTTTCTGAATCGAAAGCTCTTTGTCGTTTAGCGGCACTACCCGCAGGGCTTCCAGCAGCCAGCCCGGTTCAAAAGGTATATTCAGCTGAGAGCCCATGGCTTCGTACTGGTCATGCCGGACGGTAAAAATGTTTTTCTGATCGCTGCGCTTAACCCAGAACCAGAATCGTTCGTCATTCGAGCCGAAATCAACCTCGGGGCCCAGGGGAGAACTGGCCACCAGGCGAAAACGCTGGGGCTGTTCTACAGCCAGCATCGCACTCAGGCTGACGGGGATGCCCCCTTTCTGCCGTGCCCGGATTTTGACAGAAGATGACTGCCAGCCAAAGACGCCTTCAGTCTGTGAATTCAGATGATTCACAATTTGTGTGTAGCTGGCATTGGGAGGCAGAACACAGACAGGGGCTTCCTGGGGTAGAAATGTGCGGACCGAGGAACAGGCAGAGAGCAGCAGAAGACAGCAGATCAAGGCACAAACTTGCGTCACGGCACGCAGCCGTCGAAAGATCAGCCTGGATCTCTTCATTTCTGTTCTTCCTTGAACATGCGACATGTTGAATGGTCCGAAAGTGGGGACGTCCCTTATTCCCACTCTTCTAAAAACTGTGTGTTTAACTGTTGCTGCAGGGCTTCGATTTCTGACTCTTCCAGGTTTTGATCGCGGATTTCGAAACTGCCTTCACCGTGTGTTCCCGACAGTTGCAGATAGGAGTTCTGATCCTCATTCCGCGAGCCATCCAGCTTCAGGCGACGTTTCTGTACCAGGAACAGTGCCAGGACATACAGGAATTTCTCCTGAACCTGGTTTGGATTCTCATAAAGCTGCTCAAAGTACTGCATCAACGCATCGGGATCGATTTTGCGCGCCCCCTGAGCAGCAGGTTCCGGTACTTGTAATGTCCAGTCTCCCACAGCCCCTTCTGGAGGACCTGTCCAGGCATCTTCGGCAAAATCCATCCGAATCAGATGGCCGTTCTGA
This sequence comes from Gimesia chilikensis, assembly GCF_008329715.1. Classification (GTDB taxonomy): domain Bacteria; phylum Planctomycetota; class Planctomycetia; order Planctomycetales; family Planctomycetaceae; genus Gimesia; species Gimesia chilikensis. The sequence goes on along the minus strand of NZ_VTSR01000007.1, from coordinate 497,157 downwards.
TCGACGATCACAGAATGCACCGTTTCACCTGGCGCAAATTCCTTGCCCGTCGAAGAACAGGTTTTACCTAATGGTTTGAGATGATAATCCATGGAACAGGCTCAAATCAGGAAGAGGCAGGACAGAATGGAAGTTGTTTCTGGTGTGTTGATTTGATCAATGCGGCGAATCCTAGAGCAATTCAGGATTTAGCTCAAGACGTTTCTGGCAGGGAGAGGCATTTTTCTTTCTGAGAATGTCAGATTTTCATGCGCGATAAGGCATTTTCCAGTAATAAGTTAGGATCCAGAGAGGAATCGGCTGTTCGACCCCCCTGATTTCGAGATCGGGACCTCGATCCGGGCCGCACAGCGGGGGCAATGCCCGGCATAGGCACTCTGGTTGTGGTTTGCGTAGATTCTGCTGTAGACATTACAGCATTTGAAAAGAACTCCAACCGAGGGGCGCGGGGCGGGTTGGCGGGATTCCGCGTCGGTCATGTACGGCTCCAGTAAAAAAATAAGCTGAAACGCGCGAGGCATTTCAGCTTATTTATGAGATTCAGAGCTGTAGATCAAGATGTATCTGGAACCTGAAGTTCAGGTTATTTCTGATGGGCCAGTGCGAGCATCGCCCGGGCTCGATCCTGATCCCGCTGACGGGCCTGGCACTGCTCATCGCCGACTGCGGTGCGGTCGAGGGCTTCTGCGAGCATCTTTTCCGCATCGGCAGCATTCAGCTTGCTGGCCGGAATCGCCTGTTCGGTCAGAACGGAGATCACGGAGCCTTTGACCTGCAGGAAGCCGCCATCGACAAAGTAGCGTTCTTCTTTACCATCAGTGGCTTCAAACACCAGTTCGCCATAACCCAGACGGCCTACCATGGGCATGCGACCGGGAAGAATTCCGATTTGACCGTCATACAGAGTACAACGCAGGCTCTGGATGGGTTGATCCAGCAGAGTCGTTTCCGGTGTGACTAATAACAGGCGAAATTCTTGAGCCATGGGTGCTCTAACCACATTCAAAACAGGATATTCAGATGGAAATTGTGACCGAAACCAGTTTCGGCCACAATCTGATCACGACGTTCGAAAACGTCTTATTACTCAGCCATTCTCTTGGCTTGTTCTTCTGCTTCTTCAACCGCACCCACATACATGAAGGCGGCTTCCGGCAGATGGTCCCATTTACCGGCACAGATTTCTTCGAAGCTGCGAATGGTATCTTCCAGCGGGGTGATCTTACCGGCTTTACCAGTGAAGACTTCCGCCACGAGGAACGGTTGTGACAGGAACCGCTCAATACGACGGGCACGATGCACAATCAGTTTGTCTTCTTCACTCAACTCGTCGACACCCAGAATCGCGATGATGTCCTGCAGTTCGCGATAACGCTGCAGAGTCTGCTGAACTTCACGAGCCACACGGTAGTGACGCTCACCCACATACTGTGGGTCCAGAATACGACTGGAAGAAGCCAGCGGGTCGATGGCCGGGTAAATCCCTTTTTCGGAGATCTTTCGTTCCAGGTAAATGAACGCGTCCAGGTGGGAGAAGGCCGTTGCCGGTGCAGGGTCGGTCGGGTCGTCAGCAGGCACATAAACAGCCTGCACAGAGGTGATCGCCCCATTCTTGGTTGATGTGATTCGCTCCTGCAGTTCACCCAGTTCGGTACCCAGTGTTGGCTGGTAACCCACGGCGGAAGGCATACGTCCCAGCAGAGCGGATACCTCTGAACCAGCCTGTGAGAATCGGAAGATGTTGTCCACGAAGAGCAGGGTGTCGGTACCGGTTGTATCGCGGAACCATTCAGCCATCGTCAGAGCGGACAGAGCAACACGCAGACGTGCTCCCGGCGGTTCGTTCATCTGACCGAAGACCATACAGGTCTGCTCGATCACGGAACGTTCGGTCTGACCGATTTTCGTTTCCTGCATTTCGAGCCAGAGGTCGTTTCCTTCGCGGGTTCGCTCACCCACACCGGCGAATACAGAGTAACCACCGTGGGCACTCGCGATACGAGCGATCAACTCGGTCAGAATCACGGTCTTACCCAGACCGGCACCACCGAACAGACCAGCTTTACCACCACGAACGAACGGGGTCAGCAGGTCGACCACTTTGATCCCGGTTTCGAAGAGCTCGGTTTTGGCACTCAGGTTTTCCAGAGCAGGAGCTTTCCGGTGAATTGGCCAGCGTTCTTCAGTTTCAATAGCACCGCGACCATCAACGGGATCGCCGAGCAGGTTGAAGACGCGTCCCAGGGTTCCCTTACCAACGGGTACGGAAACGGGAGCACCGGTGTCGGCAACGTTCATGCCGCGAACCATACCGTCCGTGGAACCCAGAGCCACGCAGCGGACACGACCGCCACCCAGGTGCTGCTGAACTTCTCCGGTAACTTTAATCTCAACACCTTTGATGTTTTCGTTGACAGTCAAAGCGTTGTAGATTTCCGGCAGAGAGTGCTCGGGAAACTCAGCATCAAAGGTAGAACCGATGATCTGAGTGATTTTGCCAACTGAACTTGCTGTACTGGCTTCGGTTGTCGCCATTGATATGTCTCTACTTTCTGATGTTGATCAATCTGTAAAAAACCATAATGTGCCATGCCGGGATGGCCGGAAATTACTCGAGAGCTGCTGCCCCGCCGATGATTTCCAGGATTTCCGATGTAATCTGGGTCTGTCGAGCCCGGTTGTACTGAGCCGACAGGGTTCCCACCATTTCATTCGCATTTTCCGTGGCGCCTTTCATGGCGACCATGCGGGCAATCTGCTCACTCACCGCGGCATCAAGGAAGCACTTAAACAGGCGAGCCTTAAATGCAGTCGGAACAATTTCTTCAAGGATTTCCTGAGCAGAAGGCAGGAATTCATAGTCGTATTGTTCTTCCGAATCCGTCTCGGAGGTTTCCAAGGCACCAATCGGCAGCAGTGAGTGCACGACCGCTTCCTGTCGGGAAGACGAGATGAATTCGGTGTAGGCGACGTCGAGTCGATCGATTTTGCCTTCGATGTATTCCGTAATATAACGGCTGGCCAGGTCATCCACTTCTTCAAAGGTCGGACGATCTTCGAAGTGAGTGTAGGTGTTGTCAGCCGTAACTCCCTGGAATTTCAAAAAGCTGATACCACGCTTACCGGAAACTTCCAGACGGACATTTTGCCCTTCATTCTGCAGTTCCTGGTAACGCTTGAGTGCCAGTTTCAAAACGCCGGTGTTGTAACCGCCACACAATCCCCGGTTGGAGGTCAGCACGAGCAGTACCGAGTTCTTTTCGGTTTCGTGTTTTTCCAGCAGGGGATGGTGGAATTCCAGATTTGCCTGGGACAGATCGGCGACAAGCTCGGAAATCTTGCGGGTATAGGCAGCAGCTTCCGCAGCACGGTCCATGGCTTTCTTGAATCGCGCGGTGGCGATCAATTCCATGGTCCGTGTGATCTTACGGATGTTTTTAACTGCCTTTAATCGTTTGACGATGGCACGTGCTTTGGCCATTAGATTCTAAACCTGTTTTCGATTAACTGTGCAAGCAATGAATACGGTAACGAGTCGACTACGCGTTCTTACGCAGGTACTGCTCGACAAAGGTCGCGAGAACCGTTTTGAGCTGCTCGACGGTTTCGTCTTCCAGCTGTCCGGTTTCTGTGATCTTGTCGGTGATCTCGGGATACTGATCGTGGATGAACTGCAGCATCTCGTTTTCGGCGTCCTGAACCTGGTTGATCGGCACTTTGTCGAAGAAACCTTTGGTTCCGGCAAACAGACTGACAACCTGGTCGGCCATTGACATCGGCTTGAACTGAGGCTGTTTCAGCAGTTCAACCATGCGATAACCGCGGTCGAGCTGAGCCTGGGTTGCTTTATCCAGTTCGGTACCCATCTGGGCAAACGCTTCCAGTTCACGGAAGGCCGCCAGGTCGAGTCGCAGACTACCAGAAACACTCTTGGTTGCTTTCGTCTGAGCGTTACCACCCACGCGGGATACACTGATACCCACGTTGATCGCGGGACGAATCCCGGCGAAGAACAGGTCCGGTTCCAGATAGATCTGACCGTCGGTAATCGAAATCACGTTGGTGGGAATGTAGGCAGATACTTCCCCTTCCAGTGTTTCAATGATCGGGAGAGCAGTCATCGAACCACCACCGAGTTCATCACTCAGACGGGCGGAACGTTCCAGCAGACGGCTGTGACAGTAGAATACGTCACCCGGGTAAGCTTCACGTCCGGGAGGACGACGCATCAACAGTGACAGCTGGCGATAAGCCTGTGCCTGCTTGGACAAGTCATCGTAAACGACCAGGGTGTGTTTACCCTGATACATGTAGTATTCTGCGATTGCGGCACCAGCGTAAGGAGCAATGTACTGCAGCGGTGCAGGGTCACTGGAAGACGCGGCGACAACCACTGTGTAGTCCATCGCACCGTGTTCTTCAAGCTGAGCAACAACGCCGGCAATACTGGCGGATCGCTGACCACAGCCGACATACACGCAGATGACGTCCTTCCCCTTCTGGTTCAGAATCGCATCGATGGCGATGGCGGTTTTACCGGTCTTACGGTCACCAATAATCAACTCACGCTGACCACGGCCGATGGGGGTCATGGCATCGATCGCCTTGATCCCGGTAGCCAGAGGCTGTTTCACAGGCTGACGGGCAGCAACACCGGGGGCAGCAACTTCCAGAGGTCTGGATTCCGTTGCCACAATCGGGCCTTTTCCGTCCAGTGGCGCACCCAGCGGGTCAATCACGCGACCCAGCAGGTTATCACTGACAGGCACTGAGAGCAGGGCTCCTGTGCTGCGTACTTCATCACCTTCGGCAATCGAAAGGTAATCACCGAAAATAATGATACCGACCGAGTTCTCTTCAAGGTTGAAGACCTGGCCGCGTACACCATTGGAAAACTCAACCATTTCACCAGACATGGCAGAAGACAGTCCATAGACGCGAGCAATACCATCGCCCACTTCAAGGACCCGCCCCACTTCGCTGGTTTCGATTTCGCCGCGAAAGTCTTCAATTTCCTTCTGGATAACTGAAGCGATCTCGTCCGCTTTGAATTTCATGAATGCTCCTATTGTCCAAACGTCCTCGCAGCTGTTTCAGCCGAGTACGCAGGGAACCATCATAAACTGTGTCATCAACCTGAATCACCAGCCCGCCCAGGACGGTCTGGTCTATGGATGTCTGTAATACCGGGATAAAGCCCAGTGAATCATTCAAACGCTGCCGGATACTGTCTAAAATAGAATCCGAGAGTTCGAAAGCCGATTTGACCACAACGGCCTTTTTACCGGCTTCTTCATCACGCAGTTTGTTGATCTGTGTGTAGATTTGCTGCAACAGATTCAGTCGCTCGTGCCGTCCCAGCACACGCAGGAAATTCGCGAGAAGTTCCGAGGCATGCGGGGCAATCGCCCGATCGATCAGCTTTAAAGATTCCTCTTTGTTAAGCGATCGTGTGGTGAGCATCTTCCCGAACTGGGGATACTGATTCAGTGCAACATTCAGAAATTCAGCAAACTCCTCAATGGCGGAGTCTTTATCGGACTCGGGGACTGAACCAAGAAACGCTTTGGCGTAAACCTTGGCCACCGAAATGGCACCGGGGTCATCCATCACACTTGGAATCCGAGCTTTGACTTGTTCCTGATCGTTCACGCTGATCACAACTCACTGCTAAAGGATGAATACTTCAAACTTGATACAACAGGTTTGAAAAAGTTTTGTCGTTAGTTCAGTTCGAACTTCCGGAAATCTGAGCCAGAGCTTCTTCAACGAGCCGATCACGATCGGACTCGTTGAGGGCACGCCCCAGCACATGCTCGGTAGCATCGATTACGCGGGAATTCATCTGGTCGAACAGATCTTTCAATGCCAGTTCCCGGGCACGTTCGATTTCATCGACCGCATGAGCTTTGATGGACTCTGCTTCCTGGCGTGCCTGTTCGAGAACATCCTGCTTGATGCGATCTGCATCAGAGCGGGCCTCGACCATCATTGCCTGGATTTCGTCCTGAGCAGCTTCGATCTTTCGAGTATGCTCTTTGACCAGTTCTTCAGACTCACGCTGCTTCGATTCTGCATCGCTGATGGCCGTCACAACCCGCTGTTCCCGTTCGTCCAGAGCCTGGATGAGTGGTCCCCAGGCAAATGACTTGAGTACAACGATGAACGCCACGAACACAACGAATGACCATAATGCCAGGTCGGTTTTCCAGTGCAGGGGCGGGCCTGCATGGTGACCTGCGTCTTCTGCTGCATACAAGGATGCATCTGAGCCCAGCAGGGCAGTACCCAGAATCATGCCACCGAATACGAGCAGCATGATCATGCATCGGCTTGAAAAAAGACTTTTAAACATGATCAAAAATCTCACATTGTTGTCTGAAGGAGGTTAAAGATATTGCTCGAAATCACGTCAGCGGTTCATGCCTGACGATTCGACCGTCTGTTCTCTGCCTGAGCAGAATCAGATCAGACAGATAATGAGCGCGAAGAAGGTAGCACCTTCGATCAACGCTGCAGCAATAATCATTGCAGTCTGAATCTTACCACCGGCTTCTGGCTGACGGGCGATTGCTTCTACAGCAGATGCACCGATTTTGCCAATCCCCAGAGCTGCACCAATAATGGTGATACCAGCACCGATGGCACCCAGAGAGATACCAGCTGCCTGTGCTGCTGCAGCACCTTCTTCAGCTGCGCCACCTTCTTGAGCCAATGCTGGAACAGCTGTGGCCAATACAACAACACATGTCACGCACATAATCCGTAAAGCCTGGATCATTGTAATTATCCCCTGACCTTTCTCAACGAGGAACACTCTAGAAATATACACAGCAAGTCTGAGTCAGATACCGACGGACATCTCAGTGAGGATGTACTGCAGTTCCGATAAACAGAGTTGCAAGAAACGCAAAAACATATGCCTGCAGGAATGCAACGAACAGTTCCAGCAGACCAACGAGGACCTGGGCAATGATACTCGATGGCATCACTACGGCCCACATACTTGAATCAGCAGTCAACGCGATGAAGCCGAGGAAGACGGCAATCACGGTATGACCTGCCATAATATTGGCAAACAATCGAATGGCCAGTACAGCATGCTTAATCAGAAAGCCGACCAGCTCGATCACCCAGATCATGGGGACCAGAATAATCTTGAGTAGAAAAGGAAGTTCCATCGACGGTGCCAGCGACATCCAGAAGCGGAAGAAACCCAGTTCTCTGACGCCGTACATGATCACGGCACAGAATGTGGTGAATGCCAGTGCGATCGTCACGTTCAACTCGCCGGTTGCGGAACCCAGCCAGGGAATCGCCCCCAGCAGGTTGCAGATCAGAACGTAGAAGAAGCAGGAGAGAACGAACGGCAGATATTTATCGGCAGGGTGTCCCACCTGTTGTTCGTGGTGGTGACCATGATCGTGATCGTCATCATCGTGGTGATGTCCTTCACCGATGGTCGGCCGGACGACTTCGTCCCGCATGTAGATCACAATGGATTCCCAGAAGTTCCACCAGCGTCCGGTGACGACCTGACCGCCAGCGGCCCGTTTCGCCAGTCCCCGGAAAACAAAGAACAGGAATGCGACTGCGATCAGCTGAAGCAGCATGAATTTCGTAACCTGAAATCCCAAAATGCGTGGCAGCTCAACCTGCAAACCAGTGGGAAGGTCGAAATGAGCGAAATCGCGAACGTGATGGAAGGTATCAGAGTGACCCGCGGCCATTGCTTCAGCTCGATATTAAAAAAATGTTTCTGATCAAAACTCTGTTTACTCTAAACGGCTTCGGCAGAGTACCGAACGAGCAGTAAGGTTTCAACCAATAGAGACGCAAAGTAACAAATCAATAACCAAATCAAAAATTCGGGTAAACCAAAATCAGGTTTGACTTTCAAAATGATCAATGCCCCGAGCCCGACGGTCATCAGTCGCAACAATGTGGAGATACCCACTATGGCAACAGGAGCGATTTCACGATTCAGAAATCCGACCACAGGAAAGAGTATCAGTCCCGGAATCAGACAGAGCAGGGTGGCATAGGTTAAGCCTTCCACTGCCTGGGGGCCAACCAGTCGCTGAGCCGGCAGATAAAGCACTGCAAACAGACCCAACAGTGTCGCGGTAAGGATGCCGCACTGTTTGAAAGCTGAGTCTGATGTCTTTGGCGTTGATTGCATGGTCAGCGGGTAGTGTTGTGTGTATTACTGGCGGTTATCATTCGAGAGATTCAGGAGTCTGTTGCAGACGATTGGTCATCTCTCTGATTTGAATTCTTCTTGTCGATTGACCGATCTTTCCTTTTTCGTTCCTTCTGCTCGGCTTCTTTAGCCATTTGCAGCAAATGCATCATCCCGGCAATAAAACCAAACAGTGCACCAACTGCGGTCAGCCAGGGCAGAGTTCCCCACCGCTTGTCGAGCCAATAACCCAGAAAAGCAGGTAGTACCATTTCCAGACTGACTGTTGTCAGGCGGCTGACCCATTGATGGGCTTCTACCAGGGCAGAACGACCGCGCCGGTCCGGTTGAGGCATGGAGGTTGCTTTCGATGATGTATCAAAAACAGAAGATCGTGTCGCAGTCAGCACGAACCTAAAGGTCCAGTTCGAACTAACTTGTTCAGACTGTAAAGAGATGTCTTCCAGGAGTCAAAGTATCTGCAACCTGAAATATGTGATTACCGGTTTTCTCAAAAATGGCATTCTGGATACGGGGGGTCTATTAGTCATAAGAATAGATCTGTGCTGCCGAGATCTATCTGCAGTTTGCATTCGACAGTTGCAGGAGAGTCTGCTGATCTGAAATCAGTACAACCACTTAGATTCTGGGCAGGACAGGGAATGTGAAACGTATGATCACGTGGGGTTTCGTCGAGCAGGCTCTTGGTCAACTCGATGAATTTTTGATGAGACTAAATTCTTAAGTGATTGTTATATAACAGGATGGCAAACATTCTGATAAGTTTTTGTATAATTGGAAATGCTGCATTAGTTGCTTTTTATCAACGCCCGTGTTAAAACGTGTCCTAACGCTTCAAACATGTTTCATGTGTCAGCCGACATCTCAAACACCGTTCAAACGCGTTTCCAGACCCGGTAATCATCGCTTTACCAGACTGTGTACGACGATTTGTGACTGTTTAGACGTGCAGACTTGAAGGGTAGGGAATCTCAGGACGAACTCTTGGGTTCAGTTCTGGTTCCTGAAAGTGAGAATTACTACTAGTGGCTTTCTGTTCTGGGAGAGTAGCGTCCTGGTCGAAATATTGATTTGACGTTTACAAGGTGTTCATACCATTCGGGCCGTTAGCATCAAAGGATTTATGTGGTCTGCGGCCATAAGAGTGTGTGGAACGGGGCAGATATGCTTTACATTGATCCTGAGTGTCATGGAAGACTAAGAGCATGATCAAGACGCCGACCAGTGTCTTGGTTGATTTTGGGAGTCATTCCAAATGTCCCCAGCGATTCTAAAGTCCCTTGAGAGTCAAACACGTCGCGATTTAGCGGCCACCGCCAAATCTCACGGAATTGCAGGCTGGCACGGTATGCGAAAGCAGGAGCTGGTCAAAGCCATCGCGAAAATCAAGATGGCAAAGTCCAAGCCCAAACGCAAAACCACCACTTCCAGCAATAAAAAATCTACCAGCTCTTCTCCAATCCCTTCTTCTACACCAAACCCGGCAGCTGTTCCGGCTTATCCTTCTCAGAATTCGACCACTCAAACTCCTTCCGAACAACCAGCTCGGATCCAGAAGCTTCTTAAATCGAATGGTCAGAAGCCCCACAGCGACCGCATGCTCCCCACTTCAGAATCGGTTGAGACAAAACTGACCGCACAGGTCAAAGATTCCCACTGGTTAATGGCGAACTGGACGATTACCCAATCCAGCCTGGATCGAGCCAAAGCAGCTCTGGGAGCCTACTGGTATCAGGCCGTTCCGGTGATTCGTGTCTACGACATCACAACCAACGAAAACAGCCGCACCAGCAAAGCCTATGTGAAAGATGTCGAGGTCAAAATTGATTCTGGTCTGTGGTTTGTGCAGATCGATCAACCAGCCCGCTCTTACAAACTGCAACTGGGTTTTGTGACTCCGCAAAACAAGTTCTTCGGACTGGTCTACTCGCACAAACTCACACCTCCGATGCCGGAAGTCTGTGATAAAGGCGGACGGATCAAGCGTCGACTGGATAACAACTATTCCGCAACCCGTTCGCGGCGTTATACGTCTCGCGCGGAAAACGGGAATGGCGTTCCTTCACGACTGGCATTACCTTTAAGTCTGGATCCCAGCGGCGAATCAAACGGTTCCCGTCCGAAACAGTCGAAAAAGGAATTCCACGTTGAAACAGAACTGTTGATTCACGGCACTTCCGATCCCCAGGCAGAAGTGACACTGCTCGGTGAAAAGATCCCGGTCAGCAAGGAAGGGCGTTTTGCCCTGCGGTTGAGCCTGCCCAACGGACGTCAGGTGATTCCTGCAGTCAACACCTCATCCAATAAGCGACGTCAGCAGACGATCGTGCTGGCCATCGAACGGAATACCAAAGATCTGGAACCCGTTCAACTCGACGAATAACAGGAATTTGCGCTCGCCTCGCCAGATGACTGACAGAGTGCGCTTCTCTGTCAGTCGGCGTTGCCGTAATAGACTTCGGTCGTCAAGCCGGTCGCTTCGCGCACTTTACGGGCAATCTCGTCGACCTGTTCTGACTTGAGGGAAGTGACATAAGCTTCCGCGGTACTGCGGGCAATCGTATAGACCTGCACCAGCTTGATCTGTCCTCCAGCAGTGACGAATTCATTCAGACGCGTGCAATAAGCGTCGATTTCCGCATCACTCGGCGGCTCCTCATTCACGAGCATGAACAGGCTCTGAATCACAATTGGCCGCTGTTTTGCAGCTGCGGTGATGTTCTCCAGGATCTGTGAAAATCGGATTTTCGTGCGGTCGATGAGTTTAAAGTACTCTTCCGTTCCCGCATCCAGTTTCGCCCAGACCTCTCCCTGATTCTCGTCGAAAATCTTCAAGGCTGCCTGTGTGCCCGGTCGGTGAAACATGCTCGCATTGCTGATCAGGACCAGCTTCACGTCATCAGCGCCATGCTTGCGCTTGAGATCTGCAACAGCAGCGACAATCTGGTCAAAGTTCTTATAGGTTGTCGGCTCACCATCACCGGAAAAGGCGATGTCATTCAGTCGGCGTAATTCCTGGGGAACGGATTGAAACTTTTCGTCCTGGTAGATCTCACCACTCAGCACGAACTTGAGCATATGATCGAGCTCCTGCAGCAGCTGATCAAAGCCCACGAACCGAGTTTCTGACTCCTCGCGGCGATCCACCTGACAATAGATACAGTCAAAGTTGCAGATTTTGTCCGGATTCAGGTTCACGCCGATAGAAATCCCCTTACTCCGCCGGGATAAAACCGGGTAGACGAACTTATTCTCGTGATAAGTTCGCTGGTGCTGGGAGTGCAGGGGGAGTGAAGAAGTCATGATTCGATTTCCCGTGAAAAAACAGCAGTTCTACCTGTTTTATATGAGTCGTCACCCGGAAAGACAAGAGGCCGCTGGTAAGTTATCGCCCGGCAATGAGTGGAATCGTGAAGTTCAGTCAAATAAAAAACGCGTCGGGAACAGAGATCCGTTCCCGACGCGTTGCAATGTCATTCGATGGAATTGACCTGGATTAGACCTCTTTGGAATCAATCCAGCTCATCATCCGCCGCAGTTCTTTACCAACGGCTTCGATGGGATGCTGCCGATTCAGACGACGGATCGCCTTGAAGGAAGCCTGGTTGGCTTTGTTTTCGAGCAACCAGTTTTTCGCAAATTCACCGGTCTGGATTTCTTCCAGGATCTTCTTCATTTCCTTGCGGGTTTCGTCGGTGATGATCCGCGGACCGCTGGAGTAATCGCCGTATTCAGCAGTGTTGGAAACACTGTACCGCATGTAGTTCAGACCACCCTGGTAGAACAGGTCGACGATCAGTTTGAGTTCGTGCATACATTCGAAGTAGGCCATTTCGGGCTGATATCCGGCTTCAACCAGAGTATCAAAACCGGCTTTAACCAGTTCACTGACACCACCGCAGAGCACAACCTGCTCGCCGAACAGGTCGGTTTCGGTTTCTTCAGCGAAAGATGTTTCGATCACACCACCGCGAGTACCACCGATACCTTTGGCGTAGGCCAGAGCCAGCTGACGGGTGCTTTCAGAAGCCCCTTCAACCAGAGCGATCAGCGAGGGAACACCGCCCCCTTTAACGTATTCGCTGCGAACCAGGTGGCCGGGGCCTTTGGGAGCAACCAAAGCTGCGTCAACGCCAGCGGGCGGAACAACCTGGTTGAAGTGAATATTGAAACCGTGTGAGCAGAGCAGCAGGTTGCCTTTGCTCAGGTTAGGCAGGATGTCGCTCTTGTAGAGATCGCCCTGAACTTCGTCGGGAAGCAGAATGTTGATCAGGTCGCCCTGTTTGGTGGCTTCTGCGATAGAGACCGGTTCGAATCCATGGCTGACGGCCAGATCGTAGTTTTCACTGCCTTTACGCTGACCGATAATGACGTTACAGCCACTGTCGCGAAGGTTTTGAGCTTGAGCGTGTCCCTGGCTTCCGTAGCCGAGGATGGCAATGGTTTTGTCTTTCAACAGCGACAAGTCTGCATCGTCATCGTAATAAATTGTTACTGCCATAATCCTGATCTCTTGTATTGTTGTAAGGCGGTTAGAAGCAGAACCGGATCCGCTTCTACAAAAGGGAACTTGAACAGCCACACATTGATTCGAACGAAGTTCGGAACACAACAGGCCGTCCAGAGAGAACAAAACAACCGTGATTCACATTTTTGTCTGTTCGCGGCGGATTCTTAAGCTGTTTCCACAGGTTCCTCAGAGGGAGCTTCTGCTTTCACGACTTCAGAGCGTAACAGGGCAATCCGACCTGTACGAACCATTTCAAGAATCCCAAACGGTCGCATCACGTCAATAAATGCATTGATCTTCGATTCCTGACCGGAAATCTCGATCATTACGTTTTCGGTGCTCACGTCAACGATTTTCGCACGGAAAATTTCGACTAATTCGCGAATTTCTGAGCGGGTTTTTCCGGGAGTCGCCACTTTCATCAGCATCAGATCACGTTCGACAAAGTCCTGTCCGGAAAAATCGACCACTTTCACTACGGTAACCAGCTTTTCCAGCTGTTTTCTGACCTGATCCAGCTTGTTGTAATCGCCGACGACAAAAGTAATTCGGGAAAACTGGGGTTCTTCGGTTTCACCGACCGCCAGACTCTCAATGTTAAAAGAGCGTGAGGCCAGCATGCCTGAAATCTGGGCCAGGACACCCGGTTGATTCATGACCAGAGCAGAAAGAACGTGTTTCATCCCAAAACCTTAATCCGTGTACAATCAGAAACTCAAAAATACGTGACAAGTGATTGAAGCATACAGTCTAGTCGCGGCAGTGAGTCGCGGCAAGTCCCGCAGTCGATAACTCTCAGACTCGGCTTATGATCAGGACGATTAGACCGGTTATGCCTCTACCTTACTTCCGGAACAGACAGGTTTCCCCCCGAATGGGTTCATTTGCGAAGAAAACCCCGTGACTCGGGCATTTTCGCCAGTTCACGAAGCAGGGGTTTTGACAGCCAGCCTGGACTCTGTTTTAATAAATACCCGAAACAAGCGGAATTTGGCCCTCTGATGAAGAAGAGCGAGAGCACGGATGACTCAAAACTGGCGATTTGCCCCCCACGATGAATCTCAGGTACGCCGCCTCAGTTCTGAAATGCGGATTTCTCCCCTCCTGGCCCAGGTTTTGATCGCCCGCGGGCTCCAGGATGTGGGCACCGCCCGCAGTTTTATCAACGCCCGCATGAATGAGCTGCTAGATCCCTGTAGTATGCCCGGCATCGAAGAAGCAGCCGACCGCGTGATCGCCGCCTTGAACTCTAAACGTCGGATCACTATCTACGGCGACTATGACGTCGATGGCATGACCGCCACCAGTATTCTGCTGCAGTGCATCACCCTGGCTAATGGTCAATGTGACTATTTCATTCCCAACCGCCTGGATGATGGCTACGGCCTGAACTGTGATGCCATTCGCGAATTACACGAAGAAGATCCCGAGCGGCTGTTAATTACCGTCGACTGTGGAATCACCAGTGTCACAGAGGCTGCTCTCGCAAAAGAACTTGGCCTGGAACTGATCATCACAGATCACCATCAGATGGATGAAGAGCTGCCGGCTGCGGCCTGCCTCGTACATCCCCGTCTCCCCGGAGGCGACTATGAATTTCCTCACCTCTGCGGTGCCGGTGTCGCTTTGAAACTGGCCTGGGCCGTTTGTCAGAAACTGGGGGATGGCCAGAAAGCCTCTCCTCAGATGCGCGAGTTCCTCAAGTGTGCCGTCGGATTGGCTGCGATTGGTACCATCGCCGATGTGGTTCCCCTGGTTGGTGAAAATCGGATTATTGTCCGCTACGGACTCGGGGCACTCGCAGAACTAGCTCCCCTGGGACTGCAGGAGCTGATGAAGGTCGCGGAGATCAAAACCGGTCAGCCGCTCGATACCGAAGACATCGGCTTTGCCATCGCGCCCCGACTGAATGCCGCCGGTCGACTGGGGCAGGCCCGCCTGGCAGTAGAACTGCTCACCACCAGTAATCGGGAACGGGCCGTGCAACTGGCACTCTACCTGGATGAACTCAATAAAAACCGTCGTACGGTGGAACGCCGGATTCTTAAACAGGCACGCGAGATGGTCGAAGAGAACGCCGAGTGGGAAGAGCACCAGACCCTGGTCCTCGCCCATCCGGACTGGCACCCCGGCGTGATCGGCATCGTTGCGAACCGAGTCGCCGAACATTTTGAAAAACCAACGGTCTTGATCGCTCTTGAAGCCGCGACCCGTACCGGTCAGGGATCGGCGCGATCCTTCGCCGGCTTTGATCTGCATGCCGGTTTCTCATCCTGTGCCGAGCACCTGATGCGTTTCGGCGGTCACCAGGCTGCCGCAGGCTTGCGCATCGAAGAAGATAAAATCGAAGACTTTCGCCAGGCGTTCGCTGCCTATGCAGCGACGGCGCCACCACCGTCAGACGACGATCTGCTGGTGAAGATTGACGCGGAAGTCTGTCTGAACGAAATCACGAAACAGGCGGTTCTGGAACTGGATTGCCTGGGCCCGTTCGGGCAGGAGAATCCGCGACCCCAGTTTGTCGCCACCCGGGTCGAACTGGCCGAGCCTCCCAAAACGATGGGAGAAGGGGGACGGCACCTTTCGCTGGTCTTCCAGCAGCACAAAACCCGCATTCGTGCCATCGCCTTCGGCAAAGGGGAGTGGGCCAGCCAGATGGAAGAAGCCGGCGGTCCTTTTTCGATCAGCTTCGCTCCGAATATCAACCGCTTTCGTGGCTTTGAAAGCGTTCAGCTCCAACTGAAGGACTGGATCTCCGAGACAGCGGACACTCCCGTTACTTCCTGAGTAGACGGCCGCTTATCAGTCCTCACTGATCAGCTCAACACCCGAGATCAGGGGGACTGCTTGAGAACCACGAACAGACTTGAATTCCAGCACCAGCTGATCAGCTACAACCACTCCGGGGATTTCCTTGACCAGGCTCCGCATGGGCTGACCAGTCTCGGCCAGAATGTCGAAGTCCTGCAGCACCCGTTCTCCCTGCAGGAATACATCAAACTTTCGTTCCCCGATTTTGAGTTTCATGTTCGGTTCATTGAAGGTCAGACGAACTGAATAGCGTCTGGCATTTTCATTCGTTTTCGCTGCGACATCTTCAGCACGGTTCTCAACCGGTGACTCTTTCTTTTTCAGTACCAGCCGCGCCGATCCGGAAGTCGGTCCCCGATAAGAGCGGGCCGTGCGTGTGCCCGTACCGGTGATGATCAATGAAATCGGATTGCCCGGTTTCCAGCCGGGCTGCTGGCGAATTTCATCCAGAATGGGTTTCAGATCGGGTGTCCGTTGTGCTTCTCCAGCAGCATCCACCTTGGTCCAGGCAGGAGGCGACCAGGCAACGACAGCCCGCGTCCGTTTGCGGCTGGAGAGGTTGTGTTTTGCTTCCATCAGCGGTTTCGAATTAACTGTCAGCTCGCCCTGGATTTTCAGCTGGCACTCTTTCTTACCCGTCTCATCGACAGTGAATTGAATATAGGCTGCATCCAGTTCATCAGCGCGCGACAGGGGGATATCGGTGAAACGAATCGCTACGACCTGGGGATCACCGCCATCCATCGTCAGCTCCAGATCGCTGCTGTTCATGCTGACGTTCCCCTTGGAGTTCTCCTCGGCGTCATCGTCTACACTGGCCACCGGAATGCCTTCTCCTTGTTTAGCCGAATCCTCCTGGCGGATGGCAATCGTAATCTTCTGCGGATCTTCTATGCCGGAAGCAGCGACCCAGCTCAATCCCGGTTTCGACGGCGAATCGTTGATTTTAAGTGAATGGTGGCGGAAGGTACGATAGTTTTTGTTCGCGATGGTGACGGCTAAATCGGGAGACTCCCCACCCACGCTGGGATAATCCAGCCAGAGAGTACCGGTGTCTGCCCTGCGATCTCCGGGGGCACCGAAATTGATCCCCGCCTGTTTCACCACTCCCGTCGATTCCGCAGCGTCCTGTAACTGACTGTTGGTCCAGATTTCGATTTCAGGCATATGAATCAACGCCAGGGAAGTCTGGTTCTGATAGGAGCAACTGCAGGTGCGCGTGTAGTCGGGTGCATTCAACACGCCGTTCGCCACAACCAGGTTCGAAGTACAACTCGATTTGAACCCGCCGAAATTTCCGGTTCCACTCTGGTTGGCCAGATCATAAAATCCCGCAGCCCCAGATCGGAACGTCAGCAGATTCTCACTGGCGATCACATAATTGCAACCATAGGTACGGGAAAACTTCAGGGGCTCTTTTTCGCGGGTAATTGGATTCGTAATCGTGTAAGGACTACCGTCCCTGATGTGAAAGGCGCCCCCTGATACCTGATACGAATTAGCCGAAGTGATAATCAGATCGTTGTGCAGCACCAGCGGACCGGTATATTTCTGATCCTTCTTTTGCCAGAGGATGGAGCCGTCATCGGCCTGGTAGGCAATCATTCCCTGGCCCACTTCGTCACTGAGGCGATCGCTGGCCCGGGCACCGGCCTGCAACAGCAGATCATGTTTTTCAGAGTAGCCCAGCCAGGAACCAAAAATGCTTTCCTTCGTCGACCAGAGTTCCTTCCCGGTCTGCAGATCCAGGCAGAGAATGCGATACTGTGAAGGATCAGCCATGCCGCGCCGCGACAGTTTTTTCTCTGCACTCGCTGGGAGTTTGTCGAGGCAGTACAACCGATTCCGTCCTGCAACGATTCCGTTGTGTAAGAATGAATGCACGGCATCGACCTGCCAGAGCTTTTCCCCCGACCGACGATCAAAGGCGATCAACCCCCGACTGGCCGACAAGTCAGTTGCCGCGGGGCCATCCTTGCCTGCTTTCTCCTCAACTTTTTTGCCGTAATGAGCAAATCCATTTCCGGCCAGCAGGATATCCTGGTCTACAGCAATAAAGGCCCAGTCTTTTTTAGGATCCGGCAGTTTGATGATGCGTTGCGTCTGCCCATCAACGGCACTCAGTACATGGCACTCCGGACCAATGGCCAGATAGACCTCTTCCGCTGTGGCGATATAGTTTGTACCGCGGGCGTTCGCACCGGGAATATGTTTCTGGTTGTATTGTGTACTCAATGGTGTGTCGGCATAAGTCGAATTGAAATAGATGCCAAACGTGCCCAGGTCGTCAAATTCACGTCTCCAGAGTACTGCCCCCGTGTAGACGTCGCGGGCACTCAGGCTGTTCATGCCTTCCAGGAATGTGCGACCGCCGATGACCTGCTCAGGCGGGCCATGCCCGTGTCGCGGGAGTACATCGTCGTGCGAATTACCGCCAAACCAGAGGACACCTAACGGCAGTTTAACTCGCTTGTCATTCGATTTCACACTATTCGCGATATCCCCATACTGGTGTGTCCAGTCGGCCGAGTCAGGCAGTGCCCCCACTCGGCGAATGAGGAGACCATCGGCCAGTTCAGTCAACTCAGCTTTAGGAAGCTGCGCCTGACCGATCATATTCTTGAGAGACTCGAAATGCTCGTCTGCTGCAGGAATCCAGATGACACCGCCATACGGGCGAACCGAACGATAAATTTGCTGCAGGGAGGCACTCGTCAGCAATTCCACCTGCGGAGCGCTGACGATCGTCACCCGGGCAATGTGCTGTGGTGCCTGGAAACTTTCAGGAGTTCCCTGGTGAACCGAGATACGCGTGCCATATTCCCCGCGAGCATCGAAACGTTTGCGGAGAGCAGTGACACGCTGCGCATCAGGCTCCAGTACCACCAGTTGTAATGGAGAGAGTCGCAGGAAAGCGTCCAGTAAATCAGGATTATCTCCGCCCACACAAACGGCATACCCGGTACGGGTTTCGGTCTGTTTCAGAATCCTGGCAGCTAGTTCCGTTGCAGCGGGATCGACGGCTGGTTTCGTTTCAGGTTTAGTATCCGCGACGTTTGACTCACTCTGCTCTCCCGGTGCGGCGAACGCCATGATATCGCCCTCCTGAGTGACCGCGAAGAGCCTGTTATCTGCAGCCAGTAAACGAGCGACGCTTCCGGTAATGGGGTGTTGCCAGGCAACCTGCGGTTTGGCTTCTGGACTGGCCGGCAGTTCGATAGCGGAAAGCGTCTGCTCACCCACTGCGTAGAGACGATTTCCGGCTCGGATCAGATCTCCCTGTCCATCGACGGGGAGAGACCAGAGTGCCTTATGCTGGCGATTAAAGGCTTCCAGCACCGGCTGTTTATCTTTGAGACTGGCGGAATAGATCTGTTCGTCGTGGAGTACCGGTTCATTGTGCACGTACAGGTTGGGCAATCCGGTTTCCAGATTGTAAGCGCGAACTCCCCGATAGCGGGTATGCACAAAGAATTCTTTCTCGCCTGAAATCACGAACGATCCGCCGTTCCCTTTGCCTCCCAGGTGAAAGTATTTCAGCTCGCCGGTCTTACGATCCAGGGCTGCTGGTACAGAACGACCGCCGGGCACCAATAGCAGTTCTTCAGTTGCCACGAGCGTGCCCTGTGGCGCCACACCCGCAAAAGAAGGGGCGCTATGCGGCTGTTTGATGTAGCTGGCGCTGGTCGAGTCATTCACCCAGGTGACCGCTCCAGTCTCTGCATCCAGGGCATAAATGAACGTCCCCATAAACGGCCAGATACTGGCTGCGAAGTAAATCTGATCGTCGTATAAAACAGGACCGCCACGGGCAGGCCAGGCAGAAATCACCCGCTGATTTCCCAATGTCTTCTGCGCCGCTGGCGCGCCACGAAACTTCCAGATCAAAGTTCCGTCGCTGCTGTTGAGGCAATAGAGGTGTCCGTCATCACTGACCAGGTAGACCCGGTCTTCCGTCGCAACCGGCGAAAAACGAACGGGACCATCGGTGAAGTACGTCCAGAGCGTCTCCCCGGTCCGAGTATCCAGAGCGACGAGTTTATCGGCGTCGTTAAACCCGACAAACATCCGCTGGCCAAAGACGACCGGTTCAAAGATTTTGTCGTACGTCATCAGGTCATTGTTCAACGGATCATCCCAGACCTGTTTCCGGGGGCTGAATTTCCGGGTCCAGACAGGCGTCAACTGGTCGGGCAGGGCATCAGGCGAGGAAGCAGTATGTCCGGCGTCGTAACGCCACATCGGCCAGTCGCCTGCATCTAGAACTGGGACGTTATAGAGACAGGCCATCACACAGAACAGGATCGGCACGCAAGATATAGAACGAGTCATAGAAATGATTTTCATGGTTAACACACTCAAAAACGCCCGACCAGTCTCTGGACGGAGACGTTGTTATTGCTGTTCGCTCGATTTGAGATTCACATACAGGGTCGCACAGCCCCAGAGAAACATGAGCACACCCGACGACTTGAAAAACCAGGCCAGGCCCTCATCCAGGAAACCGAAAATAAACAATCCAGCACCGCCGACAATCACCAGCAGGTCATCTTTATGTTTTTTCATCTGCTGACGCAGACTCGACAGGAGCAACATGTCATCTTTCAGTAAGAAAATCGTTAAACTGGAGAAAAAGTTGAGCAAAACGGACTTACTCTCGCCTCTAACTTACTAAGGGTGAATCAGCATTTCATGAACTTTCATAAAATATTTCAAGATCAGAGCTTCTGTAACGAATTTCGATCTGACCGGTTCTGGCGTCGGGACCGGGAACGCCCTTGTATTGCTGCAAGCTCATTGTACAATTGACTATATGTAATCAAGCCATTTCTGGCAATCATTTCTTTCAGACTGAATGAATCCGTTGTCCGTTTATCATTAAGGACTGCACCCGTGTTAAGTGCCAGCGAAAATCAGCACAACCGAGGTAATCAGGCGGGCAGTCTGCTACTGGCAGCACTATTTCTGATCTGCCAGCAGTCGATCATTGTCGCCACGGAAAAGTCTGCAGCCGACAGTGAACCACAGCGGCTGGCCGGCCAGATCGATCAGTTCATCCGAGAAGCCCACCAACGTGAACTGGTTCAGATCGCCCCTCGTGCTTCAGATGCAGAATTCATGAGGCGGGTCTACCTGGATCTGTCCGGCAAAATTCCACCGGTAGCGGAAGTACGCCAGTTTCTGGCAGATACCACTCCCAATAAGCGGTCTCAGTTAATTGAACGCTTATTGGACAGTCCGGGGTTCGTGGTCCACTTCACCAGCCTCTGGCGGGAGATCCTGATCCCCGAAGCCGGCACAGATCCATTTGCACGACAACAGGTACCGGAATTCGAAGCCTGGCTGCGAACTCAACTGAGAAACGACACTTCCTACGCTGCCTTGGCTCAAGCCATCATAGGTGCGCCCTTTGATCAGGACGCAGCACAGGCAGAGACAATGGAACCCACTCCGCGGGCTTTCTATGTGGCTAAGCAGCTCAAACCAGAGAGTCTGGCTGCCAGTACTTCCCGTGCCTTTCTGGGAGTTCGGATTGAATGTGCCCAGTGTCATGATCATCCTTTTGATACCTGGAAGCAGGAGCAGTTCTGGAAGTTCGCGGCTTTCTTTGCCAATTTCGATCAGTCCCAACAGAATAATCTGATTACTGGATTCAGCTTGAGAGAAGTTACCGGCAAACCCGCGATCAAAATTCCCGATACAAATCGACTGGTCGAAGCCAGCTTTCTGAACGGAAAAGAGATCGACTGGGAGCAGAATCAGCGTGGGCCCCGGGAACGGCTATCGGAATGGATCACATCTTCACAGAACCCCTATTTTGCCAGGGCGTCGGTCAATCGAATCTGGAGTCTGTTCTTTGGTCGAGGCATCGTGGACCCGGTCGATGATTTTTCTGCGACCAACCCCGCTTCGCATCCGGAACTGCTGGATGCCATGGCACGTGCCTTCCAGCAACATGATTACGATCTGAAATATCTGATTCGCGAAATCACGAATTCTGAGACCTATCAACTCACCAGTCGCCAGACCGATCCCAGCCAGTCTCGTGCACAATGGTATGGAAAAATGCCGACACGGGGGCTGACCTCAGAACAGATCTTTGCCAATCTGGTCCAGGCAACGGGGTTCTTCCGTCAGACTACAGAAACGGATCCACGATTGATCGCGGGAGGCACGAATTCTCCCCAGGCGGAAATTTACGAACTGTTTCAATCGGAGGCCGAAAACCAGTTGGAACCCCGGGCTACGATCTTGCAGGCGCTGGCCCTGATGAACGGCACCTTTATTACCAATGCGACCAGTCTGGAAGAGTCCGATGTGTTTACCGCGATAGTGGATTTTCCGGGGCAGTCGGTCGAACAGAAAATCGAAGCTTTTTATTTGTCCACGCTTTCCCGGCCTCCCACTTCGGCAGAACAAAACAGACTGAAATCGTATATCACAGCGAGTGAAGACCAGACGGACGCCTATGCGAATCTGTTCTGGGCCCTGTTAAACAGTAGTGAGTTTTTATTGAATCATTAACACATGACCGCATCCGCCAGGACAATCTGTTGCTACCTGACCGCAGCTCTGCTCGGACTGGTCCCGTTGCGTATCAGTCTGGCAGGAGAGGTTGCAGGCTCAACGCCGCAGGCAGCAACGTCCCAGCGGATTCTACTTCTGGCACCCTCAGCACCCGTTGTGATTGCCGTTAACATTCAGGTTGATGAAGCCGATTTCTGTGCGACGACGACCGATTACATTGAACGGCTCTTTACCTCACTGGACCGTAACGAGGATCAGTTCATTGACCAGACCGAGATGGAAAACGTCCCGGCATTCGGTATCCGCCTGTTTGATCAAGGAAGCCCGGCAGAACGACTGCAATTACTGGATGTGGCGCCCCGGGACCAGAAGTTAAGCATCGGGGAATTTGCGACTTATATTCACCGGGCCCAGGGTTCTGCTTTTCGCATCGCGGGGGCTCCCACACGAACCTCCCAGGTGATCGAGCTCTTTCGCAAACTGGATTATAATGGCGATGGTTCCGTAAGTGATGCGGAATTCGAAGCCAGCTCCCGCGCGTTGACCCAGTTCGATCGTGATGAAGATGAAGTGCTGAATCTGGCGGAACTTCGCCCATTTAATGCGAATCAGACTCAAACCGTGGTTGGAGGAGGTCAGGGGGAAACCGAGACGCCCTTCCGGCAGTTGGACAATGACCGCTCGATTCGCCAGGCGGTTGATGAACTGTTGAAAAAATATGTTGAACACGCCAATCCGAAGCAGGATGCCCTGGCTCTGGCCTGTTTCAGTTCCACCAGCAGTGGGGCATCCCCGATTCAGGATTTCGATCAGGACGCGGATGGTTATTTGAATCGAGAGGAGATGTCGGCCTGGCTGCATCATCCCGTAAGTGATCTGCAACTGGATATGGCACTCCCGCGGCAGAAAGCATTCCGACCCACGCTCAAATTCGTCAGTAAGCAGACGCCCCGCGTTACCGAGGTTGAATCCCCGTCCCGTTCGCGACTGCAGTTGCGGCTCGACAGTCTGCAACTCGAATTTCGCGTCAAGAGTTCGCGGCACATGCTGGCCGACAATGTCCGTTTCTACCAGACTCGTTTTCGCGTTGTTGACAGTGATAAAAATGGTTATCTGTCTCCAAACGAATTCATGCAGTTGAATATCCCCGGTGCCGACTATCAGAAAGCGGACAAGGATCAGGATGAAATGCTGCACAAAGAAGAGCTGACCGACTACCTGATTCAGAAAACGTCTTCCGTACAGAACCAGGTGGTGATGACCGTCAGCAACGATGGCAAATCCCTGTTTGAAATTCTCGACGCCGATCTGGATCGACGCTTGAGCCCTCGCGAACTCAAAAACAGTCTCAAGCGAGTGCGGGAGTATGATAAAAACCGGGACCAGTCACTGGATCCTGCAGAATTACGAGGACATTTCAAACTGACATTTGAACTCGGGAAACCGCAATTGTTTCAGTTTGATCCACGGATGGATTCCATGGCAATGAACCAGAACAGTACAATCCCTCGTACCATTTCCGGACCACGCTGGTTTCAACGCATGGATCGCAACCGGGATGGGGACATATCGGAACGGGAATTTCTGTTCGACGCAGCCACATTTAAACGACTGGACCAGAATCAGGACCACCTGATCAGCGCCGATGAGGCGGAGGCCTTCTCCCCGAAATCGGATTAGTATCGCAGACAAATCAACGGACTAACAACTCCTGCTAACAAGGAGAAAACTCATGGAACAAATGACAAAATCAAATCGACTGATCGAACGCGTACAGCGTCGCCTGGCTTTAGCGGTTTGGGGGCGTGCACTCTTTGTGTCATTTGTAATCTCTGCATCCCTGTACCTGGCGCTGATGCTCTTCAGCCGGTTGACGGGCTACTGGACCGGCTGGTTCCCACTGGAGTCCATCAGCAGTGTCGCCATCGGTACGCTGGTGCTGTCAGCGATTCTGTTTCGCCGGCCCGATCGCGAACAGGCGGCCCGCCTGATCGATCAGAGACAGGGAACCAAGGATCTGTTTCTGACGGTGACGATGCTGGAACAGGCCGTCGGCAATTATAAGCCCCTGGTCGCGCAGGACGCAGAAAAGCAGGCAGAGAAAATCAGACCCGCCCAGGTCGTGGAATTTGCCTGGGCGAAACGGGTGGGCTGGGTCTGTGCCTCCACGCTGGTTCTGTTTCTGACACTGCAATATGCGCCGCAACTCGACCCCTTCGGTGAAGTACAGGCTGCGGAAATCGAACAGGAAAAGGTCAAGGAGTTCCAGAAAGAGAAAAAAGCAACAAAGGCCCGCATGGCTGAGTTGAAGAACAAAGATAACGGTGCAGGCGACGAAGAGTCTAAAGATGTCAAACTGGCGGTAGAGAATCTGAAATCGGACTTTCGCAAGATGACCCCCGGCAAAAAACAGGAAAATGCCAAGACCCTGGCTGGTCACCAGAAGTCTCTGGGAGGCAAGTGGCGGCAGAGGGCCGAAGAGAATATGAAAAGCATGATGATGAAGGCAGACCAGGCCCAGAAATTTGGTGGCCTGTCGAAAGCTGACGGCATGAAGAAGTGGTCTAAAGAGCTGCAGGAGGGTTCGACTCAGTCACTCACCAAAGAGATGGATGAATTGAAAGATCAGCTGCAACGGCTGATGAAAGAAAAAGACCCGGTCAAACGGGAAAAACTGCAGAATGAAATCCAGAAGAAACTCAAGGAGATGGAATCATTCGCCCGGGAACAGACTTCTTCCAAGCCGATGGCAGCAGCGCTGAAGCGAGCCATGAAACAGATGCAGATGGCACAGTCTAAGGGGCTTTCTCCCGAAGAGGCTTTCAAAGAAGCCATGGAGTCCATGGACCTGGCAAAAATGGAACTCAAAGAAGTGGCGCAGTCGGCCAAGGACATGAAAAAGCTGGAAGAAGCGCTGAAAGTTCTACAGATGGCTAAAAAGGCAAACGACAAATCAGGCCTCGACGGTGAAGCCTGCGAAAACTGTATGACCCTCGAAGACTACGAAGAACTCTATGCAGAAATGATGGGGGGAGAAATGCCCGGTGAAGGGACCGGCAATGAGGGACAGGGCGGAGGAGGCAAAGTCGATGAAGACGACACGGGTGATAAAGGTTTTAAAACCGAAAAGTCCAAGTCTGCCATCACCGCTGGTAAGGTCCTGCTTTCCTTCAAATCCAAGGGGCTCAGCGACAGTGGCGAAGCCAGGAAAAACTACAACAAGCTGGTCACGGATCTCAAGCAGGGCATGAGCGAAGCCATCATGCAGGAGCAGATTCCGCCCGGGTATCACGATGGCATCAAGAAGTATTTCAACTCACTCGAGAAAAAAACTGACGAGAATACACCTCAGAAATGAATGAACAAATCAGGCCCCAGGGTGCTCCCGACTGGCTTACCTTAATCATCATTCTATTGCTGGCCCTGTTGGGAATTGGAGTCGTCTTCTATTATCAGAAGCAGACAGATCCATTGGTTGTGTATTGCGCACATGACTCCATCTTTTCGGAGAAAATACTCAACGAATTCATGGCAGAGACGGGAATTGCCGTCGAACCCCGGTTTGATACCGAAGCGACTAAATCTCTCGGCCTGACGAATCTGATCATTCGAGAACAGGAGCATCCCCAGTGCGATGTTTTCTGGAATAACCAGACGCTGGGTACCGCGGATCTGAAATCCCGGGGACTGCTGGAAAGCTATAAAGGTTCCGGGTACGAACGAATCCCTGAGTCATTCAAAGATCCGGAAGGCTGCTGGACCGGTTTCGCAGCCCGTTTGCGGGTTTTTATTACCAATACGAATCAGCTGCAGGCGGATTCCGCTGCCATCGAGAAGGTTCTGGCCGGGCCGTTGGATCAGGTCGCTATTGCCAAACCCCTGTACGGGACAACGCTCACTCATTTTACCATCCTCTGTGATGTCTGGGGACTGGATCAACTCAAAGCCTGGTATGCGGAACAACTCAAACGGGGGATTCAGGTCACGACCGGTAATTCTCAAGTCAAGAACCTCGTCGCCGGTGGTGCCTGCGTACTGGGCTATACAGACACGGATGACTATTTTGTCGCCGTCGATGAGCAACAGCCGGTGGCTGCTATCCCCGTGACGATCGAGGACAAAGTGATTCTGATTCCCAACAGTGTGGCGATCATCAAAGGAACCCAAAAGCGGGAGCAGGCCGAGAAACTGGTCGATTTTCTGCTCTCGGAGCGGGTTGAACTGGAACTGGCCCGCTCGCAGTCACGCCAGATCCCCCTGGGGCCGGTTGACTGGGAGCAAGTTCCGGAAGAAGTAAAACAGTATCGGTCTGAGATCGAAAAAGCATATCCCCTGACGAATCTGGTCAAACAAAGAGAGCAGACGCTGGACTGGCTCAAAACGGAGTATTTGAAATGAGCCTGGCCACAGCCTGTGGCGTGACCGTGTTGCGCAGTTTATGTATTTCATTCATCGGAGTCTTTTTAGCCCGGCGGTTAACCCCGCCGACCCGGAAAGCGTTTGAATCTCGTTCCTGGTTCCTGTTAATTCTGATTTTATCACCGTTATTTGTTCCTGAACTCCTGGTGGGATATGCCTGGTCTCTGATTTCTGTCAGATTCGTGCAGTATCCTGCCCTGGTCGAACTGACATACTCAACTCTGGTTTTGATGAAAGTGGTCCCTGTGGGAATACTCTGTTTCAGTATGGCGGGGGGAGCGTTAATCTCTCCCGAAGCGGATTTCATCCGACGCGTTTTTCGTGCGCCGCGTTCGCGACTGGCCAGCCTGAAGACCCGAGCCAGTTTTTTTCTCTGGAATTCTCTGCGACTGTTGATCCCCGTCTGGACGCTGTTATTTCTGTTGAGTTTTCAGGAATTTGAAATCGCCTCGCTGATGTATCGCGATTCCTGGACCGTCTGGATCTTTGATGCCCAGGCGGGTGGCGTTCCCGTGCAGGAAACACTTTCTTTTCTACTGGCGCCTCTCGTCATTGAAGTCGTCATCCTGCTGGGGGTCTTCAGCCTGTTGCAGCGGTTTCAGAGAGAGACCAGAAAAGTGAATGCGAATGAAACGCCAACTCCCGTACTACAGAAAGCGAAGCTCTGGGACTGGTGTTACCTGGGGACCGCTTTTGCCCTGGTCGTGCTGGTTCCCTTTCTCTTAATCAGTGGTGGGAGTTTGCAGTCATTGCTGAATCTGCTCCAGAATCAGTATCAGCTCGTCAGCATTTTACAGGAGTGCGCCTGGGCGCTGGCCTACGCAGCGACAACCGGTATTGCCGCCTGGGGACTGGCCTCATTCTTTTTAAAACAGAATACCACCGTTTTCACCGGACTGACGGGCCTCTTGTGCTGTCTACCTGGTTTGTGTGGTGCACTGATCCTCGCTCTCGGACTGGCATCCCTGTTTCTCACCCGCGCTGGCTCAGTCATGTATGGCACGCCGATTCCGGTTCTGCTGGGGTTTGTGTTGTTTCTGTTTCCCCGCGCCCTGTTCCTGCGGCTGATGCTCCTCAAACGAGAACAGCATGCCGGCCTGTTTCTGGCACAGATACTTCGTCAATCCCCGCGGCCCTCTCAAGCCGGGCAGGGGGGCGAATTGCTCTGGGCCGTCTCGGGAAGAATGCAATTATGGGCCGTGGTTCTGCTGGCGTTCTGGGCTTACTGGGATGTCACGATCAGCTCAATACTCGCTCCCGGCAGTACGATGACGTCAGCTGTTCGTTTATATGGACTGATGCATTATGGACAGAACGCAATGTTGTCCGCGATCACCTTTTTCTGTTTTCTGGTGCCGGTCTGTCTCTGTCTGGCACTTGTTCCCATTGTGAAACGATTCTGGATCGCCAGCTATCGCGTGCCTGTCTGAAAGTAAAAAAGATCAACGATGGTCGTAACGGTTCCCCAATCTGAAACTCTTATCTGGCGACTGACCGAAGTCAGCCTGTCCTGGCAGGGGGGCGTACGCCTGGAGGGCATCGACCTGGAAATTCCAGCCGGGGTGACTGCCATCATGGGGTATTCCGGTGCAGGAAAGACATCTCTGTTAAACCTGCTGGTTGGCTTTGAACGCCCCGATCGGGGAGAAATTCAACGGAATCAAACGCACTCGGAGACCGTAACCCTCGACCTGTTCTGGGTCCCTCACAGTATGGGTCTCTGGCCTCAGTACACGGTCCGCGAGCATTGTCTGCTGGTCAGTCCGGATACAGATCAACAACAGGCACGAGCTGATGAACTGCTTGCCGCCTTTGGGTTAATTGATGTGAGCGATAAATACCCCGGGCAGTTGTCCCAGGGGGAAGCGTCCCGGCTATCGGTTGTCCGGGCCCTGGCCAGTCAGGCGAAAGTCCTGGTGATGGATGAACCACTGGTCCACGTCGATCAGGCGCACTGGCCCCAGTACTGGGATTTCATTCGCGCGTATTGTGTCTCTCACAATATTTCACTTGTCTTTTCGACGCATTCTCCCGAGCTGGTCCTCCGCGAAGCACAACAGGTCATCTGCCTGGATCAGGGGCAGGTTATCTATCATGGTCCAGTCGAAGAACTTTATCGTTCACCCTCCTCGGTAAAGGCGGCTTCATTTCTGGGGCCCGTGAATGAAATCGATTCACCCGGGGAAACCTCCGACTTACCCAAGCTGGCCCGTCCCGAACAGGTGGAATTGATCACCGACCCTGCCGGTCCGTTCGAAATTAAACAGACTTATTTTCTCGGAACCATGGAAGAAGTCCGCACCATGAACCGGGAAACCGGTGCAGCACATACTTTTTATCATCGACCCGTCCGAGCAGGACTGGAAGCGGGACAGCGAATTTCCATTCGACTGCTGATTCTGTTCTGCTGTCTGCTCTTGTGCGGAGGCTGTATTCCCGGTGATGCGCCGGAGTTATCCTTCTCTGAGATTACTCAGTGGCCTGTTCCCGCGGAAGGTATCAAGGTCCCGGCGCCGCGCAGTCTGAATGTGGGGCCTGACGATGAACTCTACGTCCTGGATAACGCAGGACGGGTCCTGGTTTATGATGCGAATGATGAATTGATCAAACAGTGGGAGATGCCTGATTTTGAAATCGGCAAGCCGGAAGGGGTCTGTCTGCTCAGGAATGGAGAGATCGCGGTTGCGGATACCCACTATCATCGCGTCGTCTTCTTTGACAAAGAGGGAAATGTGCTCCGCATGCTGGGAGAGTATGGTGAAGGTCCTTCCCAGTTTATCTACCCGGTGTCCGTGGTGCAGGATCCGGAAGGAGATATCTACGTCTGCGAATATGGGAATCACGACCGCGTTCAGAAGTTCTCGGAAAGGGGCGAGTATCTGCTCGAATTCGGCAAGGTGGGGACCGGACCGGGGGAATTTCAGCGCCCAGCGGGAATGATCTGGCATGATCACAAAATTTATGTCTCGGATGCAATCAATAATCGAATTCAGATTTTCTCAGATGAAGGTGAGTTTCTGGAAATTCTGGGAGCAAAAACCGGGGGAATTCCCCTCTATTACCCCTATGACATCGCCATCGACCGTAATACCAGCAAATTGTATATCGTGGAATACGGATCAGGACGGATTACCAAAACAGACTTGCAGGGAAATATCCTGGGGCGATTTGGGAAAACAGGGATGCAGCAGGGAGAATTCCTGACTCCCTGGGGACTGACTGTAAATTCAAAAGATCAGGTATTCATTGCTGACACCGGAAATCGTTTAATCGTAAAATTGACACCATGAAAATCAAAGAACTCTATCAACAGTTAGTTCCCAGAGCACGCACACCGATGACGTGGCGGCGGGCGCTCCCTTTGATTTTCTTCCTGTTGCTTTACGCCGGCATTTGTGTGGGCCTCGAACTTTCGGGAGTTCTGCTCTTTGCCCGTCCCTGGGCATTCGTGCTGATTCTCTTCGCGGTCTGGGTCTGGTGGCTCTCTGTGGCCGGTTATGGTGGGCTGAGCAGGGGCAGGGCACTGGCTGCGCTGCTGACGCGACTGGTGATGCTGGGACTGTTTGTGATCCTGATTGCAGAACCACGGTCCGTTCGAGTACGGGATGTGATCTCAGTGGTCTACGCCGTGGATCTATCCGATTCCATCGGTGAACGGTCCGTCGACGAAGCACTGGAATTCGTTACGAAAACGGTGACCGAAAAACCGCCCACGGATGAAGCAGGTCTTGTCGTCTTCGGAAGAAATTCGGCTGTCGAACTGCCGCCCCGCATGTCGTTCCCGTTTGAAGCATTGAATTCGCGTATCGACAGGGATGCAACCAACCTCGAGCAGACTCTGTCACTGGCCGCTGCCATGCTGCCTGAAGAAAACCGCGGACGCATCGTGTTGATCAGCGATGGCACCGAGACCGAAGGCTCCATCTCACAGATCCTGGACGAGTTGAAATCCCGCGATATCGCCGTGGATGTGCTGCCGATTCAATACGAATATGACAAGGAAGTCTGGCTGGAAAATCTCGAATTGCCACGGTTCGTCAAACTGGGCGAAAACTATGAAGCTTCCGTGGTACTCTCTTCGCTCCAGGATGGTGCAGGCAAGCTGGTACTGCGTGAGAACGGAGAACAGATTTACGAACAGGAAGTCAAATTCAAAGCCGGCAAAAATCGATTTGTCGTCCCCATCTATCTGCGGGATCCTGGCTACTACGAGTATTCCGCGACAATCGAAACCCAGGCCGCCGATGACCAGATCCGCGAAAACAATACCGTCATCAATTACATCTATGTCGAAGGCGAAGGCAAAGTTCTCGTTGTGACGAATCCCGCCGGTGATGACCGGGACTGGGAGTCGCTGGTGAAAGCGATTCGCGAAGGAGAACGCAATGTCGATGTCGTTTCGGCTTATGAATTTCCGAATGATTCGCTCTCACTGATGCCTTATGACGCGGTCTTATTTGTAAACGTACCCGCTGATGCGTTTAACGTCATTCAGCTCAAAGCCGTCCACGACTCCGTCTTCAACCAGGGCATCGGCTTCATGATGGTCGGCGGAGACAACAGTTTTGGCCCGGGAGGCTATCACCGTACGGTCATTGAAGACGCGTTACCCGTCACGATGGACATCACCAAAAAGAAAGTTCTACCCAAAGGCGCGCTGGCAATTATTCTGCATACCTGCGAGTTTCCGGAGGGGAACACCTGGGGAAAGCGGATTACCAAGCAGGCGATTAAGGTACTGGGTGCTCAGGATGAAGTCGGGGTTCTGGTTTACGATTACATGGAGGGCGAAAAGTGGCTGTTCAAGCTGACGCCCGCCGGCGACTATGAGAAGATGGTCCCCAAGATCAATGGCGCGCAAATCGGGGATATGCCCAGCTTTGTCAATACGATGCGTCTGGGACTGAAGGGGTTGAAAGAAAGCGATGCCTCCACCAAGCACATGATCATCATCTCGGATGGCGATCCTCAGCCCCCCGCACCACAGTTGATCAGTGATTTTCAGAAGAATAAAGTCAGCGTTTCGATGGTCGCGATCTTCCCGCATGGCGGACGCGATATTTCGACGATGCGGGCCATCGCCGGCGCCACGGGCGGGCGGTATTACTTCCCCTCCGATCCCAACCAGTTACCTTCGATCTTCATCAAAGAATCGAAAACGCTGAAACGGAGCATGATTCAAAATGAAACGTTCGTGCCGGAAGTCGGAATGATCTCTCCGGTCTTGAAAGGCATTGAGCGGATTCCACCGCTGTTCGGTTATGTGTTAACCACGATCAAACCACGGGCGGAAGGTGTCCTAAACGCGCCGGAAAAGAAAGAGGCCGAAGGGGAAATTGATCCGGTCCTCTCCTTCTGGCGTTACGGACTGGGAACGACGGCCGCCTTTACTTCAGACCTCTCACCCAACTGGGGGAAAGACTGGGTCAACTGGGATCATTACCAGGCGTTTGTCAAACAGCTGATGATCAAGATCTCGCGTGTGCAGAAACAGGATCATCTGAAACTGTGGAGCCATGTCACAGGTAATAAAGCAACGATCATGGTGGAAGACTTTCACCCGGAAGAATCGTTTCTGAATGTTGCAGCCCGGATTGCAGGTCCTCATGATCGAAAGGAGACCGTGGTACTCAAGCAGGTCAGCCCCCGTCGCTACCAGGCAGAAGTACCTCTCTGGGGCAAGGGGCGCTACCAGGTCACGGCTCTTGGAAAATCGGGGGAACGGGAAGATCACGCCAACGGGGGTTTTATTGTACCTTATTCACCGGAATTCCTGCGGTTCCGTTCGAATCCCATCGTGTTGGAAGAAATCGCACAACGAACCGGCGGCCAGCGACTGGATCCCGCCATCGCAACGGATGTAATTTACGGTCGCCGCGATCCTAAACAGAGTTCCAACCCGGTCTTCGACTGGTTTCTGATGGCACTGGCAATCCTGGTTCCTCTGGACGTTGCCATCCGTCGGGTACAGCTTGACTGGTACGTCATCAAAGGCTGGTTTGGGTTCGGGAAGGAGCAGAAGCAGAGTACCGCTACGATGGGCGCCCTGCTGCAACGCAAACAGGATGTGGTGGACGATCTGGATGCCCGCCGCGGTGGTCCGACCGAACAAACTGGCCAGTCGACACTCGCCCAACTACAGGAGCAACGTCTGCAGAAGGGGCCTGCAGCCACTCCGAAGCCCCCCGGTGCAAAGGATTCCGGAAAACAGCAGTCGGCAGCACCTCCGCCGCAAACGCCACCGGATAATCAGTCCACGACAGGGCGTTTACTGGACATGAAACGAAAACGAAATTCAGAAGACAAAGATAACGATCAGTAATCAGACAGGTTTTCAACCGTGGAGAATAATATGAATCAGCCGGAAACAACCGACGAACCCATCGTGTTACAGGCCGAAGCCGATCACTTTAAAAAAGTGTTCAACGAGGTGCGATCCGAAGTAGGCCGGATGATTATCGGCCAGGAGCGAGTCGTGGAATCGACACTCTATGCCTTGTTTTGTGGCGGCAATGTCCTGCTGGAAGGGGTCCCCGGACTGGGGAAAACCGAACTGGTGAAAGCACTCTCCCGGGTACTGGACCTTCATTTTCAACGGATTCAGTTTACCCCCGACCTGATGCCTGCGGATATTATCGGCACCAATATCATGAGTACCGACGAAACCGGGACCTACCGTTTTGAATTCCGCAAAGGACCGATTTTTACTCAGTTGCTGCTGGCAGATGAAATCAACCGGGCATCGCCCAAGACACAGTCGGCCCTGCTGGAAACGATGCAGGAAGGAACCGTCACCGCCGGTGGGACACAGTATCGGCTGGACCAGCCCTTTTTCGTGATGGCAACCCAGAACCCGATTGAGCAGGAAGGGACCTATCCACTTCCGGAAGCACAGCTGGACCGCTTTATGTTTAAGATTAATGTCCCATTCCCCAACCGTGCCGAACTCAACACGATTGTGCAGCAGACCATTCTGAAACAGCCGGTCGAACTGACCAAGTTGCTCAACAGCAGCCAGATTCTGGAACTGCGTTCGGTGTTGGAAAAGGTTGTGGTTGTCGAACCAATCCGCGACTACGCCATTCGCCTGGTGCTCTCAACCCATCCGGGAACCGATTTCGCAACCGATGAAGTCCGCAGATTCATTCACTGGGGCGCCAGTCCCCGGGCAGCGCAATCCCTGGTAAAAGCGGCACGGGTGCGTGCGTTGAGTGAAGGCCGGGCGCATGTGGCGTTTGAAGACATTCGCTACTTTGCGAACGAGGTGCTGCAGCATCGGGTGCTGCTCAACTATGACGGGCAGGCTGAAAATATCAAAGTAACCGATCTGATCACCAAAATCTGCCAGGAACTGCCCGAGAAGGAGTAACGGACCGTGGCCGAGAATTCAGCCTTAACGCAGTATACCCCGTTGTTCGATAACAAGACGTTATCGATGCTGGAGCGGATGCGCCTCAACCCGACCAGGCGGCTCACCAATCGAAGTCACGGCGAACACCTGACCGGCAAAGGGGGATCGAGTACCGAGTTTTCTGATTATCGGAACTACGTGGCCGGCGATGACGTCCGCTACATCGACTGGAATATTTTTTCGCGTCTGAATCGTCCCTTCATGAAACAGTATCAGCACGAAGAGGAAATGCATGTCGTCATCATCCTCGATGCCTCGTCTTCAATGGATTACGAAGATAAATTCGAACGGGGAAAACAGTTGGCTGCTGCTTTCGGTGTAATGGGGCTGTTAAACTTTGAGAAGGTCAGCGTATATGCCTGTAATCAAAGGGGAGGTCGTCCCGCCCAGTTTCCACCCTCATCGGGCCGGGTCAGTATGAAGCGACTGTTTGACTTTCTGACGTCTCTGGAACCAGGTGGAGATGAACCGGTCGAGCAGGCCGTAGAAGATGTTTTACGGACGCACCGTGGACGAGGGATCGCGGTTATTCTCTCCGATTTTGAATCTTTCGGTGACCTGCAGCGTCCTTTGAACATGTTATTCAGTGCAGGACTGGAAATCTTCGGGGTTCAGATTCTGGCTCCTTCGGAGGTCAATCCGGAAATCAACGGGGACCTGCGTCTGGTTGACAGCGAGACAGGCCAGACTCTCGATATTTCTTCAGCGGGGGATCTGCTGGGATTATATCACGAGCATCGGGCCATGCTGGAAGACCACCTC
The DNA here is from genome assembly GCF_008329715.1 of Gimesia chilikensis. Classification (GTDB taxonomy): domain Bacteria; phylum Planctomycetota; class Planctomycetia; order Planctomycetales; family Planctomycetaceae; genus Gimesia; species Gimesia chilikensis. The sequence goes on along the minus strand of NZ_VTSR01000007.1, from coordinate 462,513 downwards.
TCAACACTGTGTCGACAGCGTTCGGGACGTTTTCTGTCAGTTAACAGTGGCGATTCCCTGGAGCATGTTCTCTTTGATCAGCTGCGGCGGAAAGGATGGGTACGATGAATTTCTGGCCCGGCTTTTATGCTCTGCAGGGCGCCTGGTTTCTTCTGCTACTGATTCCGCTGCTCCTGTTTTACTTTTTGAAACTCAAGCGACCGCATCAGCGCGTGCCTTCGCTGGCACTCTGGAGCCAGGTCATCAATGACCGTCGGGTGAATTCTCCCTTTCAGAAATTCAAACGCAGCATTCTGTTGCTGCTGCAGATCCTGTTACTGCTGTTCCTGGTTCTGGCTTTGATGCAGCCTTATATCCAGAGCGGGGCAGAGCGGGCCGAATATCTGCCGATTCTGATCGACTGTTCCGCCAGTATGGCTGCGACCGATCCGGAAACGAAAAAGTCACGGCTGGCTCTCGCCAAAGAGCGAGTGAATGAGCTGATCGAGAACATGCTGCCCGACCAGAGAATCTCGCTGGTCGCCGTCGGCTCGACTGCCCGTCGGCTGACTGACTTCACCGACAATCAGCGTGTCCTCAAAAAGTCGCTGGCATCACTGGAAGTGGATGATGTTCCCAGCCAGCTGGAAGACGCGCTGCGGATGACACAGGCACTCTCACGCACCGCCCCGATTAAATCAGTCCTCTTCTACTCCGATGGCAATTTCCCACAAGAGATCGACTTTGAACTCCCCTTTGAGCTGAATTACCAGCTGTTGCCTCCTGCTGGCGTGAATGTCGGAATCACCTCCATGAATGCCCGCAAAAATCAGGCGGGGACCTGGGACGTCTTCCTGCGAATCGAGAACTCAAAACAGGCAGACAGTTCCGCCTCCGTCGAACTGATCCAGGATGGACAGAGTGTGGCCCGGGAAGAGATTGTTCTGGGCCCAGGAGAATCACAACGACTGGAATTCGCCGTTGATGCGGGAGGCGCTTCAAAAATTAAAGCTATCCTGACTCCTGCAGGATCAGACAGTCTGGTCGCAGATAACGAAGCCTATCTGACCATTCCACAGTCTCGTCAACTTCTGGTTTATGTGGATCCTGAGTTAGCCAGCTATCGGTATGCTTTGGATGAAAACTCCGAGATGATCCTGTATCCACAACCAGATCAAAGCTCAGCGCCTGCGGAATACGATCTGGTCATTTCCGGTGCCGCTAAGGATATGGATCGTGAAGCATTAATCAAACTGGGAGTCGGTTTTGTACCGGAGGAGTTAGAGAAGTATATCAAGCTGGAAACGGAACTGACCGAAGTGGTGGACTGGAACCGCAGTTCATCGCTGCTCAGACACGTCCAATTAGGTGATGTCCAGATCACCCAGCAGCCGGTCTGGACAGAAAACTCCGGCGTAGAAAATCTGGAAGAACTGGGCTACGAAGTTCTGATTCACGGCAAACTGGGACCACTGTTACTGCAGAAACGGACTCCCACCGATCAGGAATTCTATTTCCTGTTCGATACAGACCGTTCGACGCTCCCTTACCGGGTTGGTTTTCCCATCATGGTTTCGAACCTGGTCCAGCTGACTCTGCAGGAGGCCGGGATCGCCGAAACTCAGGCTGCCGCGACACCAGTCTTACCAGTCGTGGAATACCAGCCGGAACAGACCTATCAGATAAAAACCCCCGTCGGCAAGTCGTTGTCTGTAGAGAGTGATGCAAATGGCGTGTTGTCCGGCATCGCAGCGCTCCACGTTGGCACTTACAACATCAGTGGCGAAGGTGCTAAAGATGCCCAAATTGGCGTGAGTTTATTGAACCCTCTGGAGACTTCTCTCGTTTCCGTAGAGAAGATCCAGTTCAGCGAAGTTCCGGTCAGCGCAGCGGCAGCCCAGATTGACAGCGATAAACCGCTCTGGAGTGAGTTTGCCCTGATCGCGTTTTTCCTGTTACTACTCGAATGGTGGTATTTCCAACGCAAACCATCGGGTGTTCCTACTTAAAAATTCGTCCTCAACCTGAAATCGAACCATGTTGCGCCAACTCCTGATTATGATCTGGTGGCTGTGTCTGTCGATGCCTGCTGCCGTCCATGCGCAGAACCTGCCCATGACGGTTGATCTGCGACAGACATCACAGTCCCCCAAGGGAGATGGACCGCTCACCCTGGTCTGGCAATGCTCGGTTGCCTCGACAGGACTTCTGGAAGGCTATTTCCTGGTCACTGCCCACGATGGCGTTCAACAGTTTGGTCAGTTTCGTTCGAATGATGTTGCGTTACACGCCGGTTTCCATGAAATCCCGATGATGCTGCCCCCGATGAAGGTAGACAACGCGTTTTCGAATGTCAGCTTGCAGGTCAGTTTCGTTACAGCGGACAGAAAGTACGATCTGAAAAACGAGTTTCTACTCCGTGTCGGGCGTGTTTATGAACGCATGTTTGCTGTCGGCGTCTGTGATTCGTTTGACACCAGTCTCTCAGAGGCTGAAAAACGTCTGCTGGATGAACTTAAATTTGAAGCGATCAGTCCCTCCGATCCTTTACCCGTCGATCTGCGGCAAATTCTCAGAAAACACGGTCTGGATAATCGCGGCTATCTGACCAATCGCCCCTTATCTCTCAATATGCAGACATTCTCGATCTATGTAGGACCGTCTGAGTTTCCCCAGCTTCCTTTAGATTGTCATCAATACGACATCCTGCTGATTACAGAGCAGGGGCTGGAAGCACTCGAATCACGGCATCTGCGGGCCATTCTGCAGTGGGTTCGCTCGGGGGGCAGTCTGTGCGTGCTGGTAGGGGAGGATCCCCAGCCATCACAGGTACAGTTTCTCAACCAGTTGTCAGATAATGCGGGAAGCACTCCCTTTGTGCTCAACTCCGCAGGAAAACTGGAGCAGGACGAAGCCCAGACCACCTGGTTTTTCCGAACCGGCTGGGGACGCTCTGTTATCGTGACAGCAGGTGCGATCGCAAACGACACGTTGTCTGAAACGCAGCGCAAACAGATTCCTTTTTTTCTCTGGAAACTGCGTCACTCCCAACAGGACTATTACGCAGCAAATCAACGCTGGGACGAACAGCCGCTGATCAATGCCTATGTCGATCGGGCAAAGCAGAATCATAGTCGCTATGGAGAAGCTTATACTCCCGCCGAAATGTTCAATCTGAATTATCACCCTGTCAGCACGGGGGGCGCTGTTGTTTCCAGTCTGATGCCGGAACATCTCCGCATCGTGCCCGCATCGCTGATAATGTTGATTCTATTATGCTACGTCATCGTCATCGGGCCGGGAGAATATTATGTTCTGGGCCGTTTCAACCTGAGACGCTTTACCTGGATTACCTTCCCCCTCATTTCTGTCGGTTTTGCAGTGATCGCATTTCTGATTTCGAATTACTTCATGCAGACTTCGCACGAACGAAAATCACTGGTGATCATCGACCTGGATTCGCAGGGACGACCCGTTAAAGAAAATCAGATCGAGTTGATTTTTACGGGCTCTTACCAGGATGTCGAAACACCCGTCAAATCCGGTTTGCTGACCTCGCTCAATCAGCTGGAGTTGGGGATGGGGGAGAATTATTATCGCTATTCACGCGGAACGGACGCCGCTCTGGTCGGTCCCCCCTATTATGCGGGCTCCATTCCAACACAATATTCGGTTTTCCAGCGTATGCCCCAATGGACGCCGCAGCTCAATCGCATCGTCAATAATTACCCCCAGTCAGAACAGCCGTCTTTTAACTGGGCCTCAGTTGACACTAAGCAGTTGGCCTCCATGCAGGGGCGAGAGCAATTGAAAAAACAGATTGAAGCAGAATTCGGCAATCAGGCTTTAGTGATGATCTACAATGGGACCTCTGCCGGAAAAGTGGCAAAATATCCCATGAACCATCGGCTGCAACATCCCACACTGAACCAGACGCGTTACCCGTCGAGATACCGACTCTTCAATACCGAGCAGTATCACAATGGAATCCATAACCATGTTCAGCAGAGTTTCATGGATGACCTGTGCGTACGCAATCAGGGAGGACTGTTCCAGATTGTTTCACAGGTTTCTCCATCCGGGGGAAACAACTATGAAGATCTCAGTATCCTGGACCCTTCCGCTCCCGACCAGTGGCTGGTTGTGATCTTTATTCCGGGCCAGACCCAGGACACGGTCTATCGTCAACTGCTGTTTTCCCCAGGCCGGCGGGCCGTACAAGCCCTCTGACAGAAGTGTGAATTAAATACTATGAGCATGCAACCTCCAATGGTGGAAGTGAAAAATCTGTGGGTCCGCTACGGTAAATACGAAGCCGTCAAAGGGATCTCATTTACGATTCCCAAAGGCGAAGTCTTCGGTTTCATCGGCCCCAACGGCGCCGGGAAATCATCTACGATCAAAGTTCTGGCAACGCTGCAACGGGAGTATGAATGCGACGCAGTCAAAATCAACGGAGTTTCTGTGCATAAAGCACCGCATTTGATCCGCGAGATGATCGGCTACATGCCCGATTTCTTCGGCGTTTATGAAGATCTGACCGCCCGTGAATATCTGCACTTTTTCGCCGCCGCCTACCGCATTAATCGCAGCCGCCGCAAAGCAATTGTTGACGACGTTCTGGAATTGACCGATCTGACGGCGAAGATTGACTCGCCCGTTGACTCTCTGTCGCGCGGAATGAAACAACGGCTGGCCCTGGCACGCGTCCTGCTGCACGACCCGGATCTGTTGCTGCTGGATGAACCTGCCAGCGGTCTGGATCCCCGGGCACGAATTGAAGTACGCGAACTTCTGGTCGCCCTCAAAGAGATGGGAAAGACGATCATCATCTCCAGCCATATTCTGCACGAACTATCGCAGCTTTGTACCAGTATCGGCATTATTGAGGCAGGTCAGTTTGTCACCCAGGGATCTCTGGATCAGATTTATAAACGTCTCGAACTCAGCCGGATTGTTCACGTGCAGATCGTCGGTGAGATGAACGGAATCTGTCAGCAGATCGAACAATACGAAGGGGTTAAGTCAGTTTCCGTACAGGCGGACCGCCTGGCAATTCAACTGCAGGAAGACCAGATGGCCGTCGACGAGCTGCATGCCCGACTGGCTGCGACGGGGGCCCGGATCCGCATGTTCCAGGCGGAAGCCATGGATATGGAAACGGTATTCATGAAGTTGACGGAGGGCAAGACGGCATGAAATTCAGAGGAATCCAACTCGGGCTTCCGCTGCTCTCCAAAGAGCTGACAGAACTGGCCAACCGCCGTAGAACCTACATCATCCGCACCATTTATGCGCTGCTGTTCCTCGGTTTTGTCGGTTTTATTTATATCGATCTGATGTCGGGACTTCAAAATAACCCGATGGCCATTCTGGGGCGGGGACGTGATATCTTTGAGGCGATGGTCTATCTGCAGTTTACCGCCATCTACCTGTTCCTGCCGGCAATCTCCTGTAGCGTGATCACCCACGAAAAAGAGCGCAACAGCCTGGGGCTGTTACTGATTACCAGGCTGAGCCCCGGTACGATCATTCTTGAGAAATACCTGGGCCGATTAATTACGATGCTCACTTTCCTGACACTGGGGCTACCGATCCTGGCTTTTGCCTACGCCCTGGGAGGAGTGTCGCCGGCAATGTTTATCAGCGGGATCTGGTTTCTACTCATGACAATGCTGCAGGTCGCCGCTTTAGGCGTTCTCTGCTCCAGTTTCTTTCGCAGCACAGTCGGTGCCTTTATCGCGACGTATGTGTTCGGCTTTTTCATGCTGTTTGGACCGATTATCGTCTACGAACTGAACCTGTTTTATTACCGGGAACTGTTTCACGGTTTTTCACAGGTGCTGCAAAATATACCGGCTTTGAGTAATCTGCTGGGAAACTGGGGACGCTCGTCTGAATTGAACCTGTTCCTGTTCGGACCTTACCTTTTCCATCTGTGTTCCCGTACGACTGGTATCTCCGCGATCCTGGGCCCACTCATTATGAGTATTCCCATGCTGACTGTCACGCTGATGTTTCTGATCATGGCCCACTATTTTCTCGTGCGACGTGCGTTCCTGCTCCCACGAAATCTGCTGTTAAACATGTTCAAGAAGCTGGACTCGCAGTTCAGTAAAATTAATGACAATCGCGTGACACGGGGTATCGTGCTCGTGCAGGATGATGTGAAGCTGCCCGAGAATGATCCCATCGCCTGGCGGGAAACCTCCAAGAAATCACTGGGCACGTTTCGTTACCTGTTTCGTATCCTGGTTGCGCTGGAAGTCCCCATTCTGTTTTTGTGTATCTTGATTGCCACCGGGAGTCCGGAACCGGTGGTTCCCGGGGCAGCATTGTTGCTGTGGGGTGTCTGGATCCTGACGACTCTGCTGCTCGCGGTTTCAGCCACCAGCCTGATTGCAGGGGAGCGTTCTCACGAAACACTGGATGTGTTACTCACGGCGCCTCTTTCGGGGAGAGAAATTCTGAGACAGAAAATTGCCGGCGTCAGAAGGCTTTGTCTGGTGCTGTTGATTCCCCTGCTGACCATCGTGTTATTTGAAACCTGGTGGAAAATGGAGTATCACCTGGCCGGATATTCCTATTCGTCTTACCGTCACTCGAATTACTCGACACGCTGGTTCGCTTACTTTACTGGTTCGATGCTGACGATTTCGATCTACCTGCCGATGTTGATTTATCTTTTCTGCTGGATCGGGATGAAAATCAAATCCCAGACGAAAGCCATCCTGACGTCTCTGGGGGGCGTCATTCTCTGGTGTCTGTCCCCGTTCATCCTGGCGTTTCCCCTGATTGTATTAAATCCCTCAATGAATGAAGACTCCGTGATTTACGGCGTTCTACTGGGACCGGCTTCTTTCATTGTGGTGAATGAATTCGCAGAATTTCGTGAATTCGGGTCGATCTGGGCTCCTCTCATCCTGAATTCGTGCATCTATGGCTGCTTTTGTTTCTGGTTTCGCCACTTGTGTCTCGGGCACATTGATGAGAGACTGGGGCGGTTGGGGGACACGCCTGAACAGGATTATGTTCCTCCCTCACCCCCGAGTAATTCGAAACCAGTATTGAGTTCTCCCCTGGAAGGATAGAATGTGACGAGGATGTTCCGAACGTATCTGGACTACAAAATTATTAACCAGCTGCTGCTGCTCTTCATGCTGTTGATGTTGCCTTCCGCTGTTTATGCGATTGATGTCGAGGAGACCATCTGGGGATTCAATAACCAACCGGTTCGGGGAAAATTTGTCCCGCTCTCTCTGCGTTTAAGCAATAATACTCCCGAGGTCTTCGACGAAGCGGTTCAGCTGAATCGTCAGCAGTTTAATGGAACAAAAGTCGGCGCGCCACTGTATAAAAAAGTCTATCTGCCACCTTACAGTTCCCAGTGGGTCCAGTTCTATCCTTATATCGTCGATGGTCAGGATGAAGACTGGAGCCTGAACTGGGGCCCCGGCTTTGTACAATATCGCAGCGTCAAACGAACCGGAGGTACCACCACCACGACCGGGCCTCTGCGGATTATCATCGCCGGGAGCGATGGCCTCCTCCAGGGGGGAGCCAGCTTTAAGAAATACCCGGAAGACCTGTTTCCTCCGTTTGTGACCGCGACGGATTCATTGGATGAAGTCATTCTGGGGCATGTGCCGCGCTGGGATGTGGCCCGTCGAGTCTCGTTCATGGACTGGCTGGAGCAGGGGGGCATTCTGCATCTGCTTCCCAACCCCAGTGGTGAGAGTTTGAAATTTACATCGAACTTAGCCCCCCTGAATGCCCCCTTTGATCATTTTCGCGTCGGTGCGGGACTGGTGATACGCCACAATTCAAAGTTGAATCAACTGAAAGCAACGACTCTGGATGAACGAATCCAGGCCGTCCGCGACAGCGAGGCGAAGTCGTTGGGCATTTATGCTTCTGCTCCCCTGGCAAATGAATCCCAGTCCAGCGGAGAGAACTATGATCCTTACCAGTATGGGGACATCAACTCTGGATTTCTCTACCAGTTATCCGAACTGACCCGCCCGACTCATAACTGGGCGGTAATTTATATTATGACGTTATTCTATATACTTCTGATCTTTCCCGGCTGTTATCTGTTCCAGCATCGAAAAAATATGATGCGGTATCGCAATTCCCTCCTGTTTCTACTCTGTACCGTTAGCGTATTCAGCATCATCTTCTGGACCATCGGGAAACGCGGCTACGGAGAAAAAACCACAATTAACAGCGTGCTGCTGGCAAAACCACTCCCCGACAATCAGCTGGACCTGACCTGTTGGATGAACTGCTTCGTCACTGAGGGGGACGATTACCAGTTTACGGAAGACGGTGAAGGCGCCATTTTTTCAACAGCGCAAGTGATCGAACGGGTGCGTGGCGGGATTTTCAATGGCAACGACGGCAGGTTCGTCTCCGACATTCCTCCCTTTTCGAGCCGCCGGATGATATACCGAATCAAAGCCCCCTATACGTCCCCCCGGTTTTCTGTGCAGGATTATGAAATCGACATGGAAAACGGGAACGTGATTCTCAAACAGCTGACCCTCAAATCAGAAACGCCACTTCCACCCGGGCTGAATCACCGGCAACTCATCCTCGGAAAATACGTCTACGACCTGATTCCCTCTTCCGGTGAAAATCCGAGCGAATTATCGTTAGGCAAAAGCCGAGAGCTGCTTTCAGCCTGGAACAGACACCTCGATTCGGATTTGCTGTATGCTTCACGGCTCAGGACCGCAAATTCGGATGCAGATATTGAGCAGGTCTATGACGGTTTGCGTACACACTTGATATTAAAAGATCTCGGTCTGCTCAGTTCCGAAAAACTGCAACAGTACCAGGGTGACTCATCGCGCCTGCAGCTCTTTCTGTACGGTGAGATTCCGGAAACACTCAAAGTAAAAACCAACGTGCAGGGAACCCAGCAGGGACGTATTCTCTTCGCCTATAATCTCGCCTTACCCGAGAAAAAGAATTTAACCAATGATAAATGACCAACAGAATCATCCGCCTGTCATCAATATTGAGAATGTCTCGCATTCCTTCAAAGGGCATCGTGCGCTTCAGGGAATCAGTTTCCAGGTTCACCCACAATCCCTGCATGGATTCGTAGGACCAAATGGTGCCGGCAAGACGACGACACTCAAAATCATCTGCACGCTGCTGCAACCTCAGGCAGGCAAAGTCGCCGTATTTGGGCACGACGTGCGTACTGCCGTCAAGGAAATTCGAAAGCGAATCGGCTTCATGCCGGACCATTTCAGTACCTACCGACAGATGACTGTCTTCGAATATCTGGACTTCTTTGGGGCTGCTTATGGATTAAAGCAGGAACAGCGTGATCAGGTCATCAATGATGTGCTGACATTAACGGACATGGATGGCCGCCGAGATTCGCTGATCAGTGGACTGTCGCGGGGTATGCAGCAGCGGGTGAGTCTGGCACGGGTGCTGGTGAATGATCCCGACCTGCTATTGTTAGACGAACCGGCTTCCGGCCTGGATCCCCGTGCCCGGATTGAGTTAATGGAAATTCTCCAGGAACTGAAGCGGATGGGCAAAACGATTTTCATCAGTTCACATATTCTCAGTGAGCTCGCTGAGTTGTGCGACAGCGTAACCATTATCGACCGAGGGTTGATTAAATACAGCGGATCCATGGATGGTCTGCTGAATTATGAACAGGAACATCCCGTCTATAAGATCACCCTTGAATCGGAACCGGATGCAATCATCTCAGCTCTGGCGAATGAACCCGGTATCGTCAATGTCGAAAAGACACCCAAGCCACGGGAAATACGGGTGACCTTTGATATGACGATCCTCAATTCCAGTGCGCTGCTTTCTAAAATCATTGCACTCAATGGAGTCATTGATTCCTTCCAGCGAGACAAGAAGCACTTGAACCAGGCATTTCTCGATCTCACAGAGCAGGGGGTACGCTGATGTTTCAGGGAACCTTTGCACTGTTTCACCGTGCGTTGGCAGTCGACTTTCGTCTGATGCGCACACACCTGTTTCGCTTCCTGTTTGCGATCCTGATCCTGTTCTGCCTCTTCTCCGCCCAGATGAGCAGTTCCATGATGGGGGCGGCTGGTCTGGCTTTGTTCGGCCAGATCGTCTATCTGAATTTTGTGTTTATCCTGATTGCAGGCATCAGCTTCTTCGCAACAGCGATCACCGAAGAAAAAGAAGAAGAGACCATCGGGCTGCTATTGATGGCAGGGGTCAACCCGGTTTCGCTGTTGCTGGGAAAAATGCTGCCCCGCCTGATTGCCGCCCTGTTACTGCTCTCGATTCAGTTCCCGTTTACCTTACTCGCAATCACGCTCGGCGGCGTTATGTTCTCGCAGGTCCTTGCCGCCTATATCGCGCTGGCCGCCTTCCTGTTTCTGGTCGCTAACCTGGGGCTGCTTTGCTCTGTGATCAGCGCACGTTCGCGGACCGCTTCCACCCTGGTCTTTATCGGCCTGGTTACGTACTTTCTGGGTGTCCCTCTGTTTGAACTGTTGCGGACAGCGGCCATCAATGAAAACTGGATCTCGAGAAATTTCTTCCCCGTGAAAGTCGCGGGGATCATGCTCGAATGGATCTACGATTCCTCTGTGATCAAACAGGTTACGAACATCCTGTCGACCGGCTTCAACGAGACGGCCTGGGGATACCAGTTCTGGAGCAATTTGTTGTTGGGACTGTTCCTGTTTGGTCTGGCAAACTGGTTGTTCACCCGCTTTGCGTTGCTCGAACAGTCTTCTACTCCCGAACGCAGACTCGTCGCAAAAAAGAAACGCAGTATGTTTTCCCCGGGGCGCGCCTGGCCTCAGGCACTGATGTGGAAAGACTTCTTTTTTGTCCACGGCGGCTATGGCATGAGCCTGATCAAATTCATTGCCTACGGAATGGCTTTGTTCTCTCTCTGTACTTTTTTTGGTTACACCACGCGTAGCTATTCCATCCAGGAAATCGGGATGACGATGTTCTGGACCATGTTGATTGTCATTCTGATTGAAATCAGTCTGATCTCGGCGCGGATCTTCCATGTGGAAATCCAGTGGAAGACGCTGGTCTCCACGGCGATGCTCCCTGAGTCGATGGCGAAGATTGCTTACTCTAAAGTACTAGGATCACTACTGAGTATCCTGCCGGCCTTCTTCTATCTGTCATTGGGGGTGTTATTCAGTCTCAGGGAAATGCGTTACGATTCCGGCCTGGTCTTTGCCGAACCCGGGTTCTGGATGATGTGTACCGAGATCCTGTTTTTCTGGCATCTGACGGCTTTTCTGTCCACCTATATTAAATGGGGCGCATTGCCCCTTTCGTTCTTCATCATGTGGATGGGTAACACTTTTTTCTTCGTTTCAGTCAGTTTACTTTCCCTGGGAACAGGGGCGCCTGATATGGATGGACTTTCCGTCACGGTAACGTTTATGATGATGATTGGCATTGTTGCTTTTCATTATCTGATCAAAGAACGTTTGGTCCATCTGGCTTCACAATAAACTGTTCCTTTTACCTGCTGAAACAGAGGTTCTTATGCACTCACCCATCAGTCGTCGAAACATGCTGCAGACATCAGGCGCGCTGGCAGCAACTGCGCTCGGGCTTTCGGCGGCCCATGCTTCTTCCTCCAAAACACTTAAGGGAAATATCAATCAGTCAGTCGTTCACTGGTGCTTCAAGAAGTACTGGGACATCGACAAAACGGCCCAGGTCGCCAGTCAGCTGGGAATCAAAAGTGTAGAACTAACGCCGGCCGAGAACTGGAAGACACTCCAGAAACATGGTTTAACCTGCGCGATCGCATCCAGCCATGGATTCAAAGTCGGATTCAACAACCCGGATAACTGGGATCAATGTATTGAAATTCTGCGCAAGCGGATCGATGAATGTGCCGCGGGCGGCGTCAAAAATGTGATCACTTTCACCGGCATGCGGGACGGTATCAGCGATGATGAAGGAGCGAAGAACTGCGTTGCCGGCCTGAAAAAGATCATCGGTTACGCCGAGAAGAATAATGTGAATCTCTGCCTGGAAATGCTGAATTCACGCGACAGCAGTCATCCCATGAAAGGGCATCCCGGTTATCAGGGAGATCATACGGATTACTGCATCGACATTATCAAACAGGTCGGTTCAGACCGAATGAAGCTGCTGTTTGATATCTACCATGTCCAGATCATGGACGGGGACGTGATTCGTCGCCTGCACGAACATAAGGACTACATCGGACACGTGCACACAGCCGGGAATCCGGGGCGTGGCGAACTGGATATGAAACAGGAAATCAATTACCCGCCAATTATGCAGGCACTGCTCGATATTGGCTATCAGGGATTTGTCGGACAGGAATTCATTCCAACGCGCGATCCCTACGAGGGCCTGAAAGAAGCCGTCATTCTGTGTGACGTCTAAGCAGTTCAATTGCAGAAAACAAAAAACGGCTGGGAAGGAAATCATTTTTCTTCCCAGCCGTTTTACTTTGAATTACGGTGAATACCGTTCTCAGGCAGTCAGTTCCTGAATGACAAGGTCGCCCATTTCGCTGGTCGAAATGCTCTTACCACCGGCGGCAATATCAGCTGTACGATGTCCTGCAGCCACAACCCGGGCAACAGCTTCTTCGACGGCAGCCGCTTCCGTTTCCAGGTTGAGTGAATGTCGCAGCAGCATGGCAGTGGCCAGAATCGTCGCCAGCGGGTTCGCAATCCCTTTGCCGGCGATATCCGGTGCAGAACCATGAATCGGCTCGTACAGGCCGGGGCCATCGGAGCCCAGTGATGCAGAGGGGAGCAGTCCCAGCGAACCGGGCAGCATCGATCCTTCGTCAGTAAGGATGTCGCCAAACATGTTTCCTGTGACGACAACATCAAAATCAGAAGGTCGCGAGATCAGGTGCATGGCCATTGCATCGACGAGAACCACTTCGTACTCGATATCCGGAAACTCGTTTTTGATCACGTCGGCGGCAACCTGACGCCAGAGGCGAGAGACTTCCAGCACATTCGCTTTGTCGACGGAGGTCAGCTTGCCTCGCCGATTACGGGCCGATTCTGCAGCCAGGCGGACAATCCGGGCAATTTCTGATGTTGTGTACGTCATCATGCTGTAGGCTTTTTCGCCATCCGGAGATTCCATGCGGCCAGACTCACCAAAGTAAATGCCGCCGGTCAGTTCACGGAAAAAGAGAATGTCGGTGCCTTCGATGATTTCCCGTTTGAGTGGTGACGCATCGAGCAACTCACTGTAAGGCTTAATCGGACGCAGATTTGCAAACAGCCCCAGTTCCTTACGGATTTTCAGCAAACCAGCTTCGGGACGTGTTTTCGCGGTTGGATCGTCCCATTTAGGACCACCGACGGCTCCCAGAAGAATCGCCTGCGATGCCTGGCAGGTCTCCAGAGTCTGTGGAGGCAGCGGATCGCCGAAATCATCGATGGCATTGCCTCCCATCGGGCAGGAGGGAGTTTCGAACTGGTGGCCATATTTATCGGCAACCGTATCAATAACTCGCTTGGCCTGTGCAACAATTTCCGGCCCGATACCATCGCCGGGTAATAAGGTAATCCGAGCTTCCACGGTACTTTCCTCACTAGATCTTAAATTTTTCAGCAAACGATTGATAAATCATACGGAAGAGTCAATTTAGCGACTGAACAGTGAAAACTCCAGTCGTGGCTCAGGCGATTTTTTATGGATCCCGGTCACGATGCAGTTTCAAGGATTGAAGGGGGCCAAAACTGAATGTACACCCCTTTGGTGATCGCTATGACTGTCATAATCGGACAGCTGGTATTATCCGAAACTGTTGAATTCCTATAGAAAATCAAGTGAAAAGAGCAAGTTACCGATAGAGAAAGATAAGAACCCGCTGTTTTTGCAGGGTGGGTCGTAATTTGATTTTCTTCGTCGATTCGCATTCACAGCCCCCAAGACTGGTCAGGAAGGTTTTTTGGAACGGGGCTTACGCTCAGGAGGAGCTAGCGAAATAGTAATCGATGTATGCTACAGGACAGGGACATCGCATGTTTCGCTCATCATTTTTTGCTGCCGGCTTGTTTGTACTGCTGACGGGTACGTCATTTCTGTTTGTGGACAAGATGGTCCTCTCACACAAAGTGACGGTGGAAGAAGAACCAGAGCCCGTTCGCGAACCTGAGTTCCGTGGATTTCTGGGGATGACCTCACTGAATGAGGATCAGCAGGAAGAACTGAATCCCCCCGACTGGGCTGCCTTCAGCCTGATGTCGATCGGCGCAGTCACCATGCTTTACGCAGTTGCATTGCCCAAAAAAAACAAATAATCTCCGACTGATCTCAGAGATATCAGATCAACAGCGATGACCATACCTGGTTCATCGCTGTTTTCGTTTCAGGATTCCAGACGCATGGTTGACCAGAGACTCGGGTCCTGGCCAAAGGGGAATTCCTGGTTGATCGTCATGAATTGCTCACCCAGTTCCGAATCGAAGATCTTATAGTAAAAACCAAGCTGGGGATAAGCGGCAGGATCGTAGCCGTTGAGCGTTTCCGCAGGCAGCCAGGCTTCCAGTTCATAGCCGTTGTTTTTGAGCTCCGACCAGAGTTTGATCTGAGAGAGGTCGGACTGAGGAGCGTCTGACTGGGCACGATTGATCGTCATCTGCGTGCAGAGCGGCTGTTTGCGGGTATTTCCACAGGCCTGGAACTGAAACAGGTGACAGTACCGGTTAGCCCGATGGATGTTTTTGGTATCGCGTGTGTCAATCCAGACCTGAAAGGTCTCTGCAGGCGTCGTGGGATGCTGTTTCGAATCCACTTTCAGACTGATTCCCAGTCCCTCATTATTCCAGGCCAGCTTCACCGTTCCCCATTTTGAGGCATCCTGCTGAAACGTCAGATCGGGCAGGGTGCAGGCAACGGGCAGCTTGAGCAGCCGTCCCTTCTGATGGGGAATCTTTTTTACTTCCTGCAGTATGATCGCGTGACGAAAGTAAAACGAATGTGGGATGATCGACATAAGCTTTCAGGTCCTGAACTTTTAATATTCTCAACAGCGATTAAAATCATATCAGTTGCCTGTCACCCCATCCAGCGTTGTCCCCGATCTTTCCCAGCTGTTTTTTTATTGAAACCAGCCGGGATTCAGAAAGCCGTCTATGCCCAGCCAGTCGATGCCAGCCATTCAGATTCATGGGGCTCGCTGCCATAATCTGAAAAATATCGACGTCTCTTTTCCACATCAGCAACTAACGGTGGTAACCGGAGTCAGTGGTAGTGGCAAAAGCAGCCTAGTGTTTGACACCCTGCACAGCGAAGGTCAGCGGCGCTTTCTGGAAAACCTCTCGCCGGCCACCCGTCAATTACTCAGCCAGATGACGCCTCCTGATGTGGACCAGATCACGGGACTGCCTCCCACGATCAGTATCGAACAGACTCCGCGCACCCAGTCGAAACGCAGCACACTGGCGACGCTGACCGAGGTCTACGATTTTTTTCGCATTCTCTATGCTCAATTAGGAATCGTGCATTGCACGCGTTGCGGGCAACCCTTGCACCAGCAGTCAGCCGAACAGATCGTTGATCTGATACTGGCACTGGAAGATCGGCAGAAGGTCATGATTCTGGCGCCAGTGGTCAGTGGTAAGAAGGGGCAGCACACTGCTCTGCTGGAAAAGATCGTCAAAGAGGGGTTTGTGCGCGCACGCATTGACGGCGAGATTCTGGATGTCACTCAGGCTCCCGCTCTCAACGAGCAGATGGACCACGATATTGAAATTGTGATCGACCGGATTATCGTCAAAGAGGGGATTGAGGCCCGTCTTAAGGAATCAGTCGATCTGGCTCTTAAGCATGGCAATGGCGCCTGTTATGTAACCCATCAGACACCGGAGGGCTGGTCTGACCGTTATCTGAGCACCCGCCTGGCCTGTGGGGCGTGTAATCTGAGTTTCCCGGATCCCGAACCCCGCACCTTCAGCTTTAACAGTCCCTATGGGGCCTGTCCCGTCTGTGATGGGCTGGGGGTGATTGAAGCAGACGATGATGAGCAAACGGTCTCCGTATGCCCTGACTGCCAGGGAGGGCGACTGAATATCTATCCCCGCTCCATTTTTCTACACCAGACCTCCATTGACCAGCTGATGCGAATGCCCCCCTCAGGCATCACCGACTGGCTGAGGGAGTGGGAGTCTCAGGAGCTCGAACAGTCCGGCGCCCGAAATCGGGAAATTGCCAGCCAGTTGGTGCCGCCGATTCGGAGTCGTCTACAGTATCTGGAGGAAATCGGCCTGGGTTATCTACAGATGGCCCGGCCTGTCCAAACGCTTTCGGGGGGAGAACTGCAACGGGCGCGACTGGCGGCCTGTCTCGGGAGTGAGACAACCGGCGCCTGTTATATTCTCGACGAGCCGACTGCCGGTTTGCATGCAAAAGAGACGGAAAAACTCCTGACCATTCTGAATCGCCTTAAGCAGAATGGTAACACCGTGATTGTGGTGGAGCATGATCTGGACCTGATCAAAGCCGGTGATCTGATTCTCGACCTGGGGCCGGGAGCAGGGGAGGCGGGAGGCGAAGTCGTCGCCGCGGGGTCTTACGAGGAAGTGGTCCGGAATGAAGAATCATTTACCGCCCGGGCACTCCGCCACGCAGCTCACTTTCCAGACACGCTGACAAGTCCCCCGTCAGACGCGAAAATCAGCCTGACCGGGGCCCGGCTGCATAATCTGAAAAACGTCACACTCGAACTTCCCCTCGGTCAACTCGTCTGTGTCACCGGCGTCAGTGGATGTGGGAAAAGTACGCTGATCATGGAAACCCTGGTGCCGGCTCTGAAGGCGGAATTACGAAAGCAGCAGGTTCAGAACAAAGCATACGATTCCCTGGAAGGAGTCTCACACCTGGAACAGGTGAAGACCATTGATCAGACTCCCATTGGCCGCAGCGGCCGTTCTAATCCGGCGACGTTTTGTGGAATCTGGGATGAAGTCCGCAAATTGTATGCGCGCACAAAGACAGCGCGATTGCGGGGATACACGGCGAGCCGGTTCAGCTTCAATTCAAAACAGGGACGCTGCTCTGCCTGTCAGGGACAAGGGTACCGACGTGTTGATCTGCAGTTCCTGCCTTCCCTGTATCTGCCCTGTGAGTTGTGTGACACGCGGCGTTTTAACCGGCAGACACTGGCCGTCAAGTATCGTGACAAAAGTGTGAGCGATCTGCTCGACATGTCCATAGTGGAGGCGGCACAGTTCCTGGAGGCGATTCCCAAGGTCAGCGATGTGCTCCATGTTCTGGTTGAACTGGGACTGGGCTATCTGGCACTGGGACAGCCGGCCAATATGCTTTCCGGCGGTGAAGCTCAGCGATTGAAACTGGCGAAAGAACTCATCACCCGCACGCCAGGACAAACGCTGTTTGTACTCGATGAACCGACACGCGGGCTGCACGTGCATGACATTGACCAATTAATGCAGGTATTACGACGACTGGTTGGAGCAGGTCATTCGGTCCTGTTTGTCGAACATCAGGCACAGGCAATCATCCAGGCTGACTGGATGATTGAACTGGGACCGACGGGAGGCGAAGCCGGTGGTTACCTGCTCGATGCCGGCACTCCCCGGGATGTGGCCTGGCGAAAAGCAGGGGCGACCGGTGAAATGCTGTCTGAACTTCTGTTGCGATAAACGGGTTCGAACTGTTTTAAAAAAAGAGCCTGTAACGATCCTGAAATCATTGGGTTGGGAAACTATAATCCTTTCCCGCAGTGTTCCTTACAGATAGATAGCACTGCAAGAACGAACTCCCGGTTTACAGAACAGATATAGAAACGTCATGAAATTATTTAACGAATACGGTATCTCCTTTGAATATCCCGATGACTGGGAACTCACCAAACAGGTCGATGAAGAGCACGGAGAAATCCAGATCAGTGTCAGCAGTGAAGAATCCTCCTTCTGGTTGATTTCACTCTACATGGTCGATATTCCCCCTGAGGAATTACTCAACCGTTCACTGGAAGTCTTTCGGGAGGAATACGAAGAACTCGATGTCTATAAAACCGACGTTAAGCTGGCAGGGAAAACCTGCCTGGCACGCGATCTGGAATTTGTCTGCTCTGAACTGATCAACAGCGCCTTTCTCCGCGTATTCGAGACGGATCTGTTTACGGCGTTTGTGCTCTACCAGGGGACGGATCAGGAACTCGCCAAAACTCGGAAAGATCTGGAAGCAATTTCAGCCAGCCTGGATGTGTTTGACAGCGGCTATGAGGGATATCTGGACATCGTCTAGGGATCGCCGAAATCCGTTCTGCCTCCCCGTGTGATATCCTCAGAATTATTCACGAATCCCTGTGGAATCCCCGTCGATTTTACGTTTTTTCTGATGAGGTATTGTAGATCGAACTCCTAATCTGGATAATGTGACTGACGTTCTATAACCGTAATCGACACGTTTACAGTTCAGGAGCAGGCTGATGTCAGTGGAAATTGAGTCGCACCAGGTCGAGAGCATCGGAGTCGTTGCAGGCCTCGTCTGGCAATATTTGAGCGAGAATGAGCCGGTTACTTTAAGCAAATTGTCTCGTGAAATAGATGCTCCCCGCGATCTGGTAATGCAGGCCGTAGGCTGGTTGGGCCGCGAAGGAAAAATTTGCTTTCACAAAGGCTCTCGCAGCAAACTCATTTCTCTGATAGAGGAATAGCAGACAGTTCTACAGATTGATTTCTGACTGCCCGCAGCGATCTGGGCACATCACTGCGGACAGACTGGAATCAGAGTCGTTTCGGGATTGCCCTGTGGGAGAATCTTTACTGATGAAAGGCTCAAATCTGACAGAACTCTACCAGCAGGCGCGTCAGTTACTGAAAGAACGTAAGGTTAATGAGGCCGTTGAGATCTATCAGCGGATCATTGGTACCAAACCAACGGAAAAGAAAGCTCACACCGGTCTGGCTACAGTTTTCTTTCAGCTCAAAAAATACCCGGAAGCGATCGAGCACTTCAAAACTCTCTCCAGGCTTTCCCCTGCCGATGCCTCTCCCTACATTAACATGGGAGCCATCTATAATCGCATGGGAGAATATCGGCAGGCTCTGGACGTGCTCCGCAAAGCGGTGCATAAGGATAAGAAATCGGCAGACGCGTTTTACAATATGGGCATCGCTCACAAAGGCCTGAATCAGCTCAGTATGGCGGTGACTGCTTACAAGCAGGCGATCAGTTTCGACCCGGATATGGTCGATGCGCACTTTAACCTGGGTAATGTATATCTCGAAATGAAAAACCATACCCAGGCGCATATGAGCTTCAGCCGCGCGCTGGAAATCACGCCTTCCTTCAAAAAGGCGATCAATGCCCTCAAACTTCTCGACGTTGAAACGACCAAAGAGAAAGCTGGCTTCAATCCCTTCGGTAGACTCGTCGATGAATCAACGCTACGTAAAAAGAACGTTTCGATTGCAACGCGAGACATCACCGAAGAAGAACGCGAAATCGATCGCAAGCAACTGCATAAACTCTGTGAAGAAGTGCAGGTTGCGGCGGAGAGCATTATCCGCGATCTGAAAACGGGGGTCACTCCCTCGATTCTGAACCTCAACCGTTGTATCTCACAGGGGGCAAAACATTACTCTGAACTGGCCCAGGTGAATGAGGACTTCCAGAAAAAACTCAAAACGATGAACGATATGCGGAAACTGCTCAAACATCGCATGCTGGAAATCCGTGCTCATGAAGAGCTGATGAATACGATCGACATGCAGTAAACTGCTGATCCCGGCTTTACCGCAACAAACGACGATGCGTTCGATAGGGAGTGACTGTTACTTTCCCGTCGTGACTGATGGAGCAGGTCAGGGCACCGTGGGTTGCGGTAGCATAAACCCTGGTTTGTGGCGCATAGACCTGCTGTAGCTGTCCAATTGTCTGTGGTTTGCCCCCACTCACAATCACATAGTCCGGATGGGCCCATTCTGCCAACTCCCGTGTGTTTGCTGTCAAGCTGCCGTGATGCGGGGAGAGGAGTACATCAATTGTCCCGGGTGACTCCTGCGCAAGCAGTGCCTGTAATCCATCTCCTTCCAGATCACCAGTCAACAAAATCCTTCTACCTTGATAGGAAACCAGCACCGTCAGACTGGCGGCATTATCTTCTTCGAAAGCCTGCGTGTTGCCTGGATGCAGAATCTGGATTGTAACGCCTGCACCAAGATCCAGCTGATCGCCTCTGCTGACCAGCGTCATCGGTAATCCTTCGTCCTCTGCCAGTTCGCTTAATTCAATCGTACCAGCCTGACGGTGATCCAGGAATGACTTCGGGAAGGCCAGTTCTCTGACATACCCCCGCTCAAGCAGACGAGATGCCGCGTTGTAATGATCCTTGTCTGCATGCGAGAGCAAGAGCAGGTCTACGCGACGGATGCCGTGCGACAACAGCGTTTTACGGATAATCTCACTGGTCCCTTCGACCGGCGCCAGCGAACCGGCATCGTAGAGTACGGTGGGACCAGCCGGGGATTCAATCAGAATTGCCGCGCCGTGATGAACGGCGATGATCGTACATTTCAATGCGGGTTCCGCGTGGTTGGCAATGGGGAAAATCAGTCCCCCCACTACCCAGCAGGGGACGAGTGACAGTCGGATCTTTCGTAAGCACGCGGGCGAAAATAGATCAGCAGTCACTCTTACCGGAAGAATGGCCAGGAGAATAAACGAATAATAACAGATCAGCCACCAGGCCGGGGGAGACGGTAACTCATAGTGGCCGCCGGGAATCTGTGATGCGAAATCAACCAGAGACAATAACAGTTGCAAGCTGCTGTTGAAGCAGTAACCAAACAGGGATGTTCCCCAGGGCAGAATCGGTCCCGCGAAAATCAGCAGGTATCCCAACAGTAACACCAGAAACAGGAACGGAAACACCAGGGTATTGATCAGCAATCCGATCGGAGCCAGCAGGTTGAAATAATACATGACCAGCGGTGCCGTCAGCAGCCAGATCATCAACGTAACCAGAAAAACGCTGTAAAACATGCGGAACAGTCGAATCAGGACCTTGTGCAACGGTGTCTGCAGGACCGGGTCCTCTGCCAGAATACGCCAGCGCAACGGAATCCAGGATTGTGCGAACGGCTTGCTGTAAAAGTCCTGCTGCACGGTCCACAAAATGGCGGCAACAGCGAGAAACGATAATTGCGTTCCCGGGTCAAACAGGTCTGTGGGATTGATAATCAGAATCACCAGTGCAGTCACACAGACCAGATTCACTGTAGTAATCGTGCGCCAGTTGATCAGTCCCAGGACGGCCAGGAGGCAAAAGAAAGCCGCACGCAATACCGGAGGTCGGATTTCGATAATGGAAAGATAAAAGCCAATCGCCAGCACCAGAAGTCCGAAGGCCACCTTGCGAGGCAGATTTAACACATGGCAGAAGCTCCAGACAAACAGGCTGAAAAAACCGATATGGAGCCCAGAAATCGCGAGGAAATGCACCAGTCCGGAGCGACTGAACTTCTGCTGAGTTTCAGACCGCAATTCCGATCGGTCTCCCAACAGCAGTGCCAGGGCGATTCCTTGAGTCTCTCCTGACGTCTGTTGAATGATATTGTCTCTGACTTTTTGACGCAGTGTTTGTCGAAAAGAACTCCATGACCAGCGCGCACTGGGGATGATAACGCTCACCGCTTCTGAATATTTTACCGACAGACGGGCTTCGATCTGCCGTTTGCGGTAATATTGACTGAAGTCAAAATCCTGTGGATTCAGTTTACCACTGACAGGGGTTAATTTCCCACAGACGGTAACCGTATCGCCCAGTGAAAAGGGAACGGATCGTCCCGGCGTGGCTGGTTCATAGATTGAGACCTGTATTTTTCCGGAGACCGGAAACTGATTTTGCCCTGTATCAATCTTCCGGCACGCGAGTACCAGCATAGTCCTTTGCTGAGGAGCGTCAGGATTATATTGCTCATCCCCATCAGCGATTTCTGTAACAGGCATCGTGCTGACAATGCCTGTTACACGCACCAGTTTACTTGTGTCGTCTGCGGTCGGTCCGTCATCAAAAACCCGGCTGATGTGATCTGGTGCATGACTGTACCAGAAAACATGGTGCCGCAGTCCTCCCATACAGAATAGCGAGATGAGTAACAGGCAACCTGAAATGGCGAATCGACGCTGGTAACAGGCAACACACCACAGCAGTGACGCCAGCCCGCTGAACCAGATCCAGTCGCCCAGCGGAAGTGGATAAAAGGCATCCGTTACAATCCCGCCGGCAAATACCAGCAGTACTGTCAGGGCAGGCGAACGGGGAAAGCGGTTCACTTCGCGATCCTTCTCTACAGTGACCGACGGTCTTTCCAGAGAAGAATTGCTCATGAGTTGCTGTCCTGACTCATTCCGATTTTGAATTTTCGGGCAGATGTAGATCAACCTGACCATGCATCGTGTAGAAGCGGAAACGGTCTCCATCCGGTATTAACAGTCCACTGGACTGATTGGCTTCCGGTCTGGTGAGGGGATTCCCCGGATATTTGACCCAGTGCAGCAGATCTTTAGAAGCCGCCAGATTTGTCGTCCAGAGAGAGGGTTTTCTAGCCGACGCCGTCCCGTGGAACACCATGTAATAGGTGCCACGATGCTTAATCAACTGATTCATGGCGATCATTTTCTGATCGTATTTCCCGGGGCCAGGCACCATCACCGGCTGATCGTTGTTCACATTGGTCCAGACTTTCATGTCGGGAGAAATCGCCAGCCAGATGCCGGCGTCCCGTCGCTCATAAAACAGGTACCATTGATCATTTTCATGCCAGACAACCGGGGTTCCATAGGGACCCTCCGGGATCGGTTTTCCGTTACTCAGTCGAACGTCCAAGGCGCCGACCCGCTTCCAGTTCACAGCGTCGGTAGATACCAGGTGCTGGGCAATGTCGTTCTTGCCTTCTGCAAACATGTGATAGGTCCCGTCATGTTTGAGGACCATCATATCTTCTACCCAGTGTTTCTCGTAAATCGGATTACAGGGAGAACGGGTCCAGTGGATGCCATCATAGGACCAGGCATAGCCCAGCTTTTTCAGTCCCTCGCGGCTGCCGTCATAACCCGTAAACCAAAGGTGATACAGATCCCCCTCCGGCATGATCCACCCACGTTCACGAATTTTGACATCCCAGTGTCCAGGCCCCTGGGCTTCGAAGATCGGATTGTGCTGATAAGGGACGAATTTTGTGAGTTCATCGGGAAATGTGATCTCTTCTGCACTGAGTTTCTGCACCGGCAGAGAAACGATCAGGGCTTGAAAGAACAGGACAGAAAAGATTACAGTCAGAGTGCGTTTCATTGTGATTCGATTCATTTTCCTACAATCGTCAGGTTTCTTGTGTTTCCACTGCCAACTCCTCGGAGTTTCGCTATTATACGCAGATCGCTTTTGAAATTACAAAAGCGTGGTTGCGGAAATCGGATCCGCCTGATGATTCCCCATATGATGCCATAGATTTCAAGAGGAAATCCCATGACAGAGTCTGCCGCTTTGCTCGATATCCAGGGACTTAAGACCTACTTTCACACCAGTCGTGGCGTAGTCAAAGCTGTCGAAGATCTGACCATTCATATTGAAAAGGGAAAAACACTGGGGCTGGTGGGAGAATCGGGGTCCGGCAAGTCGGTGACTTCACTGTCGATCATGAAACTACTCCCCGATACCGCTGCGAAGATTGATGGCGGTTCGATTTCCTTCCTGGGAAAAGACCTGGTTAAGCTACCCGATCCCGAGATGCGGAAGATCCGCGGCCGTGAAATCAGCATGATTTTCCAGGAACCGGGCACTTCTTTGAATCCGGTTTTCCGGGTTGGCAAGCAGGTGATGGAAGCCATCATGTTGCACCAGAAGGTCAGTCAGACCGAGGCAAAACAGCGGACCATCGAACTGTTTCACGAAGTCGGAATCCTGGACCCGGAACGACGTTTTTCGAGTTATCCACACGAAATGTCAGGCGGTCAGAAACAGCGCGTGATGATCGCGATGGCCTTGAGTTGTAACCCGGAACTGTTGATTGCCGACGAACCTACCACCGCCCTCGACGTGACCATTCAGGCACAGATTCTGAACCTGATTCGCAAATTGCGGGATGAACGGGGCATGTCGGTACTGTTCATCACCCACGATCTGGGAGTAATCGCGGAAATCGCCGACGAC
The DNA here is from genome assembly GCF_008329715.1 of Gimesia chilikensis. Lineage (GTDB taxonomy): Bacteria > Planctomycetota > Planctomycetia > Planctomycetales > Planctomycetaceae > Gimesia > Gimesia chilikensis. The sequence continues at coordinate 438,353 of NZ_VTSR01000007.1, read as the reverse complement.
GTCGCTGTCATGTTTCGTGGGAAACTGGTGGAATACAAACCGGTGATGGAGATTTTCGAAAATGCAGAGCATCCCTATACCAAAGGGTTGCTTGCCTGTCGACCGGCACTCGATACGACCTTTAAACGGTTGCCTACCGTTTCCGACTTTATGGATTTCGAAGAAACCTCACCCGGCGAATACCGGATTGAGGAAAAAGAGTTTAATGAAAGCCGCTTTCTTGAGTTGACGACTCACGGTCGTCCCCGCCTGCTGCATCCGCGGAGTGAACTGGAGTCGATGGGTTACCAGTGGGACACGGTACAGAATCTTCCCGAATCGGAATTTGTTCAGGACGGTGAGAAACCGATTTTAAGTCTCGATGATTTGCACGTGCATTACCCGATCAAAAGCGGTGTCCTGCGTCGCACGGTCGACCATGTGCGTGCCGTCGATGGCATCTCTTTGAATATCTATCGCGGACAGACACTGGGACTGGTAGGGGAGTCCGGTTGTGGAAAAACGACAACCGGCAAAGCCATTGTCGGCCTGGCACCAGTTTCGCATGGGAAAATTCTGCTCGAGGGGAATGATCTGGCACACATGAGTCGCGCAGGTAGAAAACCATTTCGACGTAAAGTGCAGATCATTTTTCAGGATCCCTACAGTTCACTCAACCCCCGCATGATGATCTCGACGATCATTACCGAATCGATGATCGCGCACAATCTGGGAAGCTCCAAACAGGACCGGCGCGATCGTGCTGCGGCACTGCTGGAAGAGGTCGGGTTAACGGTTGATTATCTCGATCGCTATCCGCATGAATTCTCCGGCGGTCAGCGACAGCGCATCTCAATTGCACGGGCACTGGCGGTCGAGCCAGAGTTCATTATCTGTGATGAATCCGTTTCGGCCCTCGATGTTTCCGTGCAGGCGCAGGTGCTGAATCTGCTCAAAGATTTACAGGAACAGCATCACCTGACTTACATTTTTATCAGCCATGATTTGAGTGTTGTGAAATTCATGTCAGACATGATGGCGGTGATGAATCAGGGAAAACTCGTCGAACTGGGCCCCTCAGAACTGATTTATCAGGCCCCGCAGCAGGACTATACAAAACGTCTGATCGAATCAGTGCCTACTGATGACTTGGCGCAAATCCGGCTCCGGGTTGAACATAGAAAAAAGCAGAATTCGTAGCGCCAACGCTCAATGATATGTGGATTCTTCAATATGATCCGAGTTCTCAATTTTCCCCTTTCCGAACAGTAGACCGGTCGTTTTACCGTTGCTAACCTTGCCCTTCAGGTTACGGGACCGTCAAAGTTTTCGCCGGCCCCACATCTTAACATCCTATAGGGAAGGACTAGGAAAAGGGATTATGACTATAAGACCATTATGGAGAGTCGTGTTTGCAAGTCTAATGTGCCTGCTGTTGATTCAGCCGGCTTTTTCTGAGGAGAACGAAAAGAAAGAGGGAGAGCATGACTGGTTGATCAAACATCCTACCATTCAGCGACTGCTCGAACTCCACAACCAGGAACGTGCCCGTAACGGCATGCCTGCCCTGACACTGAATACCAAAATGTGCCTGCAAGCTCAGGAACATGCCACCTGGATGGCCGACACTGGATACTATCAGCACAGCAACCTCCCCTGGCCGGAAATCATCTTCCAGGGACCGACCTCAGCAGCAGCTGCCGTCAATGGCTGGATTGCATCACCCGCACACCATTCGATCATGCTGACCGGATCGCAGGTGGGCTTCGGATATATGATCCGCAATGGACAACACTACTGGGTGGGAGTTTTCAAATAGGATTCACCCCCTGATCCCGTTTACGGGATGACAATTTGACTTTTCACTGCATCAGGCTGATTTTGGTTGATGGTAAGTCTAAACACAACTTGCCTTTAAAACCAGAATCAGCCTTGTTCTATTTGACAGAGTCTGCCACAATCTACTACAAATAGCTCGCAGAACCTGTTTCGCAGTGATCTGAACCCCGATTGAATCCACCCGAGATTTTCCCGACGATCCAATGGAGTAATTGAAGGAATATCCATGTACTACTCATCCACGCTGAATCGATTGCTTTTGACTATTTTACTCACCTTCTTCCTGGCGGGTTGTCCCGGGCCTGCCCCTGAAACCCCAGAAGAAGCTGAGAAATCCGAGCCTCTGCTCGAGCCATTCGATGCCCCGTCACTGGCGGAACTGGATGAAAAAGTAGAATGGGAAGAACAGCCTGTGCTGGACAGTCTCGAGCTGATGCGTGAGCGACAGAGTAAGGAAAAACCTCTGGTCTCTGTAGAAGAAGCTCTGAAACTGAAAAATGACACCCAGGAAAACAATGAAAAGATTCTGAGTGCCCTGGGACGTCTGCCTGAAAATGACGAACAGGTTGACTGGGGCGCGACCATCAACCGCCACGTGGGTGCGGACATGAAAAGCACCAACCCCATCATGGGCAGCTCCGCGGTCGAATTCGAAGTGGGTTCCTTAACCGGGTTTGGACTGTTTAGTTTCGACTGGAACTTCCGTCCCTTTGCCGTTGCTGACACTGTCGTTTCCTGGCAGACAAGTAAAGATAAGAAGTACGACAAAGTCGTCATGCGGGACGACCTGACCTGGTCAGACGGCGAACCGATTACCGCGCACGATATTGTCTTTTCTTTCAAGACAATCATGAATCCGGATGTGCCGGTGCCTGCCGTTCGTTCGGGAACGGACCAGATCCGCTGGATCGAAGCTTACGACGATCAGACACTCGTCTTCTTTCACAAAGAAGCACTGCCGACCAACGTCTGGAATCTGAACTTCCCGATTATTCCGAAACATATCTACTCCAAAGAACTGGATAGTGATCCCACGCTGCAGGACAGCGAATATCACGTCAAGTACGAGAACAACCCGGTCACCGGCGGCCCTTACGAATATGAGAAACGGGTTCGTGGACAGGAGATCCTGCTCAAACGCCGGGAAGGCTGGTACATGCAGGACGGCAAACAGGTTCGCAGTCGGCCTTACTTCGAACGTGTTCGCCTGCGAATTATTGAAGATCCCAATACGGCGCTGCTCGCTCTGAAAAATGGCGAGATCGACGAAATGGCTCTGAATCCCGAACTCTGGAAAACCCAGACGGATGGGAAAGATTTCTATGATGTCTGCACCAAAGCCAGTGGACTGGAATGGGTCTACTTCTATTTTGGCTGGAACTGTGAAACGCTGTTCTTCCAGGATAAGAAAGTACGAACCGCGATGTCCTATGCATTCAATCATCAGGAAATGCTGGATGAACTCTGCTACGGACTCTATCAGCCCTGTACCGGTATTTTTCATGAAACGGCCTGGATGTCGCCCAAGCCGATGACGAAACCGTTTCACCAGGACCTGAAGAAAGCCGAACAGCTGCTCGACGAAGCAGGCTGGATCGACCATGATGGCGACGGGATCCGCGACAAAGAATTCGACGGTAAAACGATTCCATTCCGCTTCACCATCATGACTGCCAGCCGACCTCTGTCACTTTCCATCTGTACGCTCCTCAAGGAGAACCTCGACCAGATCGGGATTATCTGTGAGGTCAAAGCGACAGAATTCACCGTGATGCAGGATAAAGCCCGCAAACATCAGTTCCAGGCCATGTTCGGTGGCTGGGGAACCGGCACCGACCCTGATACCGGCATGAACCTCTGGAAAACAGGGGAAGGCCGTAACTACGGACAGTATTCTAACCCGAAAGTCGACAAACTGTTCGAAGAGGGGCGTCGGGAATTTGATAAGGACAAGCGTGCGAAAATCTATGGAGAAATCCATAAGATTCTCTACGAAGATCAGCCTTACACCTGGCTCTACTACCGCAACTCCTTCTACGGCTTCAATAAAGACCTGAGAGGCTATGTCTTCAGCCCCCGTGGTCCTTATGGGTACGGTCCCGGTTTTGGCAGTCTCTGGAAACCGGTCGAGAAATAGTCATCGTACGCTGCTCTGATTCGATTCATCACAGGCTGAGAGTCTGCTCAGCCTGTGGCGGACGAATGCTACTGTTTTTGTTGATTCTGATAATGGATTGATTCAATAGCATGTTCAGTTACCTCGTGCGAAGGCTCCTCATCGGGTTAGTCACACTCACGCTGATTACGTTTATCATCTTCGGCCTGATTCGTAACATGCCGGGAACGCCTCTCTCCAATGCCATGGCGATGATCGACCCCGGCAAGGAATTGAGTGAGGCAGACCGTGAACGAATGGAAAAAGCCTACGGGCTGGATAAACCCTGGCCTCAGGCGTATGTTTTGTGGGTGAGTAATGTCTGCCGTCTTGATCTGGGGCGCTCCATTTCCCGCAAGCAACCGGTCACCCGTCTGATCAGCGAACGAATCGGACCGACACTGATTCTCTCGGTGAGCTCACTGCTGTTAACCTATCTGCTGGCCATTCCAATGGGCCTGTATTCCTCGGCGCGTCAGGGTCATCTCGACGAACGAACCATCGGCACGATTCTGTATATGCTGTATTCGTTCCCCAGTTTCGTAGCGGCTCTGTTTCTGCAGATCTATCTGGCCAATAAACTGGGTTGGCTGCCTCTGTATGGCATGAAGAGCGATAACTACAGCTCGATGTCGACGATCCAGCAGGTCTGGGATATTTTCCTGCACGCCCTCATGCCGATTATCTGCTACACCTATGGCAGTCTCGCGTATTACAGCCGGTTCATTCGGGCGAATATGCACGAAGTGTTGAGACAGGATTACATCCGCACGGCTCGCGCCAAGGGGCTGGGGCCCGTGAATGTTCTCGTCAGACATGCTTTCCGCAATACATTTATTCCGCTGGTGACTCTCATTGGACTGACACTTCCCTCGCTGCTGGGAGGCTCAGTGATTATCGAGCGGATCTTCAGCTGGCCCGGCATGGGACAGCTTTATTTTGAATCCATTCTGGAACGGGATTACCCGACGATCATGGGTTTGACACTGATGTTTGCGATCCTGACTCTGGCAGGACAACTTATGGCCGACATCTTCTACGCGATGGCTGACCCCCGGGTCAAAATCTCTGATCACTGATGCGGCTTCTGTACTCAACCATGGTTTATATCTGAAACTGATTTCTCTTAAAGTCATTACTCATCATGCAACAGAAATCTGACACTGACCAGAATAATGTCACTGCACCGAAGAAGGTCAAAAAGTCACCCAGTTTCTGGGCTGAGACCTGGCAGCGTTTCAAACATCGCAAAATGGCGATGATCGCTCTGATCTACATCGGCTTTCTCTGCATGGTAGCGGTCTTTGCTCCTGCGATTGCCGGGACCAAACCGATCATCTGTAAATACAAAGGTCACATTTACTTTCCCGCGATGGGCTACTTCCGCCGCGAATGGGAAAACCCGATCTTCTACAAAGACCGCTTTCGCAACCGCTACCCAGAAAACCTGAAAGCGAAAGATCCCGACAGCTGGGCGATCTGGCCACTGGTCTATCAGGATCCTTATCGCCGCGTGTATGACGACGAATGGAAGGGAATGCCGGGAAATCCCACCCAGGACAACGGGAAACCCAGTTTGCGTAACTGGTTTGGTACCGACCAACGGGGGGTGGATGTCTTCGCGCAGATGGTCCACGGAACCACGATCGCCTTGTCCGTGGGTTTCGTCTCGATGGGCATTGCGGGAGTCATTGGAATCATTGTCGGCGCACTGGCTGGTTTTTATGGCAAAGGCCTCGACATGGTGCTCAGCCGGGTCATCGAGGTTGTGATGTGCATTCCGACATTAATTCTGATTCTGGCGATCATTGCTATCATCGATGCGCCCACTATCTGGCATATGATGGCGATCATCGGCTGTACTGGCTGGACTGGTATCGCCCGTCTGGCACGCGCTGAATTCATGAAGCTGCGAGAAAGCGATTTCGTTCTGGCAGCGAAGACAACCGGGGTTGGACAGTTTCGCATCATCTTTCGCTACATTCTGCCCAACTCGCTGGCACCGGTTCTGGTTCCCATCACCTTTGGAATTGCCGCCGCCATTCTGATTGAAAGCGGATTGAGCTTCCTGGGCTTCGGAGCACCTCCCCCAAATCCCAGCTGGGGAACACTGCTGAATATGGGGCGGCAGAACCTGCAGATGTGGTGGTTAATCTTCTTCCCGGGGATGGCGATCTTTATGGCCGTGCTGGCATATAACCTGATCGGCGAAGGATTGCAGGAAGCTTCAGATCCCCGACTGCGGGATGCCTGAACCTGAGAGAATCGTCGGGACCACTCTACTTTGCAACGGTGGAACCCTCTTTCTGTTCCAGCAATGCAGATTCGAGTGTCGTCAGCTTCTGGTCGATCTCCGCTGACTGCTCCGGCTCCAGGGGATGATTTCCGTAGCGGACCTGGTAATAAAGTCGGGATATTTCTTCCGGATATTCGCTGAGTTGCGCCTGAGTCAGTTCCTGCTTCAGGTCTACTTTCACGTGATGAGAGAATTCCTGCTGAGTCTCTGTCTGTTTACGGATCAAGCCTTTGCTGGCCAGCAGTTTCTGGAACCGTTCGTAAAATGCAATCTGGGCAGAGCGCATTTTACTTTCCTCGTCCTGGTTCCTGGCCAGTAATTTACGGATCAGACGAATCATAACCTGGCAGAACCATTTCAGCGCAAAGAACAGGCCGGCAATAATGAAGACAGCAGCCGCACCTTCCCAGCTGAACCAGCGACGGGGGGAGGAGAGGAACTTCTTAACGGACTGAAACATACTGACGGTCGTCGTCCGAATATCGAGCAGACGGTTTCCGATTTTCTTACCAGCCCGAAGCAGGGGGTCGTAGAAGGTCGCTTTCTGCCGTTGAAAAGAGACTCCAATCACATAATCAGACCAAAACTGGCTGAAGAACTTCGACATGCCTTTCCAGCTTCCCAAAGAGGGCGCGCTCTGGGCAACCATCTCTGCCCGTTCCAGGCTGGGAGTGGCGTCCATTGTGATCCATTTGCCGTCCAGAAACGCTTCAACCCACGAATGGGCGTAACGCTGTTGAACCTCAAACTGGTTCGAAAGATAACTGGAATCCCCCCCTTTGAAACCACTGATTACTCGCGTGGGAATATCAATCGCCCGTAACATCAGTGCCAGGGAGGATGCATAATACTCACAATGTCCTGATTTACGATTAAACAGGAAGTCTTCCACGGGATCGATTTCCGGATCCACAATCGACATGTTGAGCGTATAGCTGAATTCACCGGAATCGCGTAAATGGGATTCCAGAAACTTTGCCTTAGCCAGATTCGTCTTCAACTCGGGATGGTCGGCGATCAACTTCTTTGTGTACTGAATCAGCCGCCTTAAATCTTTGCGGGGCAAGTCCAGGTAGACTTCTTCATTATCGAGCTGATTCATCAGGATATTCTGATCCAGATCCTTGGCGGTAAAGACATTGTATTTGGTGTTCCCATCCACCTCAGGGGGGTGGGTCTGACGGATCTCCAGCGTATCAAGATTCAATGTATTTTCGGTTTTACTGAGCATGTCCATGCCCACGATCGGTTGCAGTACGAACAGAACATTGGTCCCGATCGACTCCATTACCATTTCCTGCCGGTAAAGGTCTTTGATTTCCAGTTCCTGCGAATTCAGTAACCGCCAGTTGGAGTGACGGCGCAGCCGACTCCAGCTGCCGTTGTCGTAGGTCGAAAGAACCGCACCGCGAAACAGCGGCTCGTCCATACCCAGAATTCTGACGAATTCCATAACGGGAATCGGCTCCTCGGTCTGGTTGTCGTAAACCGTCAGTTCCAGTACCCGCTCAGAGCTTTCCAGGATTTCTCCCATTTCACCGAGCTGTACTTTCTCAGCAAATCCCACCAGGGGACGCTTTTCGGCTTCGAGAGTCTCATTGTTAAAGAAGGAACGATTGACCCACAGTCGCGGAATCAACAGGAAGAAACACATGGAAATGATCAGTGCACTGATGGAGCAGCCTATGGACGACCAGATAAATTCTGCCGTGATCCATTTACGTGTCTGGTCTGACTGAATGCCGTCCTGTACGTGACTCTGCCGGTGAAACGGGGAGGTCGTACTCGTAGCGACCGCGGTACGCGGCAGGGGAGTCGGTGCCTGCTGACTGGAAAAGGTTTTATCAGTGCGATAAATCGAGAAGACGGTGAGCGTCCAGAAAGCGAGAAACAGATAGACAACCAGCAGAATTCCATAGTAACCGGATTCGGTCAACACCGCCCCGACGGCGATCTGCAGAAATCCCAGCGCAAACAGCCACCAGTACTGAGTGTCCCCTTTTTTCTGCAGCAGGATGATCCAGGTCAGGTAGACCAGGAAATGCGCCCCCGCCAGCAGGCGGCCTTCGATATCAGAAAAGAATTCGCCACACACCAAAAGAAACGCCAGGAGCCCCAGAATGTTCGCCCAGAGCGGACTCATGCTGAATTTGTTCCAGCGATCGGTAAAAAACAGGGTGATTAACCCAAGAGGAATTGTGAACAGCTGAGGAAACAGGCCCCCTTCGGCCAGCATGAACATGAAGCTGGACAACGCGATGAGGCAGTAGACACTGATCTGAAAAATGAGAGTTAAATTCACCAGTAATTCTTCTCTATCTGAAATGGTGGAACGTTATTTCAACCAATCAATTCGTTAACTGTTTTCCAAAATCAACCAGCGGGAAAGAATCTCGGGGTCAGCCTCGAGCAGTCTCCATTGACCACTGAGCTCGTTACCCGGCTCTTCAAAGCAGGTCTGCAGACGTTCCCGTTTGGGGACGTCCTGTTCACTGCGTGTTGTAATCAGCACGGTACGGGAGCGAGGTGTGCTGGCTTCAGCCACCAGTCTGGGAAACTCTTTCTTGACGGTCGATTTTCCCGGTTGCACCGTCGCCAGAAAGTCCAGCAGGTATTCCAGCCCTTGTGATCCGATGCCGACTTCCAGCGTTTCCAGGGTTTTCCCTTGCGATACCAGAGTCAGTTTCGTGTCGCGGCTATAGCGTAAATGTTCGCGGCATAAGGTGCCTATGAAACTGATCGCCCACTCCATGCGTTCGGACTGCTGCTCACTCGGATAGGCGGGCAACCATAGATCGAGGCCGATAATCAGGTCGTAATTGCGGTTCTGGTGGTATTCCTGAACCATCAACTCACCCAGGCGTGCGGAACTCCTCCAGTGAATCGCACGCTGGCTGTCGCCGGTTCGATATTCACGGATATGATTGAATTCGTCATCAAACACGCCTTTGCGACTGCGGCTCTGCTGAGCGACTTCCGCAATCGAGAAAAAATCGTCCGCCCATTGTGAACTCAGACGACCAATCTGCGGATGAACTATCAATTCACTGAATTCGGAAAAAACCGCCCCCCGCTTGACGAGTCCCAGGGGATAGCGCGTGGATACCTGCAGGGGACCAAATTCATAGACTCCCCGACGCATGAGTTTGGCAGAATAATGCGCAGATACCTGCTGCCGAGGACCGACTCTGCGAAATACAACCGACGGGCTTAACTGATCATCTCCATTGATGACTTCGTCAGTCACTTCCATCAGATGTGCAGCGAGTACTTTTTTATTGTTTTCCAGTATGATTTCGGCGGTGAAAGTTTCCCCAACCATGACTCGCTGGGGAATCAAGCGTTTCAGCTGAATCTGTTTGAGCATGCTGTATGTAATCCAGCCGTTCAAGACGAATGGTCCGGTCATCATGGCGAAGACCAGCATCAGCATATTTTCCCGGGAGAGCACGGAGCCCACAAACAGGACGGTCATCATCAACAGATAGACGATCCCGTCCCGGGGCAGGGAGACCCGGTTGCGTCCGATCCGTTTGATCTGATATTTCTGCAGACCTGGAAAAAAGACCATCAGGATCTGGTAGATGCTCCACAGACTGAGGGCTACCGCGACCACGCGGAGCAGCAGAGGCAGATTATGGTGGAACTGCCCCAGGGTCAGGGGAGCATCATAGGTGTATTTGAAGATGATGCCCGCGAGTAGCATCAAAAACAGCCAGGGCCCCACTTGCGACCGTTTTTGCCATACATGGTGGAAAAAATGCTTCATAAAATGCCAGTTGCTATCTGGGGGTCGGTTTGTCTTGATGCCGTGTCCTGGTGAATCCGGGAACAGTCTCCATTCTATCAGCCAGAATTCAAAGTTCTATGCAAGTGAAGCCGGGCACTCTAAGCGTTCTCAAAATGTATCGATGGTCGCGTCTCTATTTTAAGGCATGCATTCCGGCAGCCTGACGTTTTGAATTCAACCAGGCAAATGCCCGGGGTTCCTTCTTTAGAAACTTGATTAATTGTGAAGAGGTGCACCCCAGAAACTGACTGGCTTCCCTGGGATCAAACTGGAAGTGCGTCAAAACATCGAGAGACTCTGCCAGCAAAGCCGGGAACTCATCATGTTCGGAATTGACTTTCACAGTCCCATTAAGAATCCGGCGTTGCCAGAGTTTGGAGGGAGCCTCTCCAAAGTGCTTTAACCGGCAATCAATCGCCAGATTGATGCGAAGTCGAAAGAGGGCAACCGAGCGGTTCCGCCCCTGTTGCCGCTTCTCTGAAGCTTCGGCGGTGATGCCCGTGGGCACATGCTTGATTACTACTCCAGTTTCAACCTTGTTGCGATGCTGGCCACCCGGACCGGAGCGTCGCACATTTTGAATCTGGCAATCTTTCAATAAGAGATCCTGATCCAACGAGGCGGGGTGGATCTCATCCGCCAGCAGTTCAGGGGAAGAAGATGTCATTCTGATAGGTCACTTTTCGAGTCAGGGGATGTCGAGAGTTTTCTCTGACCAGCTTCACAGATCGGTTACAACCGATTATGATGCACGGTCTTATGATACATTATAGATGGGCCGGAAAAGAATTCTCTAGAATTTTTTGACAGAAACCACATCTTAGCCGAAAACGGAAATACGCCATGAAATGGTCACAAGAAACATTCACGAGCAAATTAGTGTGGGGACTGGCATTCAGTCTGACAATCCTGCTCGTCACCGGCTGTGGAAATAAAAGCGATTCCAACAGCAAAGCAGCCACAGAATTTGTACTGAAACTGGGAGGGAAAGTGGTACCAGTCCATAGTGATCTCCCCATTGAGACAGCCGCCGATATCCCCGAATCCGGTTTTGCCGTTCGGGAAATCGATCTGACAAATGCCAAGTTGAAAAATATCGACTTGCAGAAACTGTCAGATCTGCCCTACCTGGAAACATTGAACTTGCATGGCACCAATCTCACGGACAAGGGGCTGGTATTGATTCAGGATCTCCCCCGTCTGAAATCACTGGAACTGTCTTACACACGCGTGAGCGATGCTGAAGTCAGCAAACTCACCCGTTTTCCCAAGTTGAAGAAAATCTTCCTCTACGGAACCGTGATTAAGCCCCAGACCATCGATGATCTCAAATCCAATCTGGGTGGCGCGACGGTCTATAAATAAGATCGTCCGACTTACTTGAGAGGTTTCTGCCAGGGAACACTGCCGTATCGCTGAATTTCTGCACGTAAGAGTGTGGAAAGCTCATTGAACTTCTTGCGGTTCTTTTCTGCCAGATTCTCTTTCTCCAGAGGATCTGCTTTCAGATTGTAAAGTTCCAGCGGAGCGAAGGGACTGTTCTGCAGCAGTTTCCAGTCACCACTGCGAACGGCTTCGATGGTTTTTCCACCGTAACGGTTGCCCCCTTCACGTCGACGGAAGAACCAGTGCTTTCGCAATGGGGCCTGTGTCTTACCTTCCAGTGTCGGCAGAATGCTGACCGAGTCCAGGCCTGCAGGGACTTTGATGCCTGCGGCTTCACAGACGGTGGGAAACAGATCCATCGACATCGCCATGAAATCGGATTCCGTATTCGGTGAGATGTGACCTTTCCAGACAACGCCCGTGGGAACTTTCAGCCCCCCTTCATACATGCTCTGTTTACCATCACGCAGATCGCCGTTATTTGCTCCTACACTTAACTGGCCACCATTGTCGGAACTGAAGATGACCAGGGTATTCTCGCTTAATCCGGTTTCATCCAGGGTTTGCACCACCTCGCCGATACCCGCATCCAGATGCTCGATCAGCGCCACCAGCTTAGCCCGGGCTGGGTCAATACCAGCTTCGCGCTGTTGGACTTTCTCGAGCCAGTCAGCCGGCGGTTGGATGGGAGTATGCGGGGCGTTATAAGCCAGATAGAGAAAGAAGGGCTGCTCCGTTTGTGCCTGTTGTTTGAGGAAATCGCAGGTCCATTCTGTAAACAGATCTGTCGCGTGCCCTTCCGGATCCACCTGCTTATCGTTGAATCGCATGTAATTGACATCGTGACGTCGATGGTGGTAATAATCGTCCATCATGTCACCCAGGAAACCGCGAAAGAAATCAAAGCCACGTTGATTCGGGACATTGGGCGTTTCCAGCCCCAGGTGCCATTTACCCACAATCCCTGTGTGATAACCGGCCTCTTGAAATACATCAGCCAGGGTAACTGCCGAGGGGACGAGATAACCCCAGCTGTTTTGCGGATGGGTTCGGATGACGCCGGGCACCCCCACCATGTCCTGGTAGCGCCCCGTGAGCAATGCTGCCCGGGTAGGGGAGCAGACCGGACAGTTGGCGTAGAAATTATTGAATTTCATGCCCCGTTTCAGCAACGCATCGATGTGAGGGGATTTGAGATCTGTAGCACCATAGCTGCTGAGATCGCCATATCCCAGATCGTCTACCAGGATCACCAGCACATTGGGACGTGCCTGGCTCTTTTCAGCCTGAAGAGAATGGTTTCCAGAAATCAGAACCAGAAATAACGGAAGCAGATAGCGGAGCAGGTTGAGCACGTTCATGGTTGAGCTTTCTCTCTGATCGTAGGCACTATTCAGGGCGTAAACATCTTCAGTTTTCGTAGCGGTTCCACAACTTTTCAAACTCGGATTCAAAACGAAACAGCAACGCTGGATCGCTGGTAATGATAAAATTCTCTTCGTTTTTTTCAGACGCACTCCGGGTCCAGTTGTAGCTGCCGGTCAGTACGTATTTCGAATCAAAGAGTGCAAACTTATGATGCATATGATACTGGCTGCGGTCAATGCGAACCGGAATCCCGGCACGCGAGAGACGGTCGATGTCGGAACCGGGATCAAAGGATTTCTCATCATCGGAGATGATACGCACCGAGACACTGCGGCGGTGCGCTTCCTGTATCGCCTCGGAAACACGGTCATCGGTAATCGTAAAGACACAGATATCGATCTGACGAGTCGCTGAGTCAATCATTCTGCAGATGCGATGGGCACATTCATCGTGTGGGCTGAACCAGGCTTCCGACTTCATGGCAGATTCTTCACTGGCCGGTCGCGACAGGATCTTCATCACGTCTTCCAGCCAGCCGAGGCTTTTTTCACGCATGCCGGGGACCGGTTGCTGATCCTTGAAGATCTGAAACGCCTCAGCACGGATGAGAGCCAGATGGTGGTCTGAGAGGTTCAAATGATCAAAAATCTGATTCAAAGCGGAACGTTCACTGCGGGACATCTGAAAATCTTCAAACGTCTGCAGCAGCATCTTTCGAATTTGTGAACGATCCATGATGGTCTCTTACCGGGGGCAGGCTACAATAAAGACAGGCAGTGCAAGCTTTGCGCACTCAATATTTTATAGTAGCGTTTCCCCAGGGATTGGAAAAGACACTCTCATGAAAGTTCTCATTTCAGGAAGTTCCGGACTGGTCGGTTCGGCGTTATGTCAACGACTCGAAGCGGAACCCGACTACGAAATCGTCCGCCTGGTTCGCAAGCAGTCACCAGATACACAACAGACTTCGGTCGTGTGGAATCCTGCAGAGGGACAACTGGAACCACAGGCATTTGATGGTGTAGACGTCGTGGTTCATCTGGGCGGTGTCAATATTGCCGGCAAACGCTGGTCGCCGGAAGTAAAACAGAAAATCTTCAACAGCCGCTTTCAATCAACGTCTCTTCTGGCCAGTCAGCTGGCGACACTGGAACAGAAACCGTCCGTCTTTTTATGCGCCTCCGCAGTTGGCTTCTACGGAGATCGGGGGGAGGAAAGACTCGATGAGGCCAGTCCGCGGGGAGAAGGGTTTCTGGCCGATGTCTGTCAGGCGTGGGAACAGGCCACGCAACCAGCCCAGGATGCGGGCATCCGTGTCGTCAACATGCGATTCGGCATGATTCTCGACCGTAAGGGCGGGGCACTGGGACAGATGCTTACGCCATTCAAAATGGGTGTCGGAGGCAGGCTCGGCTCGGGAAAACAATACTGGAGCTGGATCGCGCTGCCGGATGTGATTAACGCATTGCAGTTCTGCCTGAACCACAGTGAGCTGGCAGGGCCGGTCAACTTTGTCGCCCCGGATGAAGTTACCAATCTGGAATTCACGAAGACACTGGGGAAGGTCCTGTCACGCCCGACCTGTCTGCCCGTTCCTGCGTGGGGCGTCAAAACCGCATTTGGCGAGATGGGACAGGAACTGATGCTGACCAGTGCCCGGGCGGTCCCGAAAAAGCTGACCGAAGCGGGCTTTCAGTTCCAGTATCCGCAACTGGAAGATGCATTCCGCAGCGTTCTGTAGTTCGGATTACTGCAGGATAGGGAGCGATGCACCGGTCTGATGCTGGTATTCGCGGGTAATGATATTCCCGATCAGCGTCGTGGGGGTCACGTCGATCACCTCGACATCAGCCAGCGAACCAGCCAGTCGGGGATTTCCATCGAAGACCACAATCCGGTCACACTTGGAACGTCCCATCAACTGTTCCGCCAGCGATTCTTTGGATACGTTATCACCGGCCTTGAGAGCAGACTTACTCGGACCTTCGACCAGCACTTCAACCTGTTTGCCAATGAATTCCGCGTTGTCTTCTTCGCTGATTTCGTTTTGCACGTCGAGCATTTCGTTATTACGGCGTTTTTTGACATCCTCGGGAATGTCGTCGGCAAATCGCTCGGCCGCCTTGGTGCCGGGACGCTCGCTGTACTTGAAGATGAAGCTGTTTTTGAACCGGAACTCGCGAATTGAGTCCAGGCTCTTCTGGTGTGACTCTTCGGTCTCACCTGGATGACCTACGATGAAGTCGCTGGAAACTGAGCAGCCGGGCAGAATCTCGTTGATGCGTTGCATCATATCCCGGTAATCTTCGACCGTGTATCCCCGCTTCATGTGCTTCAGAACGTCGTCGCAGCCATGCTGCAGCGGGACGTGCAGGTAGCGGGTTGCCTTGGGCAGGTCCCGAATCGCTTCCAGCAGGTCGTTGGTCATGTCTTTGGGGTAACTGGTAACAAATTTGATGCGATCGATGCCTGAGACATCATGGATCAGGTAGAGCAGGTCAGACAGGCGGAAGAGTTTTCCGTCCTGCGTGTGCTTGTAGCTGTTGACGGTCTGTCCCAGCAGTGTGACCTCTTTGACTCCCTGATCGGCGAGTACTTTGACTTCGGACAGAATTTCTCGTGGTGAACGGCTCTGTTCGGGACCGCGCGTCGAGGGGACCACACAGTAGGAACAGAATTTATCACAGCCGATCATAATGCGGACGAATGCCTGGTAAGGCGAAGGTCGCATCTCCGGGTCACGCAGCGGATCGTAACTCTGGAAACTGTTGGTGATCTCATCCCGTTTGCCGTCTTTTCGTCCCAGTCCGACAGCCAGTTCCCGACTGCGTTTATTCTGGCTATGATTCACGCGTGCTTTGTCGATCAGGTCTGCGACCTGGGCCAGTTGTCCGGTTCCGACTACGAAATCGACCTGGGGGGCTTTCTGAAAGATCAGCTTCTGGTCTTTCTGAGCCATGCAGCCCATCACGCCGATCACTTTTTTCGGATTCTTACGGGCACCGTAGCGGAGCCGCCCCAGAGAGCTGTAAATCTTATGCTCTGCGTGTTCGCGGACACTGCAGGTGTTGAACAGAACGGTCTCCGCTTCTTTGACGTTCTGGGTCAGTTCATATCCCCGTTTACGCAGGTCAGCTACCACGAGTTCGCTGTCCAGCATATTCATCTGACAGCCAACGGTTTCGATGTAGAGCTTATGGTTGTGGTCGGTCACCACCGCATCCGGAGCGGAATCTGCCTGGACTGCTGGCCGAACTTCCTGCGTGATTTCTTCTGATTGAGACATGAACTGTAATACTTATTCAATTGAGAGAAAGGCCAATCCAGACAGCCTGGAAGTTCCCATGAAAATCAGGGCAGAAACAGAGCAGACGAGTTTCAGGCTGCTGAAGCGTTCTGGTCCGCGGGAGACAGCTCTGAATGCTGGTCGGATGTCTGACCCTGGGATTTCTTCCCTTTGGGGGCGAGTTCCTGCGTATACTCGATTGCCAGTTGCTGGACGACAACTTTTTTATGGTGGGACATCAGTGAGGCCAGCGATTTCAACGCTAACAGTGATGCAACGACATACAAAAACAGATTCCAGACATCCATGTCAATCCTCCCTGAGATCCATGGTGGCGCTTGCAGCGAATTATCAGTGACGACCCGGCGGTATACTCCTTTAAGCGCTTCGTATATCTATTGATACGAAGATCGTTCAGGTATTTTTGGCAACACCTGTTAATAATTCAATATCATTTTGCCCAGTTTCATGAAACCTACGCAAAAGAATCATAAAAACTAAGCATTTATGGCAAATCAGCTCCGAAATCCTGCCTGAAACAGACCCGCCTCAGGCAGGGCAGGTTCGGAATTACTCGCGGACGCGTTCCACATAGGAACCGGTGGCGGTATCAACTTTGATTTTTTCGCCCACGTTAATGAAAGCGGGAACGTTCACCGTAGCACCTGTTTCAACAGTCGCTGGCTTGGTAACGTTGGTTGCGGTGTTACCTTTTGCAGCAGGCTCGGTGTAAGTGACTTCCACGATCACCTGTTGTGGGGGATCCATGCCGATCAGCTGATCGTTCCAGAACAGCAGACTGCAGATGGCACCATCCAGAAGGTAATCAGCGGCGTTACCACAGACGGCTTCATCAATGGAGTATTGCTCATATGTATCATTGTCCATGAAGTGCAGACCGGTCGCATCTTTATAAAGAAACTGACCGTCTCCCTTGCGAATATCAGCCTGTTCCAGGCTTTCACCACCACTCTTATAAGTGCGGTCAAGAATGGTGCCCTTCAGCAGATTACGCAATCTGGTGCGATACAGGGCCTGTCCTTTACCCGGCTTGACGAAATTGACCTCGATCATTTCGTATGGATCACCTTCGACAATAACTTTAATACCCTTGCGAAAATCGCCTGTACTGATTTGTGGCATTACTTGATTTCTCTGACAATGATGGAGTGGTAAAAAATACGTTTGAGTTTTATTTCCAAGGGCGAGAGAATAACATATCTTTCAGCCGTTGCAAACGGAGAGCAGGCGAATTGTAAGGCAATTCTTGTCCCCCTGTCATCCCTCTAAAGCCCCTCGTTAGCGAACGGGAATGATCCCTTTCCATTACTTCGGTATGCAGGGCATGGATTTTCGTTTAAACCACTGGAAATACTGGCGTTAATGTCTTCTACACTCCCGGAAACCACCTGGCAGCAATCACTGGCGCGGTCCATTCGCGATCCACGTGAATTACTCGCACGACTGGATCTGCCAGAGACGCTGTTACCTGCTGCGGAAAAAAGTGCCCTTTTGTTCCCATTGATGGTTCCCCCCAGCTTTCTGGCACGGATGGAACCGGGAAATCTCCAGGATCCCTTACTACAACAGGTGCTTCCGCATCTGAACGAACAGGTGCAGGTCCCCGGCTTCAGTCTCGACGCGGTCGGCGATTTGCAGGTCAGGTCGACTCCGGGTCTGCTGCAGAAATATCAGGGTCGGGCGCTGCTCATCGCCAGTGGGGCCTGTGCGATTCACTGCCGTTATTGTTTCCGCAGACACTACCCTTATGGAGAAGAACCGCGAACCCTGGCGGAATGGGAGTCGGTCTGGCGGGCCCTGGAGCAGGACGAATCTCTGCATGAGGTCATTCTCAGTGGTGGTGATCCACTGATGTTGACCGACGCGCGACTGCGCGTGTTTTGTGAACGGATTGCCGCGATTCCGCACGTCAAACGATTGCGAATACATAGCCGTCTCCCCGTTGTGTTGCCGAATCGAATCCATCCGGAGCTGATCGAGATCCTGGAACAGGTCAAATCTGCCGGGACCACTGTGTGGATGGTGATCCATGCCAATCATCCCCGGGAAATCTCAGGAGACGTTGAACAGGCGATTCAGCAACTGATGCAATCTGGCATCCCAGTTCTGAATCAGGCGGTGCTGCTCAAAGGGATCAACGATGATGTGGATACTCTGGAAGCCTTGTGCGAAAAGCTGATCAATCTGGGAGTGATGCCTTATTACTTACATCAACTGGATCGCGTCAGCGGTGTGGCTCACTTTGAAGTCCCTGAAGAACAGGGCAGGGAGCTGATTCGTGAACTACGTACCCGTCTTCCAGGCTACGCGGTCCCGCAGTATGTGCGCGAGATCAGTGGAGAGCCGCACAAAACTCCGCTGACAGATTAAGTATTCGCGGCGTTTGCAAGATTCTGAAATAACGCTTCAAAGCGAGCCCCGCGTTCCTGGAAGTTGGCAAACCAGCCATAACTGGCGCAGCCCGGCGAGAGCAGAATCACGTCGCCGGGAGCAGACTGCTGCCAGGCCCAGTTAAATGCGTCCTCGAATGAATCCTGCGGTTCTGAAATCACCGATGTCGCTGACGACTGTGACTCAACCCGTAGCCCCGACATGAGCCCTGCAAGTTTGACTCCAGTATCTCCCATCAGTGAGGTCGCTTTCGTTCGCGAGAGCAGTTCCCGGGAAAACGGGGTCAGGTCGACCTGTTTATCATAGCCCCCCGCCAAGGCAACGATCTTTCCCGACTCAAACGCTTCCAGTGCGCAAATGGCCGACTCAGGTGTGGTCGCCAGTGAGTCATTATAGAACCGCCGACCGGCATAATCCCCGATAAACTGCAGGCGATGTGGCAGGCCTTGAAATCGTTCCAGTCCCCGTTGGATTGTTGCTGGATCCAGGTCGATACAGAGTCCTGCTGTGATGGCAGCGGCAGCATTCAAACGATTATGCGAGCCCGGAACAGAAAGTTGGGGCTGAAATAATCCCTCGAACTGATCAGCTTGAAATCCCTGTTCCTGCACCAGTACCGCAGGATCCAGGGCTGCATCGCAGCCAAACCTGAGCACGTTTCCCGGGTAGTCCCAGTTTTTCAAATCAGGATCATCACCGTTGATGATGGTTGTTTCATCCGCTGTCTGCCAGCGTGAAATTGTCTGTTTTGCGTGCCGATAATGCGCGAGGGACTCATGCCAGTCGAGATGGTTCGCGCTGAAGTTGGTCACCACCGCCAGTTGGGGACTCACTTGCAAACGATCCAGACCATGTAACTGGAAGCTGCTCAATTCCAGAATGACCCAGTCTGTGGGTTGAATCTGTTCAACATGCGGCAACAGGCTGACACCTATATTGCCCCCCAGCCAGCACGTGCTGCCGGACTCGGAAAAGACGGAATGAATCATTGCGGTCGTGGTCGATTTTCCATTGCTGCCTGTGACCCCGACTACGGGAGCAGGATTCAACTGCCAGAACAGTTCGATTTCGCTGGTCACGGGAATCTGTTCCCGCTCCGCCTGAGCGAGCAGGGGATGCTGTGGAGGAATCGCGGGATTCAGTACCAGCAAATCCGTGGCTGGCAATTCGTGGGTTTTCTCCCCGAGGAAATAACGAATCCCTTGAATGTCCGCTAACTGTTGCAGTGACTGTTCCAGCTCACTCGCGCTCAAGTTATCCAGGACGGTGATCTGTGCTCCCCGTTCTGCCAGAAATCGAGTGACAGCGATGCCTCCCCCGAACCGGCCCAGCCCCAGAACGGTAACCCGTCGGTCTTGTAAGTTCTGGTTCTGAATATGAAAGGGGATCAGGGACATGTGCGTGGTTTCATCTGTTGAGTTACAGCCAGGCGATGGTCTGTCTTGGCTGCATTCGCTGGATATTCAAAGTGACCTTGTATCAGTAGGTTTGCATATTTCATAAATCCGCGGTAGGCTGATTTCGAAACAAAATTTACCAAAGGCTCCTGATTAAGAGGACAGGCCTATGTTATTTGCCGCCGAATCGAACTCCTGGCTCGGGCTCCATACTGCAGACTGGATTGTACTGGGTCTGTATTTCGTCGTCATTCTCGCCATTGGTCTGTGGTCGGTGAAAAAAGTAAAAGATATGGCCGACTTCTTCATGGGGGGCCGCCGGTTCGGCAAAGTCTTCATGATGTTCTTTGCCTTTGGGTCGGGAACCAGCAGTGAGCAGGCCATCAGCGTGGTCGCAGGAACCTGGCGGGCTGGGCTTGCTGGGATCTGGTGGCAGTTTCTCTGGCTCTGGGCAACGCCTTTCTACTGGATCGTCGCGCCGATTATGCGCCGCATGCGAGCCTTGACGACCGCCGACTTTTTCGAAACCCGCTTTAATGGCCCCACCGCGGTGCTGTATTCCTTTTACGGCATCGCCATCTCGATCACCTTTATTGCCGGGGGACTGTTCGGTACCGGAAAAATGGTGGATGCTTTGACGGGAAATGAATTGGACCGCATCGCAGTCGAAGCGAACTTCATGGTACCGGCAGCGGAATGGAATGCGGAAACCAAGTCGTTTCAGATTACCGAACGGCGTCTGCAGGGCTATGAGTACGCAATTCTGGCAGTCACAGTCATGTTTGTGATCTACGGCATGGCCGGTGGTCTGGGGGCTGCGATTATCACCGACTTTATCCAGGGGATTCTAACGATCATCTTTTCGTTTCTCCTGCTCCCGTTTGTGTTCTACGAAATAGGCGGATTCGGTGAACTGAACCAGAATGCCGACCTCAAAAAAGGGATGCTGGATTTGACCGTCAGCCCGGAACTGGCTGCCACGATGGGCGAACCGATTACCCCCTTTTACGTGTTTATGCTGTCCGTCACCGCACTGGCCGGGATCGTAATTCAACCCCATATTATGGGCGTCTGTGGTGCAGGTAAGACGGAATACGAAGGCCGTTTCGGTTTTACGGTGGGGAACTTCCTCAAACGATTCTGCACGGTCGCCTGGACGTTTACCGGACTGGCCTGCATCGTCTGGTACATGGGTGACAGCAGTCCTTTGAAAGACTCACCCGATCCGGCAGATCAGGCGGTCTACCAGTCACTCGTGATGCGGGCCAGCCCCGAATACAACGCGCTTTCCCCTGAGGAAAAAGAAAAAGTCGACAGCGCAGACCGTGATTTCGCAGATAAACTGTTCGGGATGGCCGCCCACGATATCCTGCCGCGAATCGCACCGGGATTAATTGGCCTGCTCCTGGCATCGCTGTTGGCGGCGGTGATGAGTACCAGTGATGCCCAGATGATTATTTCCAGTGGTCTATTTACAGAGAACATTTACCGCAAATGCATGGTGAAGAATAAGTCGCAGCGGCATTATCTCTGGGTTGGTCGAATTGCCGGTCTGGTGATCGTGATTCTTGCCCTGATTCTCCAGACCACATTTACCGATATCATTCATGCGCTGAAAATCATCGTCAAAACGCCGGCCTGTATCGGAATCAGCCTCTGGATCGGCATTGTCTGGCGCCGCTGGAATGTGATTTCCGTCTGGGTTTCGACTCTGACCGGCATCCTGGTCTGGATCGGCGTCGCTTTCCATGCAGACATACTCTATAACTCCGGTATTCTGCCTGAGGATATGTTTAAATCTCCCACCGAAATGCGGGATGTCTGGCAGATGTTCTTCTTCATGAGCCTGGCGATCCTGAGTGGGGTGCTTGTCAGTTTTATTACGCCGCGACAACCACAGGAAAAACTGGATCATTTCTATAAGCTGATGCACACCCCGGTGAAACTGGATGAGCAAATCGATGCTCCCTGTACGCTGCCGGCGGAACCAGAGCCGATGGGACAGAAGATGTTCCCGAATTCCAAAGACATCGAAATCCCCAAACCTACGTTTCAGGATCTGGGAGGCTTCATTCTGGCCTGGTGTGGTGTGGCCGCAATTATCTTCCTGACGAATCTGCTGGCGAAATTCGCCTGATCCTGCTGCGTGCGTGTTCCCCCTGAATATACGGAGTTCGCACTGACAGGTATTTAAGTTTGGAAGTGCGCATAAAAAAAACAGCCAGAAACAAAAGCGTTTCTGGCTGTTCGAAATTGTGATGAAGCTGTTTCAGCTCTATTTAGTCGCGGTAAGTCACAACAACCTGACCACGATGAGATTCTACAACCACCTTGTATTTCCCGTAGTCAAAAATCTTCTTGCGACCATCTTTTCTGCAACGAACGCACTCGCAGGCACATTCGGGAGCACAGATTTCGACAGCAACACAGCCTGGCTCACAGCAGCTTTTCTTGGGAGCACAGGGATCGACAATGGTGACAATCTTCGGATTTGAGCAGGGAGCGATATTCTTGGTTTTTCTGTATTTGACACAGTCAAACATGGGAATCGCAGGGGAAGCAACGTGGTGTTCGTAAGGTTGAGGGGTCAACTCGGGCATTGGTTCAGGCAGAACAGCAGGAGGTGCCGGAGGCGGAGCTGTTGTCTGACTCAGCAGGAATCCCTGACCGAAGTTGAGGGAAGGGCCCTGAGCCTGAGCTGTTGTAAGGGTGAGGGCAATCATGCCCAACGTGTAACAAACAATCTTGTTCATCTCTCATTTACTCCTTTTGCTACCAGGGTGAACTCCATGATGGCAGCTGATTGATAAAATCAATGTTGTGTGTCCCCAACAACGCGCCTGTGTTTATTCTCCAGAAGTCAATGACAGGCTATAGAATAGTCAGGAAACGATTTTTTACTCGGTTGTCCACCACTCAAGTATAACTTCCGCAAGTGGGAAGTCTCGACTTTTTCAACGCGGTGTGTGAAAAACCGGTACCAGTTACGCACCTGATAATGGTCAGAAATAATAAGTGGAGTTTGAGTTGACAAGGGCCGTCCGCCATATTTTTACGCAAACAACCAAACGCACCTGCTTATCCTGATCGGAATATTTTTACAGCTGGGGATGCTTTCAGTCAGGTAATCCCCGGTCTGGAAGCGTAGCCTGGTTCATTAGACACATGGTTTCCATGATTTGCTGAGGGGCGAGACGTCGCAGGGGCCATTCAGACCTGTAAAACCAATTTCATAAACTGGGCAAGCTGGAGTTGCATCTCCTGCGAAGATCACACATAATCTAATTGGTTTTATTTCAAGGACTTGAGGGAGTCATCCATGAACAAGCCATCTTGGCACTGGTATCAGAAACCAATTCGCAACTTCTCACACGCAACAGGTGCATTGCTCACACTGTTTCTGTTCACTGGATGTGGTGGAAATGATGCTCCCGCCCCCGCGCCAGCTCAGCAACAGGCCCAGGCGCCCACTCCGGCTGCAGCGACTCCACAGGTAGCACAATCAACGCCGACCGAAACAAAACCGGCACCCGCCCCGGCGAATGACGGGCAGAAAATGATTGACGGGATCCCCTACGATGTCTGGTTTGACAATCCGCTGGCTGTCGCAGGCAATAATCAGTCAGTCCAACCCGTTGCTCTACCTGGCAACAATGTCGCAGCCAATACCACTCCTGCTCCCGCGGGAGAAATGAAAACGGAGACGGCACAGGCGAGTGCCGGCGGTGGTTCAGGCACGGACTGGAAAACAATTATTCCCATGCCGATTCTGGAATCTCAGGTCAAAGACATTCGTAATCGTCTGACCAAGAATATGCAGTCGGTCGGCACCTATAATACGAGCTATCTTGAGATACCCACATTTACTGCAACACTGGCGGCACTGGCTGAAGTTGCGAATCAGCATTCAGAAGATGTCGGCTGGAAAAAGAATGCCAAGTATCTGCGGGAGCTGGCAGCCGCTTTCACCGCAGAGCCGCTGATGCGTGGTGCCAAATCCTATCGCGCCATGCAAATCCCCTACGAACAGATCATCGTGATTCTAAATGGCAGTGCCCCGGCAGGACTGCCTGAAGCTGACGACAAGAAACCCATCGCCGAAGTTGCCTCAATGGGTGACCTGATGAAACGCGCTGATATCGCCTACAAATGGCTCAAATCGAATGTCGGAAGTGCAGATGCCCTCAAAGCAGAGAAAGAGAAGGTCATCGAGGAAGCACACCTGCTCGCAGCGATTTCCAAGATCATCACACTCGAAGGTTACGGCTACGTCGATGACAAAGGCTTCCTGGGGCATGCCAATCCGATGCAGGAAGCCTGCCTGAAAATGGTGGAAGCTGCCAAGAACGACAATTTCCAGGAGTTTGATCAGGGAATGTCCCGTGTCTACAAATCCTGCACGGAATGCCATAGCGAATACAAAGAGTAACACATCCCTCAAGGCGAAACGACTCGCCGCGTTTCTGGTCTGACAGCCGCTAAGAAGAGAGGAAATCGACGGAATGATTGACAACTGGTGCTGCCCGAAAAGAATTACCTGCCTGCTGATTACGATTCTCTGTCTTTCCATTCCGGCGCAGGCGGATGTCATCGAACTGGTCAACGGTCACAAAGTGCAGGGGGATGTGCTTAAGCAGGGTTCAGACTATCTGCTGGTTGATATCGGCATTGAAGTGCTGCGGATTCCCAGCGACCAGGTCCGCTCCCGCACCAAGTCGGAATCACTGTCTTCCAATAAAACCAGTGTTTCCCAGAGCAAAGACAAATTCTATTCCGTCGCGGAACTGCCCGCGAAAAGCATCAAAGAACTGGCTCGCATCTACGGCGAGGCGGTCACGCTGGTGCAGACTCCCAGTGGACTCGGCTCCGGTTTCATTATCAATGACCGTGGCTACTGTGTCACCAATTATCACGTGGTTGAAAAAGAGACGCGAATCGCCGTCACCATTTTCCATCGGACGAAAAGTGGTGAATTCCAGAGACGACAGATCAAGGATGTCGAGATCATTGCTCTGAATCCATTTTTCGATCTGGCATTGCTGAGAATTCCCCTGCAGAAAGACTTTCCATTCCGGCAGGTGTACCTGGCTGAAGATGATTCCCAGCGTGAAGGGGAAGAGGTATTTGCAATTGGAAACCCGCTGGGACTGGAGCGCTCCGTCTCGCGCGGCATTATCAGTACGCGTAACCGGAACATGCAGGGGATCGTCTATATTCAGACGACAACGCAAATCAATCCGGGAAATAGCGGTGGGCCTTTGTTTAACTCTCGCGGCGAAGTGATCGGCGTCACTAATATGAAGCTGATCCTGGGAGAAGGTCTGGGCTTTGCGATTCCGATCTCCTACGTCAAACATTTTCTGGATAACCGTGATGCGTTTGCGTTCGATAAAACCAGTCCCAATACCGGTTATCGTTACTTTGACGCACCACGCAGAAAATCTGCGGAAAATGAAAGTAAATAAAAATTCCTGCAACCTGCGTTCGTTCAGGCAGGTAATGTCCCTGCCTGCTGTTGTGCAGACTTCCGGGCCTACGTTGAAAGTCTCATTGCAGGTTGATCTTGTCAGATATTTCAGACTTGCTACAAATTAACAGTTACCGACATTGTTGCGCTCTGGTGGTTCGACAGATTGGAAGAGTTGATCCAGTGCGAAAATCTTAAATCCCCTCAGGTAGAGAAAGAATGAAGGCTCCCATGAGAAAGCCACTTTTGTTTTTCACTTTCATGTTGATGCAGGCGATGTTCCTGTTCTCCGCGCAAGACACGTCTGCCCAGAACCGGGTCACTGCCGTGCAGCGGATCCCCGATGATTCCATGCTCTACTTCTCCATTCCGGATGTAGAACTGCTGGAAGAAAAGTGGGCACAGAGCTCGATGGCGGAAATGGTTCGCGATCCCGCCTTCGCTGACATGAAAAAAGACCTCGTCCAGATTGTGGAAAAATACTCCAAACTGTTTGAGGCAGAAACCGACCTGGGCCTGAGTAACGTTCTCAGCATCCCCTCCGGTGAATTCGCGATTGCCTTCGTCAAAAGCGATGAAGGCAAATTCGGCGGCCTGGCTTTCGTCGAGTATGGCGAGAGTGGCGAAATCGTCGAGAAGATCCTGGAAAAAACCGCTGAGGGGCTCGACAAGGAAGGTGCAGAGCGGACGGTTCGCAGTGTCGACGGCACCAAGATCACCATTTTTTCCTTCGAAAAAGAAGGCGATGATGAAGGTCCAGTCAAAGTTCCTCTGGCAAAAAAATTCGCTTACTTCCTTAAGGATAAAACTTTTGTCGCCTCTAATGACGACAAAATCCTTGAAGGAGTTCTCGGTCGCTGGGATGGCCAGGCACAGGGTACACTGTCCAGCAAGAAAGAGTATCAGTACATCATCAATAAATGTTCTGATGCAGATGCTCCTGCCGTTATGCACTGGTACATGAACCCGATTGGCGCTCTGCAGTCGATCCTGGGAGTTGCCAGCCGTGTCAATCCTCAGATCGGCATGGTTCAGGGATTCCTGCCCGCCCTGGGGATTACTCAGTTGAAAGCCGTTGGCGGTTCCAGCTATGTTGCCACCAAGAATTTTGACGCGATCACGAAAACCTTTACCTACGTTGATCAGCCCACCTCAGGCATCATTGATATCTTCAAATGCCCGGCGATTGCTCAGCAGCCTCCGGTCTGGGTCTCAGACAAGGTATCGTCTTACTATTCAATCAACTGGAGCATCACTGGTGCTTACGATTCGATCGAAACTCTCTTCGACGGATTCCAGGGGCGTCCCGGTGCATTGGCTGCCATCATTGATCAGATGGCCGACAATCCCGATGGTCCCAAGATTCACATCAAAAAAGACATCGTTGATAACCTGAGCGGTCGGATTCAGATCGCGACCGAGATCAAAGAAGGTGAGCAGATTGACCTGACTCAGATGTCTGGTCAGTTTGTCGTTGCTCTGGGGCTCAAGAACTCTGATGCGTTCCAGAAAATCATCGCATCGGTGACCACGCGAGATGATTTCCCTGGTCAGGCACGCGAATTCCAGGGCACGACCCTGTATCAGTTGCCTGCTGCTGTTCTGAAGTCTCCCGCCGATGCTGCTTTCTGCATCGCAGAAGACCAGCTGTTCATCTCCAACGATGTCAAACAGATTGAAAGCATTCTGCGAAAGGATCGGGGAGTCGGTTCTCTGATCAACAATCCGAACTACAAGCAGATCGCGGAAAACTTCCCCGAAAAAACCTCGATCATCAACTACCAGAATGCAGACGCACAGCTGCACGCCCTGTATGACCTGATCAAGAAAAACCAGGATCAGATTCAGGTGGAAGGGCTCGATCTTTCCAAGCTGCCGCCGTTCTCATTCTTCCAGAAGTACCTGCCTGTCACGGGCGGATACACTATCCCCGATGATCAGGGATTCTTCAGTTCCAACTATTCCAAGAAACGGGCGAACTGAAGTCGATTGCTGAACAATCGCTTAACCCGGTGAGGTCACTCACCGGGTTTTTTCATGCGCAAACGAATATTTCAGTTCCTGCAATACTTTTCGACACGCGACGGGTTTAATCGTATAATGGCAGCTTAATGCCTGTTATCGTCTGTAAATCTCCCGTTGTTTTGAGGAAAGTGACGACCATGCAACGCTTATTTCCCGTACTGGCTCTTGTCGGTCTGACCGGCTTCTCGCTCAGCCCCCTCTCGGCAGCACCTGAGGAAGAAACATCCACACAGGAAAAGGTGTTCCAGCAACTGGACAAAAACGCTGACGGCACGATCTCGGCGGATGAAGTTCCTGAAGGGAAGCAGCGATTCTTTGAGTTTCTCCTGCGTTCAGGCGACAAAAACAAAGATGGTCAACTCACGAAGGATGAGTTTACCGGCGGTCTGAAAAAAGAAGATCAGAAATTTGAGCCCGGCGGAGAACGCCGAGTCGATCAGGGGCCCCGTTTCTACAACCGCTTCCTGAGTCAGCTGGATCGCAACGGCGATAAAAAGATTTCGAAAGACGAGTTACCCGAGCCGCTGCGCGAGCGAATGGAACCGCTGTTCCAACGATTAAATACCGACGAAATATCACTCGAACAGATGCAGCGCATGGGACGTATGTTCGGAAATGGACGTCCGCCTCGACCGGAAAACGCGAACATGAACTCACAGGAACGGGCCGGACGTTTCTTTAAGTCCCTCGATACCAACGGCGATGATAAACTGACAGTGGACGAAGCCCCCGAGCGAATTCGTCCCTTCCTTAAACGGCTCTATGAGCGAGCCGGCAAGGACGGTGATGCAGAACTGACACGGGAAGAATTCATGAAAGTGATGGCGGAATTCCGTCCTGCACAACGTCCCGAACGGCAGAGCAGGGAGCGTAGCCGAAAACCAGCTGAAGAGGATGGTGAAATGAAGCGTCCCGAAATGCAGATGCAGGAACGCTCCCGCCCACGGTTTGGGACAAACTTTCCTCGCTCTGGTCCGGCCTTCATACGTTTCGTTGATCAGAACGGTGACGGCAAACTGAGCAAAGAAGAACTACAGCAGGTTAACCGCTGGTTTGACGAAGTCGATCGTAACCGGGACGGTTTCCTGGATCGCAGCGAGATTGCAGGTGGGGAATCACGGAGCCGACAGCGCACCCGAAATCCGCTTCCCATCCAGCAACTCAAACGACCTGCAGCGGATCAACCGGAGAATAAATCCAAAACCGAAGACACTGAGAAAAAAGCAGACTGACCCTGACCTCAGGAGCTTTGTTCCTGAGGCGCCGCCTGTTCAATCAACGGTGGCGGGCTGTCTGTTTTCTGCAAGTGTTGTACCCAGGCGGGAGGCAGGTTGAACCAGATCCAGTTCGTACGGATCCGGTACTGGGTGGTGTAGCTCCGCATGATCTGGTCGATCTGACAAATCCGCTCGTTCTCGGGACCACGCGATACGACTTTACGAACCGGCCGGACATACATGTACTCGAAATACGAGAGCACTCCCCCCGGTTTCAGCAACCGAAAGTAGGCCTGAAATATTTCGCTCACCAGATCGGTCGGAAAATTGTTCAATGGCAGTCCAGAGACGATGTAATCGTACTCCTCACCAACGCCATACTCCTGCAGTGGGCAGTTGTGAATCGAGGTCAGGTGTTTGATTTCCTGAAAAGCACGTTCGGCATCGAAGCGATTATGCAGAATTTCGACGAACTTCTCATTCAGTTCAACCAGGTCCAGTGAATCTTCCGGGCGGATCTGTTTGACGATCTCACGAGTCACGGCGCCGGTACCCGGACCGATCTCCAGAACCTTCTTGGGGCCCTGATGGCGTTTCATTGGCTCGGCCATGTTGCTGGCCAGAAACCGGCTGCTGGGAGCGATTGCCCCGGTCGTTTCAAATGTCGTTCGAAACTGTTTAAAAAATTCCAGATAATGCGACACGTCCAGGTTCCCGGGATTCAATCAAACGACAGAAAATAAACAATAGCTCAGGAAAGTTAATCACGGCGGGCAGCACCAATCTGCTGCGCCTGCGCGACAATATCGACTCCGACTTCCTGACTCCAGGCGGCGATCATCTGCTGATACACGGGGCCCGGCTTTCCTTCTGAAAGGAAATGATCATTGTAACGCGTAACGGGCATCAGACAATAGCCACTGGAGGACGTCAATGCTTCATCTGCCTGAAGCAGCATTTCTTCGGAAATATCTGTTTCCACATAGTCCAGTCCCAGTTGCTTCGCTAATCGGGCCACCATCATCTGGCTGATCCCCTGCAGGACATACTCCGGACGAGGTGTGAGGATCGTCCGGTCCTGGACCAGGAAGAAATTCCCGATCGTGGTTTCCGCAACATATCCTTTTTCGTCAAACAGCAGGGCACTCGCTGCGGGAACCTGTTTGCGAATCAGTTTATCGGCGCGAAACAGATGGATCCGGCTGCGGGACTTCACCCGCGGATCAAAGACCCGGGGATTGAGCTGCTCCACTTCCGAGCGGATCAGGTACTGACCGCTGCTATATTTCTGATCCCACAGCTCAAATGCGAGGGGGAAGGTGTGGGCACAAACCGTGGGAGTGCGGCACTCTTCCAGGGCTGCCAGCCCGAGGTAGGGCAGATTCTGACCTGCGGTGACAAAGATCGTCAATCCCAGGTCCTGTTCCGCAGAGAGCAGAGCAGCGTTCTGTTCAACCAGTGACAGGCAGATCTGTTTGAGCTCAGATCGAGGCAGGGGAGGATCGATGCAAGCATAGTCTAAAGCAGACTCGAGGCGTTTCAGATGCTCATCCAGCATGAAGGGACGCTGCTGAAAGGTGCGTACCATTTCAGTGACGGCCGCACCATAGACGATTCCCAGATCCGAAACCGCCAGCCGGGCTTCAGACTGGGGGATTATTTCGCCGTTCAGATAAGCCTGGGGCTCGGACATCGTTTGACTTCGTACTATACGAGAGGGAAATAGAGAGTAAGTCTACCCTACCGTTTCCGCTAGTATCCGTAATAGACGACAGGCGCGGGATAGACAACCGGTGCCGGAGCCGAATAAACCGGAGGGGGTGCATAGTAAGGCGATGGGTTATGATAAGGCGACTGGTACTGTGAGTTCAAGTAAGGCCGTCTGCCAAACAATCGGACCTGCATATACATCATGTTGGCCACCATGCGGCAGCCGAGTGGAAAGGCAGAACACTCACAGCGGCGATGCAGTTCCTGCTTTAACTGCAAATCGCAATAACGCCTGTAGATTCCCGGTATCTGGTAACACTGATCGTGCTGGGCACAGCTGCCTCGAAAATCGGCGCCCATAAATCCCTGCGGCGTCAGTCTCTGCAGCAATGGTGCTCCGTCGGGCCCACAAGGGTAATTGCTGCACTGAGCCCGGGCTGCGGAGGGCAGCAGCATGGTCATTGCTGCCAAAATTACCAGCCCTGATGCCACATTCTTGATCTTCATCACAAACCTGTCTCTCTATCTGAAAATTAGTCGACCTGAACTGCGTGGGGAGGGGCAGGGAGCGAATCATCTGCCAAATTCTCCCTCGCTCCAGACTGTGATGCAAGTTTCTTTTGCATTCCCCCTGTAAAACAGCTCAGAAACTCGACTGCCGGCGTCAATTGTTCGCAAAAAAATGAACCAGTCATATGACATCTGAGTCTCAGCTCGATATACTGCCAGTGGGAAATATCGTGCTAACTTGAGATATGGCAATCATTTTTTTACGATCTCCAGTTGGAAATCGAGTGGATGATTGTAAGCATATTGACGAATTTGATTTAAAAGACAAAAGGACTGATTTTATGGCGATACCGACCATTCAACCGGGAACAACTAAAATTGGCTGGATTGGAACCGGAGTCATGGGAGCCAGCATGGTGGGACACCTGATGGATGCAGGGTTCTCAGCCACGGTTTATAATCGCAGTAAATCCAAAGCAGAGCCCCTGATTCAGAAAGGGGCCTCCTGGGCTGACTCTCCCAAAGCGGTCGCAGAAGCAGCTGATGTCATCTTCTCCATCGTCGGTTTTCCGACTGACGTCCGTGAAGTCATTCTCGGTGAAGAAGGAGCTCTCGCCGGTGCTTCCGAAGGCAAGGTCCTGGTCGATATGACCACCAGCGATCCTTCCCTGGCTGTCGAAATCGCGGAAGCCGCTCAGACCAAAGGTGTGTACAGCGTAGATGCTCCCGTCTCCGGTGGGGATGTAGGAGCGAAAAACGGCACGTTGTCCATCATGATCGGTGGGGACGAAGCTGTGGTCGACGCATTGAAACCCTGCTGGGACGCCATGGGCAAAACGATTGTCTACCAGGGCGAAGCGGGATCCGGTCAACACACGAAAATGGTGAACCAGATTCTCATCGCCACCAACATGATCGGCGTCTGCGAAGCGCTGCTCTATGGTTACAAAGCGGGGCTGGACCTGCCTACGGTTCTGCAGTCGGTGGGCAGTGGTGCCGCCGGCAGCTGGTCGCTCTCCAACCTGGGGCCGCGGATCATGGACAATAATTTTGATCCGGGCTTTTTCGTAGAGCACTTCATCAAAGACATGGGAATTGCCCTGGCGGAAGCTAAAAAGATGAACCTGAGCCTGCCCGGTCTGGCACTGGGACATCAGCTTTACATGGCTGTCCAGGCACAGGGACATGGCCGCGACGGCACACACGCCCTGCAGCTGGCACTGGCATCCCTGTCGAACGTAGACTGGGAAAACCGCTCCTAGTCTCAAGCATTTAAATGAAATCGAACTGGTCGGACAGAATCAAACCGGACAGTAAAATTCAAATAAGGTAAGATAAGCATGGCGAATCAAAGTGACCTGTTTGCAGGTCTTTCGGTGGCAATGATCACCCCGTTCAAGAATGGCGAAATCGACGAAAGCGGCTTACAGGCGCTGGTCGATTACCATGTCGAGCAGGGAACCGACACCTTGTGTCCGGTGGGAACAACCGGAGAATCTCCCACACTCTCACACGATGAACACAAACAGGTCATTTCCATCGTCTGCAAACAGGCTGCCGGCCGGATTAAAGTCATGGCTGGCACCGGTTCCAACAGTACACGTGAAGCAGTCGAGTTGACCAAGTACGCTGAACAGGCCGGTGCCGACGGTGCTCTGCATGTGGCCCCGTATTACAACAAGCCGACCCAGGAAGGCTTTTATCAGCACTACAAAGCAATTGCCGAGTCTGTTGAACTGCCGATCGTGGTGTATAACATTCCCGGTCGGACAGCGAAGAATATCGAGCCGGAAACAATTATTCGCCTCGCCGAAATCCCGAATATTGTTGCCGTGAAAGAGTCTACCGGTTCGATGGATCAGGCTTCGCATATTCTTTCTTCCTGCGACCTGGCAGTTCTCTCAGGTGATGACAGCCTGACTTTGCCACTGATGGCGCTGGGAGGCAAGGGGGTTGTATCGGTCGTCGGTAATATTGTGCCTGCGGACGTCAAAGCGATGCTGGCGGCATTCAACGCCGGTGACCTCGCCAAGGCCCGCGAATGGCACTACCGGCTGTTTACGCTCTGTCGTAACCTGCTGGGACTGGCAACGAACCCGATCCCGATCAAAGCAGCCATGCAGTTACTGGGACGCGACAATGGTGAAGTCCGTCTCCCCATGACACAATTGGATGCCGATTCAATGAAGGTGCTCGAGAAAACTCTGCAGGATTATGGCCTGCTGTAAGGTTTCTGTTAAAATGGGTACCAGTGCTGAGAGACTGGTCGAAATCGTCTGATTTACGATCGCCCGCCAGATATTCACTCCGATTAATATAAGAGGTAACGCCTGTGATCTTTGGTTTTGGAAAGTCCCGGGATGAAGAGGAAGAACTTGAAGAAGAGATCGAACCGGTCTCATTCCAGGGGGCGTTAAATGGACAGCCCGCGAATCTGAAAGACAATGCACGTCTGGTCAAAGCGGGGCTGATGCCCGCCAAGAATATCATCACCGACGGGCTGGCTCTGCGGGCACAGATGATTCGATTCGAACCCAAGGGTGAACGGTATCAGGTAGCCTTTTATGTGGATGGCGTACCGAACCCGGGTCCCAAGCTTTCCAAACAACAGGGTATGGCCGTGGTGCAGATCATTAAACTGCTCTCCGGCTTGAACATCCAGGAACGAAAACGTCCCCAGCAGGGGGGCGTGAATGCGGAACTGGAAGAGGTGAATTACCAGTTGCGGGTCGCGACCGCTCCAACACCTGCGGGCGAACGGCTGACAATCAAAGCCATCGACGTGAAACATCCCCTGGATCGCGCAGACGATATCGGGATTACCGAAGAGCTGAAAGAACGCATTCGTTCGCTGAGCACCGGTCGCAACGGATTGATTCTGGTCAGTGGTCCCCCGAACTCGGGACTGACCACCACCACTTTCGGTGTGGTGCGATCTGTTGACGCCTACCAGTATACGATCTTCGCTCTGGCAGAACCTGAGCATCGCGAGTTCAGCCATATCGCGACCCTGGATGAAAAAGAGGGAGATACGTTTGACGATGAGTTGCGGCGAATCATCCGTATGGAAGCAGATATCATTTATCTGAAGCCTATTACAGATGAAGACTATGTCCGCAGCATTCTGGGGGTTAAAGACGAGATCACGATGATCGCGGAGATCTCGGCCAAAGACGCTGTTACCGGGATGATGAAGTTCTGCAAACTGGCAGGCAGTGTCGAGAAAGGCGTGGATACACTGAAGTGTGTCGTAGGCTATCGCCTGATCCGCACACTTTGTGACAAGTGTAAAGAAGCATTCCGGCCCAACCCTAAACTGATCGCCAAGATGGGTTTACCCAAAACGACCAAGATGCTGTATCGTCCGCCTCGTGAGACTGTGGATGAAGATGGCAACGAAATCGAACCCTGTGAAAAGTGCGACGGGCTCGGCTACTATGGACAGACCCTGCTTCTGGAATTCATCGAAATGACCGATGAGATGAAGCAACTGATCATTGGTGGCGGCGATCCCGCCAAAATCAAAGCCCTGGCAAAAAAACAGGATATGCCCTCGCTGCAGAAAGACGGAATTCGTCTGGTCGCGGAAGGCAAGACTTCGCTGGAAGAACTGCAACGGGCGTTCAAGCAGGGCTGAAATCCTCGCTGATACATCCTCTGCTATGAGAGTTCTGCGGTACCGGTGCGCCTACTCGTTAACTGGCACACCAGGCACACTGCGCTAAAGATTCCGATTGAAGCGACCGATACTCTGCTGATGGAGTCGCTGTTTTTTTGCTCCACTTTGCTCGCGGATGAGGGCACAGCTCTTGCCGAGAGTAATCCTTCGGTCCCTTCCAATCCAGGTCACCTCTCACTGCAGCAGTAGGTGACAGTTCTCTCTCATTCGCAGTTCGAGGTTATGATGCAGGCTCGCCAGAAACTCGTTCTCTTCAGTACCGGTTTGCTTTTCTTCACTGTCATCACGTTTACCAGCATCCAGAACCAGATGGTGCGTCAGCCTCACGACAGGGCGGTCCCACACCTTTATGAGTTTTACAGCACAGACGTCGTGCAGATGTTCCCTGGCAATTCTGAGAATCAACGCGAAGTTCTAGAGCAGTATCAGCAGGAGCGGAAGTCGGTGCAGACTTCAGACAACGCCACATCGACAAACTGAACATAAGGTTCGTAGACGCCATATCTATGTCCGCCAGTTGTGCTTGATACAAAATATTGTCCGATTACGCAGATTATACCGAAGATTCCGATCGTGATTGTCGATAATAGAAGTACACACATGATAGTAATGCGTGACCTTGCCAGTCATTTCCCGTTGAAATGATGGATTAAGTTTATGGACAGACTGATCCCAAGGTATTACCGGCACTTGTTTTACCCTGTTTCCGTTTCTCCCCGACAGGTGCCATTCGACAACTTTACTTTCCGAGGACAATCATGGTGATTCGCCAGCTTAAAAATTGGTCAACTGTTGGAGTACTGGGTTTAGCACTGATGGGATTAGCAAACTCTGGATGCCAGACCAGCCTGGGAGGCCAGACATTGCCTTCAGCCTACTACCTGAATGATGACGTGCAGTTCTTCCCGGCCGGCCCCGAAGAGCAGTTGTACAACCAGCGGGAAGTACTGGAACAATACAAGCTCGAGCACGAAGCTCAGCAGCAGTAATAATCGCTGCCAGTTACAACAGGGGGGACCCTTTCGTAGTAACTCACGCAGATTTCGCGCCTTGTGCCGGAATCTGCATGCGAAAGGACTCAAGCCGGACGATGAGAACGGGACTCTCGCCCGGCTTTTTTACGTTTTCAGCCCACCAGATCAAAGTGTTTTAGACATCTTCTCAGCCAGCCGCGTCAAGGCAGGGCTGACATCCGTCGGCTTCAGATGGACATTAATCACGCTTAAGCTGTCCGTATTGGCCAGCGCCGCTTTGAGTGCCTTCTCCAGGTCGCCTTCTGTGCTGACCTCAAAACCCCAGCCTCCGCCGATCAGATCCGTAATGTTATGATATTTCCAGTCGGGAATATCATTGAACGGCCCCTCCTGCAGGAAGCGTTCGGTCGTGTAGCCCTTATTATTCAGCACAATAACGATTGGATTGTACCCCAGTTTGAGGGCCGTTGAGAGCTCCAGACAGGTCATCTGAAACGCACCATCTCCCACCAGGACAATCGGCCTGAGTTCCTGATTAGCGACCTGGGCTCCGATCGAAGCCGGGATCGCAAACCCCATGGAAGTATAGTAAGCGGGACTCAGGAACTTGGTATGGGTGCTGATGGTCAAATCAACGGCTCCAAACAGGCAGTCCCCGACGTCCGTCACCACGACCGTATCGTCACTCAGAATCTGATTGATGCTTTGAAACAGGTGTTTTGTGGTCACGGGCGCAGTTGGATTCACTTCGAAATCGATCTGCGGCGGACGGACCTGATCCGGAATTTTTCGCTTCACCACTTTCATTTTCTGCTTACGCAGTGCTTTCACAAAGTCCGAGAAGACGACATCGTGAAAATGGTGGTAGCTGATCCGCAGCTTCTCGCTGGTGGCGTAGATGCATTTGCCGGGATCGAGGTGCGCGGTGTAGATGCCCAGGTTAATATCTGTCATAAAGGTGCCGAGGAGAATCACACAGTCACTCTCTTCGACGTATTTCTGCACTTCGTTACGACCCATGGCCCCTTCATAAACGCCCAGGTACAAAGGGTGTGATTCACTGACGACCGATTTCCCCAGAATGGTCGCACACATGGGGATCTGGTGCTTCTCCGCGAATTTGAGGACCTCTTCCCGCAACCCGAAGCGATGCAGTTCAACACCAGCCACAATGACCGGCTTCTTGCTGGCTTCGAGCAGTTCGGTAGCTTCTTCCAGTGACTCGCAGAGTGCATTTTTATCGCTCTCCGGCTGGCTGTCATCCGGAACATGGGGGACTATCGCCTTGGTATGGACGCAGTCACGGGGGATTTCCAGGTAAACGGGTCTCTTGAAACGGACACAGGCTTCCAGGCAGCGATCGATTTCATGAAAAGCCGTCATCGGGTCATCAAGGACTGCAGAAGCGACCGTGATTTTCTCGAAGACATCCCGCTGGGTGTGAAAATCTTTTACCCGGTGATGTAACAGGGGATCGCTGGCACGTTCTGTCATACCCGGTGAGCCGCTGATGACGATCACAGGAGATTTTTCAGCATAGGCCCCAGCTATCGAGTTACACAGCGACAAGCCACCCACACAGTAGGTGACGCAGACTGCTCCCAAGCCATGCACGCGGGCATATCCGTCGGCGGCGTAGCCCGCGTTATCTTCGCGTGTCGTTCCGATCACACGAATCGGACTCTCTTCCAGCATCCCGTAAAACTGCAGCACAAAATCGCCCGGTATTCCAAACAGATCGGTAATCCCGTAGTCCTGCAGACGCTGAATCAGATAACTGCCAATCGTATGTACTTTTCCGTTCTGCTTGTTTGCCGAACGTTTTGTGGTTGTTTTTTTTGCGGGTAACCGGGACTTGGTTCCACCTGATCTGGTGCCTGTTTTGCGAGCTGTCATCAC
Source organism: Gimesia chilikensis (assembly GCF_008329715.1). Classification (GTDB taxonomy): domain Bacteria; phylum Planctomycetota; class Planctomycetia; order Planctomycetales; family Planctomycetaceae; genus Gimesia; species Gimesia chilikensis. The sequence continues at coordinate 400,964 of NZ_VTSR01000007.1, read as the reverse complement.
AAACCCTTCCTTGCAAGATGAGTGGTTGCATGAGAATATCAATGAATGAAGTGTTCATCATCTATTATAGCACTTCCACCATCTCGAATCAGAAGAATTCGCATATCTCCCGATTATGAATGGGGTTAAAGCGAGCCCGACAGCACTAACTCACGTACTGCGCTGTGACTTTCAGCGCTGAATCAGCTTGCGGAGGCCCCGCCGCTCAACGTGTTTGACGGGCTCAGCTCCATCCTGCGTCGGCTGAGACTGTGGGGCGATGGTTTCCCCGAACTGGCCCCAGTAACTTTCCAGCAGGCGATAGCAGTCCAGGTAGCGCTGCGAGTCCCAGGCCAGAGCCAGCGTTGAGATCAGCTTGGTCAGCTGGCGGTCATCTTCGGGAGAAATCTGATGGATCTGCAGATCGACATCATCGATCCATAGTTTTTCATTCCCCAGTTTCTCAATCACGATCTGGGCATTCTGAATCTGTGAGGACGGAATGTCTTTCACGCGGAAGACGTACTTCCGCCAGTTCTGGTCCACACCAATGATGGCAGACTGCGCCTTGAGCTTGCCATTCTGCTCCGCTTCCAGAGAAATCCGCACCTGCATATTGGGGGACTTTGATTTCATCCAGACGCCCATATTCAAATAGCGGCAATTCTCCAGAGGAATGGGATTCGTACGCAGGAAGTTATTTCCCGGGCGGGTATCCAGCACGAGTGAAGTGCGACCCGAATGCGCTTCTGTAGTATCGAGATTCCAGGAAACCCGCTGATCCGTTTTAGACTCCCAGCCTGCGAGGATATAATCCCGTGAGTTTTTGGCTTCAAAATCTGCCTTGAAGACAACGGCCGATGCATCATCCAGTGATCGATGCAGTTGCACCAGCATTTTTTTCTTCTGATCGATTCGCGCCTGTAGTTCCTGCAGATCATCCTGATCAATGGTGGTTTTGACGGAGATCAATCTCGCCTGGGCGTCATCGATCTCGAACGCCTGCAGATCGTAGGCTTCCAGCGAGATCTTATAGCTGCAGACACCTTCAGTCGTACGAGTGACCTGCACCGATTCGCCGTTTCCGAGTCTGGCCACGGTCGCTTTCGGTGTCATCATCAACGATACGGTCGCTTCGCAGCGGTAAGGGAAGTCGTTGACCAGATAGAAGACAGACTTCTCTTTCCCTCTGGAAAAACGGGTAATCACCGGTTGCTCTGAGGAGTCGATTGTCTGGAATGGACGGGCCGGCAATTGAATCAGCTGCGATCGCAGGGAACGTGTGGCCTCTTCCTGCCCAAAGGGAATCGTCCAGCCTCCGCCAAACGTCATATAGGGATCCAGTGCTGCAACGGAATGCACATAGCGAATCCGGTTGGCTGCCGCTGAGGGCGAAGCCTGAGTGGCCAGCCAGGTAAAGGCCGGCTGCCAGGGAGACAGCCGGTCGAATTCAGGAATCCGGATTTCCAGTGGCTGATGGTAATAGACGACGCCATTAACGCGTGACTTGAAACTGTCATCAATGTTGGAATGAGTATTCAGAAACTGAAGATCGTGCTCGGCCTGTTGTCCCCAGATGAAACGCTGGGGTCTGATTACGACGGCGTTCGTGATCTGATCATAGCGGGAAAAATCGAGCCCCATTTCCATCAGTACCGGTCGAAACGGGGCACCGGTTTTCAAAGCGGAAATCACATTACCCTGCCGACTTTGAGTCGGAATCAATTCGCGGGCAGAAAATACCAGTTGTGCGTCGGGTTTCGCTTTCGACAATACTGCTGCGAGCTGCTCATGCAGGGCCCGGATTTTCTGACAGCGCCAGTCGGTCCATTGGGGCAAGGCCGTCGTGGTCAGGTATTGATATCGTTTTTCAAACCGTTGCGATTCAGCGAACCGGGGAATTCGCACACCTGTCTCCCGGGAGAAAGCGGCGACAGTTGCATCATCGTAGCCCCAGTCCAGTCCGGGAAGCTGCAGATAACCATTCAGACTGAGCTGTACCGCTACCCCCTGAAACGAAGGGTGTGTCTGATAACGTTGGACCAGCTCAGCGAAGACGTTGACAATTTCTTCTTGAACCCGGGGATGCAGGGGATTATAAAACGGGGCCTGCCCGCGGGCGGCCACCTGTGATTTTTTCCAGGTCTGGCCGTGCAGGTTAACGAGTTCGATGCCCACCGCCTGTTCAGGCTGTTCCTCAATCAGTTTTTCCAGAGCCGCATTGACTGACGAGAACTGTAATTCAGGCACCAGGGTTAACTGCTCCCGGTCAAAAATCCGGAACAGCAGCTCCAGCACGTCTTTCCGCTGAAGATCCTGCCCGGAAGAATGGTACACTCCAGAGTCATAACGGGGAGTAGGCTGTAAGTGCCGGGAAGGATAGATCGCACTGCCATCAGCTGCCACACCCAGGAGGACACTGTTAAAACTCTGGTATTTCAGATACTGTGCCAACCGGTCTCCTGCCTCATAAAAGGTCTGCCAGTCATCCAGGCTGCGATGACTGTTGAGGTCCAGGACCTGGGCAGCGCCAAAGATTTCGGGGAGCAGTGGCTTTTGCAGATAGGGACCCACCAGTCGTTTTTTCTCTGTGGGTTGTGAAAGTTCTGCTGACACTTCATTTTTATTACTCGCCAACTCATAAACCGAGACCTCAGCCACTTCTGCGGCTTCAGGATGCCCCAGACTATGGAATAGCAACACGGGATTGGTGACTTTAGGCCAGAACAGCAGTTCGGCCCGTGATTCTGTCTCCCGTTTCTGCAGGTTTGAGGCAGGGGATGCTGCAGCGTGGTAGACGCCCCCATCAATGCCAACCGGAACCAGTTGCCCTGCGGCGTCTGGTTCCAGCAGACTGAACCCCAGATGGGTATCTGTTGACTCAGGATAGGTGATCACCAGCTTATGTGGCAGGTGCGGATGTCTGATTTTCAAGTGGTAAGCAGACCAGGGGGCTGCTGCCGAAGTGTCCGCAGGTAATTCCTTGCCAGATTTAAACAATGAGCGAAACGAATTGCGGATCCGGTTGCGGGCCCGCCGCGCGACCAGATCGTTCTGATCCTGTTTTCCATCCAGCGAAAGACTGTCGACCAGCACGGATGATTCACTTTCAGCCAGTGATGTCGTCACGCTCTGGTCTACGACGACGAACTGCGCCAGGGATTCCTGCCCCGAGTCCGCGTTGACCTGCAGCAGATAAACTCCTTCTGCGGGTGCCTTGAACTCCAGAGAGATGCCTGTTTTGACAAGGTCCTCTTGTGGCATCTCGGAAAGTTTGATTTGACCTTCCAGCACGGTTTCCGTGCTGCGGGCCCGCGTGACCCGCCACTTGAGAACACCGGCTGTGGGGATTTCTGTTCCGTGTAAAAAGGTGGGGACAACCTGAAACTGGACTGATTCTGCCGGTTCATATACCAGGTGGGGGCGGTCGACCTGCAAAGCCAGTTTTTCCCCGGGAGCCTGCTGCACGATTAACTGAGCGCCGGTCTGGGTGATCGGCAGGATCTCTTTGTGCTGCAGCAGTTCGTTCAGCGAAAACTCCTGCTTCAAAGTGATCGAGGAGTCATTGCGGTCCTGGAGAAAGACCTGCAGCTTCGCAGCAGGAGCTCCCTGGACTTCCAATTCAATACTGTTGAATACCCGACTGGTTCGTGGCTGATACAGTACAGCCCCCTGATCTCGGGTGATGACAGAGATTTCGTCGGCATCGACTCCCAGCGAACGAACCGTAGTAACTTCACCCTCAGTCAGTACGAAGCGTGCATTCCAGAGTCGAGGAGTCTGCTCACCCCATTCAACCCGCAGTCGGGTAGAGACAGTGGTATCGCCGTCTGCGAGCGCCGAACCGGCAAGCAGGCAGATGAAACCACAGATCAATAGAATTCGTTTCCGAATATGAGTCACAGATTTTCCACTAACACAGACAGTAGCGAAAGGCCCAGGAAATGCGTTTAGCCTGAACGGAAAACAGACGAAGAAGGGAATCACTTTAGAAATGAATAACAGGCGAGGGCACGTATTATATTAATTTCGGAATTCAGGCCAACCCCAATTAATTTTTTCCTGATCTGCACGAAACGTACCGTTTTTTCCAGGAACCCTCTTGACGAAAATCCCCAAACCTGCAAAAAAACGTCTCCTCTCTCGCAACTGTCTTTAAGACTCTCAATCCACAAGCAGTTGTCATTCGTTTGAATCTCGAAAGCATATCTTGTTGTAAACGTCTCCGCTTTCGGAATTGAAACACCAAATCCTCATACCTCTCAAAACCCCAATACCTGCCTGGACTAATCATGATGTTAAAAAACGGTTTCTCTCTGGTCAGTGGCCTGCTTCTACTTGTATCGGTAACAGGCTGTGCTTCCATGGTCGAAATGAAGACCATTGAGCAGTTTGCACAGGCAATGGAAAAAGAAGACATCCGAAAACTGAAACATCACACCACCATGAAGTTTTCCAAGGTGGCATTCAGAGACAAGTCGTCGCTGGATGACTTGAAGGTTCTCAATATTCCGACCGGTGAAGCCACGATTGTAGAAATCAAGGATGTTTCCGAGAACCACAAAAAAGTGGTTGTTGAAGTCGGTAAAAACAAAAAGAAACTGCTCTACGAGCTGAAGAAAGTCACCAAGACCGGAGAGTGGGTCGTTGATGACATTTACATCAACCAGAAATCGAAAAACCTGAACGTGATGAAGTCGGTCACCGAGCAGATGGATCTGTTAGTGACCATCCGTGAATTTGTCGATGCCTGGGAAGACGGCAACCGGGATGACATTCTGGCATCCACAGATGGTGAATTCAAAGAAACACTGGAGCAGTTGCACCCCGCGTTCCTGGCCAAGCTTTCCCAGCGAATCGCCGGCGAATCTTCCAGCACGAAACGCAAACGCCCCGACGCCCAGATGGATAAAGACATCGCCATCATTCGTATTTCGCGACGCTCGGGACAGATGATCATCACGATGAAACTCAACGAAGGCAAATGGAAAGCGACTGACGTCGCTGTCGAATCCCGCGAGGATGGGAATCATGTGAAGTCCGCGAAAAAAGAAGCCAAGATGCTGCTGGCAGTCAGCAACTTCCTGGATGCTTACAACCAGGATGACAAAGTCGCCCTGAAAAAATTCTCGGCCGACAAGTTCTACCAGGGCAGTCTGAACTTTGGAGACCTCAAGGTCGCTCCCCTGCCGGAATCGCAGATGGCGGCAGGGGATTATGAACTGAAAGTGGAAGACAAACTGGCCAACTTCATCACCCAGAAAGACGGGAAGATGGTTAACCTCTCCCTGCTCAAGATCGAATCCGATGAAATGGATATTCCCGATCAGTACCTGGTTGAAGAAGTCACACTGTTCCAGGACCAGGGAAATCAGCAGGTCACTCTGACCTCACTGTTCTCCTCCCGCGCGATCACATTGCTGTTCAATGAAGCTTTGACCAAACGGGATGTCAAGATTCTGGGTTTCAGTTCGACTCCCGATTTAAACCGACGCGTCTGGGAGAAAGTCAATCCCAACCTGGTCGCCCAGCTGCCTGTTGACGAAATCGCACAGCCAGGCTTTGAGATCCTGGACATCGACTTCAATGGTTCTGTTACGAAGGTCCATGCCCGACAGGGGAACCTGCCGTTAACTTACATCCTGCGTGATCACCTGGGACAACTGCTGGTCGATGACATCGAACTCGATCTGCAGGGCCGACCCTCGTCTGTGAAAGCCACCCTGGAACTGCAGGTTCAGGTACAGAACTACGCATACGACATGCACGAAAACAATATTCGCAATCTGCAGCGTCACTCGACTCGTGACTTCAATGAACTGGTCTGGAGACAGGTTGATCGGGTTCCCCAGATTGGCTTCTCTATCCCGGAACTGTTGATGTCACCATTAACGACTATGGAACTCAATGAAAACCAGGGTTATGCTCGCATCAAACTGGGTAATGACCAGCAAGGTGCCACAGTGATGATCAAGCGTCAGCACGATGAGTATGTGATTGACGATATCATGATTCATTCGGACAAAGTGGCTTCCCGCTACGTCTCCACCAAGAAAGAACTTCGCCTGGCGATGGCAGCAGACACCGGATTGCTGCGAAACAATCAGGCGGTACAGGCGACATACACCATCTCAAACAAAACCCCTTCCGAAGAGCGATCTACCATCTCGATTCCGGAAGTAGAGCCGGCTGGGTTTGAGATTCCACAGGAGGAGCCCTAGAACTGGTCGACGGGCCCCTGGTCCTGGGGAGTACTGAGATAGCGGATGTGTTTGTGCACACTCACATTGATGCTTTGATACCGGGTTTTAAGATGCCCGGTATCAAACAGGTCATCTTTAAGCAGCTCCAGGTCATCGGAGCCGACCGCGTTCGTAAAGATTTTTGACAGGTATTGCACACCCAGTTTCGAAGGCTGGTAGCGATGCTCATCATAGAACGAGGGGTGCAGGGTACGAGGGTGGATTCCCCGCCAGGCATCCCGCAGTGCATTGCCACTGATTGAGCTGACATGGAATCCCTGCTGCTCATTCCACTGCAGGATGGCTACATAGTTGTTCTGCCGCTGGACCAGCAGGTCGACCGCTTTTCCCCCGAGCTGGGCAGCATAAAATCGATCAAAGCGGATAGGGCGTCCGCCACGCTGCGTGTGACCAATTTTACGAGTGAAGGTTGCCGACTTGGCCATTTCATGTCGCTTCCTTGAGACAAAGTAATGATCACCCAGTGATTCGATCAGCATGTTCTGCAGAATCTCGGCAGCCCCACTGAAGATCACGTTTCCGGCAGGGTCGACACTTTGCGAAATGTCACCCAGGCGTTTCCCGTTCTGATCACGGAGGCCTTCGCCAATGACTATCACTACATTTTTCTGTGTATCGTAGAGTTCGCGAACCCGGCGTTCGAATCGATCGTAGTCCAGGGGGACTTCCGGAATCAGGATGATATCGGGCTGTCCATAGGCGGCACCCAATGCGAGGTAACCCGATTCCCGACCCATGACTTCGATAATCGCGATCCGGCGGTGGCTTTCGGCGGTGGTTCGAATACGCTGCACGCCCTGCACACAGACATAAACCGCGGTCGCATAGCCAGGGGTTGCGAAGTTGACCATGTCATCCAGCTCCAGATCCTGTTTGGCCGGCAGCTTGCGAAGCTTCTCTTTCCCGGTCTCCGGGTTCGTTTCCTTCACCCATTCATTCGGTTCATCGAGATAATTCAATCCGAGGTCGTTATCGATGGTTTTGGGAGCCAGCACACAAGGCATGAACTGTGATATTGGTTGCATGCCGTTCAAAGTTCCATCGCCGCCGATACAGATCAAACCTTCGATCCCGAGCTGATCCAGGCGTTTCTTAACCACCTGCAGTTCACCGGCATGGGACTCATCAATATAGGTGCGGGATGAACCCAGAATCGTACCACCGCAGCGGGGATCGAGTTCTGGAAGAGTTGAATAGAGCGGATTCAACCTGATGTGAGGTACGGCGGGGTCGAGCAGTCCGCCAAAGCCTTTGATAATCCCCACGACTTCCAGCCGTAGTTCGTTTGCACGCTCCACAGCTCCGAAGATTGTGGCATTCAATGCGGGCGTGTCACCACCTGCCGTTAAAAGAGCAATCCGACGCATAGCGGTCCTTTCATGCTGAACTGCGGGTAGCTGGTTGGGAATACATCGATGTATTCGCCATTTCTGTCAGACAGAAAATGAGTGTAATCCAGCTGGATCTTTGATTTCCTATTTACGGTATCAGGGTTGATTCGATAAGATTTCAGCCGCTTACACTACTGTCTATTATCGCAAGAATCCCGTTTTCTTCGCGAACCCGGTTGCGAATTATGATGTAGTTTCTTAGAGATTGCATGTGTTTTTTTATGTTTCCTGAAAAATCGCATGCCCACCGGCTCTCAGCCAGGCCCCTGCGCTACCTGTTTTATCCAATCTCTTTGATTTCTGAGTCATGCGAGGTTTATCGTGAAATACGCCATTGGTTGTTTTTTCTCTGCCGTGATCGGCGGTCTGGTCGTTTCTGCTCTGGATGCCCCGTCTGCAGGTCTGATTGCCTCTTCAGAGGCACAGGTACAACCGAATTTAACCGGCCCCCGAATCATTCCTCCTACGCCCCTGAAACCCGCGCCCCCTGAGGTTAATGCCAACAAGACGACGCCGGAACACATCACCGAATTATTCAATCAACGCGGACTGTCTCCCGAGGAGGAGATTAATGTCAGCGTGTATGAAAAGCTGAATAAGAGCGTGGTTCACATCACGACCAAAAGCACGAAGAGCGATGGGTTTTTCATGCTCGAATATGATACGGAAGGCGCAGGGTCGGGAGCGATCATCGACAAAGCAGGGCACATTCTGACCAACTACCACGTGATCGAAGATGCCCAGCAGGTGAATGTCACCCTGTTTAACGGGAAATCATACCAGGCCACCTTTGTCGGCGCTGATGCTATTAATGACATCGCCGTGATTAAAATTGATGAAGCTCCGGAAGTTTTGTTTCCGGTCAGCATGTCAGATTCCAGCAAATTGAAAGTAGGACAGCGTGTCTTTGCGATTGGCAACCCGTTCGGACTGGAACGGACGATGACCTGCGGCATTATTTCCAGTCTGAACCGGTCGCTGAAACTGCGGGGGAACCGCACGATCAAATCCATCATCCAGATTGATGCGGCAGTAAACCCGGGGAATTCCGGTGGCCCCTTGCTGAATTCGCATGGGCAGTTAATCGGGATCAATACCGCGATCGCCAGTAATACCGGTCAGAGTTCGGGAGTCGGCTTTGCGATTCCTTCAAACCTCGTTGCCCGCGTCGTTCCCCAATTGCTGACCCACGGACATATGATTCATCCGGAAATCGGTATTCAGCGTGTCTATGAGACCGAGCAGGGTTTATTGATCGCGAAACTGACACCGGGGGGACCCGCTGAGAAGGCAGGTTTGCGCGGTCCAAAGATCGTGCGACAGAGAAGGGGACTGATCGTCATCGAACGGGTCGACCGGGGGGCAGCGGATCTGATCGTCGCTGTAGACCAGAAGCAGATCAAATCGGCGGCGGACTTCCTGGATTATATCGAGAGCAAAAAACCTGGTGACACCGTCGTGGTGACCGTGCTGCGGGGGAAGGAACAGACGCCGACCAAAGTCTCCGTCACCCTGACCGCCAGTCAGTCCAACCGACCATAAAAAAAACTCCCCGGTGAAAGTTCATCGGGGAGTTTTTATGTTTTCATGATGCAACTGAGTGCACCAGGGGAGCATGCTTAGTTCAAAGCAGGCTCTACGTTGATTCGTCGACCATCCTTATCGAAGAAGACAGTGCCTTCAACCAGTGAGAAGATGGTGTAGTCTTTGCCCATTCCCACGTTTTTACCAGGATGCCATTTGGTACCGCACTGACGGGCGATGATGTTTCCTGCCAGAACGCTTTCACCGCCGAATTTCTTGATTCCACGGCGCTGTGCTTCTGAATCGCGACCGTTACGGCTGGAACCTTGACCTTTCTTATGTGCCATTACTCTTTTCCTCAGGTAGCAAAAGTCGCCCCTGACAGGGGCTTTTCCTAAAATATTGGTTAATCGAGGCCGTATATTGGCGAATCAGGCCTGAACTTGCAAGAGATAAACCCGTTTCTGGACAATTTCCCACTGTTTTTCAGCAGTCAGGGAGAAATCAGGGCTGTTTTTGTTCAGCCGCATTCAGATTGAGCTTCTTTTCCATCTCGGCAGCCTGCTCAGGATCATCGGGCAGGTATTGCCAGAAGGGACTCCCTTTCGGACGGAACTCCTGTTCCTGCTGTCCAAACTGGTCTCCCGGTCGCCAGTATTGCTGAACCAGGACCTTGCGGAGGGTCATTTCTTTCCCATCGGGTCCTTCGACCTTTTTATAGCCGTTCGAGAGACCGTAGAAGAGAATCGTGAAATAATCGGTGTTGGGGTCAATCCCCGTCCAGACGCAGACACCATAGATGGCGTTTTCCGATTTTGCATCGGCTGCAGTTTCTGGTGGCAGCTCTCCGATAATATCGACGGCATTTTTGAACTGACGACGCTCCCGCTTATTGATGATCACTTCGGCTTCGGGAACGATCTGGTTGGGGTAGCTGGTCTGCTGGCCGTTATCGTTGGTGATTAAGACGACTTCCGGCACGAACAGGGAGGGTCCCAGAGGTGGGACTTCTGCATTCTGTGGTGTGAGGTCATTTGATGAGCCCGGACGTTCCAGCGGTCGTAACACGCATTTGTAGACCAGGTACCAGACGAGAGTCTTCTCTTTTTTCCCCGTTTTGGGGTTCGTCAGATCCATGCGGATCATACGCATCGGCTTGAAAGTCGCATCCAGAACCCAGAGAGATTTCTGAGTCGCCCGTTCTTCACCGGTCGCGGTCAAATCGGGTTTAATGGTAAATCCACGAGTCAGTTTATTTTCCTGAGCCTGCGCTGGCATACCACCTGTCAGCAGTGCCAGACAGCTGCAGATAAATGTTGTCAGAGCAGAACGTTTCAGTAATTGACGCATGTAATAACCCCGAAGTTTCTCACGATGCACGGAAATGAGCAATTGGCTGTCTGTTACAGTATATCGACGTAACCCGGGAAAATCCCATAGAGTCTTTACCAATTCACTGTAAAATCACCTTGTTATCAGGATGAATTCAGACCGGCCAGCATAAACATGTACACTCAGAAAGAGCGGTTTTGAGAGACGGGAATACGTTGTCGCTGTCGGAACTGCGCGCTTGTTTCCCGTCACGTCTCTGATTTCAATATATCCCTGCCTGGAAAGCAGGGTCAAGCGCCTGCTTCTGGTTCGGGGGGATTTCACACTAAATCCGCCTGATTATGTCAGTTGCTCGCAGCAAAACGGCACCGGCTGACAGGCTGCCCTGGCCTTTATAATCCCTGTAACCCCTCTGATCAGATACAGAGAGTGGAAGGCGGCCTAGTGAAAATCGTGGCCGGTCAGTTTCTCTTCGATTTCATCGGCGTGCTGGGCCACGGCGATCACGCTTTTGCGAATATCCTCTGCATCAACTGAAGAGCGGGGGAAGGTATCCACCATGACGAACTTTGCCTGGCCATTCACGTCCCGAATCGAGATTCCCCCATGCGATATTTCGGAATTCAGACGCAGTGCTTCCTCGTAATATTCGGCCTGGGCATCACAGCAGGTGCTGTAGATTAACAGCAGTCGTTCATGCAATTGGTGTTCGCTGGGTTCGATGATGACAGTCTGCTTGCGTCGTTCACTCTGTTTGACTTCGAGGATGTACTGGTGACCGTTGCGTTTCCAGGAAACATTGCGATTATTCCCAAACGCTTCGTGCAGCATCGACTCGATATTCTGTACCTGGCCGAGAATTGCATTCAGGAACAGAGAGGCCATGTAACCGTTTTGAAACCGGTTCATAGGACTCTTATCCAGCATGAGGGAGACACACTCAGCGATCTCCAGAGGGATCTCGGGGCAGAGATCGCGTACGCTCGGTGCCGGTTTGGAAACCACATCCTGAATCAGGGCATTAAAGTTTTCCGCACGGTGAGGCAGATGGCCTGTGAGCAACACAAAGAAGCAGACCCCCAGCGAATAAACGTCCGAGGTAGCGCTGGCCATGCCGCCTTGAAAGAGTTCCGGTGCCATGTAATTTGGAGTACCGGCCAGATTGTGCTGATGCGCGCCTCCCTCTTCTGCAGAGATGCGCTTCGCCAGGCCGAAATCAGCGATTTTTGGGACTCCCGCACCGGTCAACAGAATGTTTTCCAGCTTCAGATCCTGGTGAATGATGCCTTTAGCGTGCGCGGTTCCCAGACCTGACGCCACCTGTGCGATCAATGATGTCGCGTGCAGGGCAGAGAGGGGGCCATCCTCGCGGACGACATGGCTCAACGCACGTCCGGTGATCAGTTCCATTTCCAGAAATCGATAACCGCGTTCTTCGCCAATCGCATGGGCGGTCACAATATTGGGATGATTCAAGGTGGCGACGGCACGACCTTCATGAATGAAACGCTGCACGTATTCAGGATCGCGTTCCGAAAGATGTGGCAGCAGAATCTTCAAGGCACACTGGCGTCCCAGATCGCGATGGGTGGCCAGGTAGACCATGCCCATGCCTCCCCGGCCCAGGAGCGACTGACACTGATAAACGTGCAGATCGGTACCTGCAATCGGATCCTCCACAACAACGGAGCCGGAGTCTGCATGCTCAATCAGCCCGTCGATCTCCTGCACGACGATTGTTTCCTGGAGATCCATCAACGAAATGTCATCCACGTGTGCACCGCAGACGGGGCAATTATCAGAACCGGACTGCTGAAAGTAAGTGGAATTGCAGTTCGCGCAGTACTGCAACTGTCGATCTTGCTGCGGGGTGCCGGAGTCTGAAGATGTATTGGGGGCCATTGCTGAATTGCGCTCGATCAGGGGGATCTCTACAGAAGGTAATCTGTTCATGCTTGAGACAGTATTTCTATCATATCGGGATTTGAACGAAATGCGACAACCAGTTCCTGTACAATGCCGGGCGTCAGGTGAGGATTCGTTCCGCACGGCCAATTATTTGACAGGATTCCCGGATTTCCCCAAAAAATACAAATTCCCGCTTCGTAAATCCGACTATTAAGACATAGACTTATTAAAACAGACGACATCCCGCACACAGAATTACGGCATAAGCCTCAACTATTTCATCACTTACAACGGTCACCTTCCGGTAAATGCACCGAGTTTGGCCGGCGTTCTTCCCTCAGATTTAGAATATCTCCATGGTCGCTCCTGAAAATTCTCCTTCAGAAGATACAAATCCCGAGAGACTCGCTGCTCACACCGCAGCTGATTCCCCGATTTTTGAGTCAGAGGATCAAGAGTCTGCCCAGGAACTGGATCAGTTTCTGGATCAAGCGTTGCAGACTGCCAAAGGGGAAGACGCACCTCGTCCGCATGATGGAAGTTCCGGAAACGCGGCTCCGCCAGGCCCCGGTCTGATTGAGTCGATCTGCTGGATGTTCGGGGTCTTTGGTGCCCATTTCATCGGAATCATGCTGTTCCTGGTCTGCGGGGTGATTTATCTGATCGCCACATCCAATATCAGTCAGGATCCTGACACGTTCCGCAAAGAAATTGCCCAGCTCGTGGAAGGCCATCCGCTGGAGGCAGCGGGGGTCGAACAGGCCGTGTTTGTCTTTATCGGACTGATTGCTGTCGGCTTACGTCTGGGTAAACGTCCCTTGCAAAAACTCAATCTGCAGCCGTTTGCGATTTCAACAGGCTTCCTGCTGTTTATCTGCGTGCTGCCCCTGGCGCTCATGTCGGGAGAATTGTATCGAATTGCGTTTGACGCCTGGAGTCTCATCGCAAAACAGATTCCCATCCTCGAACGTTTCAACGAAATGCAGACGATGGAAATCGTGAAGGATATGGCGGCGAACAACTCGCTCTGGTCGCTGATTCTGGTGATTGCCGTCTTCCCCGCTATTGGAGAAGAACTCATCTTTCGCGGGATGATTGGCCGCGGTCTGATCGCACGCTGGGGCCTGGTGCCGGGAATTGTGATCACGTCGATCATGTTCGGTATCGTGCATGCACACCCCGCACATGTGATTGCTGTCATTCCGCTCGGGATGTTTATGCATTATGTGTATTACGTGACCCGCAGTTTCTGGGCGCCGATGCTGGTGCATTTCATGAACAATGCGTTTGCCGTCTCGATGGCGAAAATGGCGACCGAGCTTCCCGAAAGTGCCGCCAGTCTGGGAGACGAAACTCAGCCGGTGCACCCGTTAATCGTGGCATCCGCAGCGTTGTTCCTGACCGCCGTCTGTATTCAACTCTGGAAGACACGGGTGAAATACATGACGCCACAGGGCGAGGAGTGGACTCCCGGCTATCCTTCCACCGAACAGCCTCCGGCAAACAGCCCGGTGACCATGATACGAGAGAAGGCACATCCGCTGCTTTATGCGGCAGGTGTATTCCTGTTTCTGATCTTCCTTGTGAGCATGGCGGCATTCAGCCCTCAGCAGGATGCCGTGACCGCACAACCCGAGGCGATGCAGCTTATAACGTTTTGAGATACTCGAGTACTGCCTGTTTTTCTGCTTCATTCAGATCATTGGGATAATCGTGCCCCGCGGCTGATTTGCCGAACTTCGTAGTGTCGAAGTGGCGTCTGCGTTCGACGGTAGACAGATTTGCCGGCAGCTCAGGCAGGCTTTCGATCTCCAGTCCCACGCGATTCACATCATAACCATCTACGGTCCGCTTCCAGACTTGTGGCCGTGCTTCGGGGTGTAAGACATGCCAGAGCGTGGGTACCGATCCGTTATGAAAATAAGGCGCTGATGCCCAGATTCCGTCGAGTGGCGGAGCCACATAGCCGGCAGGGGCTTCGACGACCGGATCCTTACCGTAGCGAGAGAGCCAGCTCTCATTCAGGGCTGCCCGGTACGCGGGAGGCAGGGATTGATGACGCACGGGGTCTGTCTTCAGTTCAGCCAGCGGGATAACCTTCTCGGGATAACTGGGGTTGTCTCCATAAGTTCCATGACAACGGGCGCAATTCTGATCAAAGATGACACGCCCCCGCGCGGCCAGCTGTTCATCAACGGGCCAGCGATAGCGGGGAGGCTCGAGTGATTCAATGTAAGCCAGTATGTTCGCGAAGTCCGCCTCCCACTGCTTAACCTGCCGTGCATTGTTCCGCGGGATCAGGATGAACTGCATCAGCACCCGGTGATTTTTGGTCATGAAGGCATCGGAGTAGATCTTCGATTTGCGTTTTACGTTCCACCAGGCCGGGGGATCCATATCGTGATGCAGCAGTTCGGGAATCGGGCGGGTTTTATCGAAATTCATCTCCCCATCACGCAGGGAATCGAGTACGACACCAAAAATAACAGCGTTGGTCGTGCCGTGCGTTGTTCCCAGGGGCATCCCCACTGCAGCCAGATCCAGGTGGCTCAGCTTCTTGAACTGTTGCAGTTTGATTTTGCTCACATCTTCGGTCAGCGTATGCAGGCCAATATGACTGTTGGGAGCTCCGGGGATCACCTGACCGGCTACCTTGCCACTATGACAGGCAAAGCAGTTCATGACCCACTTCTGTTCGTCCGTGACCACATAGCCCAGCGGGGATGAGTCTGAATTCGGTTTCTGCATGATCCCGTAATAATCAAAGATCATCTGTCGCCGCTCTGCCTGAGATGCTGCTTCGGCCTGCTTACGCTGGTCTTCCGGCCAGACTTTCCAGAGATCATCAAATACAGCCTGATCGAAGTCGGGAGGCAAGTACGTCTTTTCGGTCAGCAGCTGAAATCCGCGTGCTGCCGACGGTTCTTCTTCTGCCATCAATGGACTGACAGAGACGGTAAGCTGCACAAGCATCAAGAAGCAGAAACAGAGCGTTCGCATGTTATTTCAAATCATTCTCAGAAAAAAACAGATCAGGGAAGAAACGGAAACAGGGTTTTGACATTGTCAGAGGTCAGGGGAGAACCATATTCGCAGGGTTCAAACGCATCGATCAGTTGAATTTCTTTGCCGCGTTCGGGCCCGTATGTTTCGATTACCAGATCCCGATATCGATCCGCCAGCGGGCCGATGCGATCTTTCATCTTGCCACTGAGCCAGACTTTGCGTTCCGCGGGATCCTGAGGGACCTCATCTTCGTAGAAATGGTTATAAGCCAGCCAGTCATAGAACTGACTGCTGTGACAGTCGAGGGCGTCGATCACGCGATCCCAGACCGGTTCAATATCAATGACCACCGTCGGCGAAAACGGGTAAGGTCGGGTAAAGTGATCTGACAGATATGCGATGACCGGATTTTCCCGCAGGGCAGGGACGTCTGGCACGATGGGAGGCACCGTAACCATGTAGGCGGCGTCACAGACCAGTTGCGAGGTATATCGATGATCAGGATGATAGTCGTTGGGGCGGTGTGTCAGGATCAGATCGGGCTGGAAAGTACGAATCAGTCGAATAATCTCAAAACGGGCTTCGATCGTGGGTTGCAGATATCCGTCGCGATTGTTCAGAACTTCGTACTCGATCCCCAGCGCACGCCCGGCGGCAGCTGCTTCCGCACGACGAATCACGGCCAGTTCCTCGCCGGAAATCCGGTGATGCCCCGATTCCCCATTGGTCACACTGACGAATTTCACGGTATGACCGGCCTGCTGATACAGGGCGGCTGTGCCCCCCGCTTTGATGTCGCAATCATCAGGGTGAGCGCCAAATACCAGGATTCGCAATGTTTGATCAGTCATAGAGTTCTAAACCTTCACGGAATTATATAGAATATTGGGTGCTTGACGAGGAGGTAATTCCTTAAACAATATTACTAATGTTGTACAGCAAAGGTTTCAGATTCTCCAGCAAGTTTATGATGCTGAACTGTTGAACCTGGCACAACGCTCTTGTGTCCCCTCGACACACCTGTTTCTGCTCTCGAATTTCAAAGGATGTGAGTCAATGTCGTTGCCTACAGTCGATCCCGGTGAAGGTGTCTATGAAGATCCTCTTGATCTGATGGATGAGATCGATGCACTGAAAAAAGAAAAAGATGCAACTCTGCTGGCTCACTTCTACATTGATGGAGACATCCAGGATGTCGCAGATTTTACGGGCGACAGCCTGAAACTGGCCCGTGATGCCGTCAAAGTAGAAACATCGACGATCGTCTTTTCCGGCGTGCACTTCATGGCGGAATCGACCAAGATTCTCAGCCCCGAAAAAACCGTGCTGCTGCCCGACCTGCATGCCGGGTGCTCCCTGGCGGACAGTTGCCAGTACGAAGACCTGCTCCAGTTCCAGGAAAAGCTCCGAGCCGAAGGGCGTGATTTTGAAACTGTGGCCTACATCAATACCAGTGCGAAGGTTAAAAGCCTCTGTGACTGGATTGTCACCAGCGGAAACGCCCGGGAGATCATTGACCGGGTCCCCGCTGATAAAGAAATCCTGTTCGTGCCGGATCAGCACCTGGGACGATACCTGCAGGAAGTCACCGGTCAGCAGATGATTCTCTGGCCCGGGTCCTGTATGGTGCATGAGATCTTCAGCGTGCAGGATCTGCTGCGGGCCAAGAAGAACAATCCGGGATCGATTGTCCTGGCACACCCCGAATGCCCGCATTCGATTCTGGAAGTCTCTGACTTCATCGGAGGGACAGAGAAATTGCGTCAGTATGTCATGTCGATCAAAGAACCGGGTACGTTTCTGATTGCAACCGAAGCGAACATGATTCACCCCCTGGAGAAATCGGCTCCCCAGCACAATTATCTTCCCGTGCCGGGCATCATGGCATCTTCAGGAGAAACATGTGCCTGCAACCGCTGCCCGCATATGGCTCTCAATACGCTGCAGAAAGTCCGTGACTGCCTGAAATATGGTAAGCCGGAAATCGAATGGCAGCCGTACTTCGACAAAGCCCGCGACGTTCTCGAACGCAGCCTGCTGCAGTAGTCGAACCTGCTCTCCCGGATGCTGCTTCCTGCTTATATACCGGGCACTTACGCGCATTACCTGCACACATAATAGTAGTTTTATGCGTCTGTATGATTATTTTTGAGTACTTGAAAACCTGATTGAGACTCTCATTGCAGGGGTTTTCAAGGTTCTACTGAACGTGCCGATTTTATTAAGATCATTGTCTTATTTTTTAGGCACACGCTTTGCCTAGTCTTCATTCAGAATTAATACCGGCGTGCTTCACATCCTGTCGGTAAACCTTTCTGCGGGCTCTGTTGCGCTAGTGGAGTCGCAGTCATCACAGAATATCTGATTGAACATGAACTAAAGCCGAAGCATTCAACAATTGATATCTCAAATTCGTCTGCAAGCCATTAGTGCCGCGCTCCTTCCAATGCTTGCAGCAGAGACTGACTGATCCCGACAGACACAGTCTAACTCCTCTCTCATTCTTACGCAGGGTATCTCTGCGCAGATCGTCGATCCGCCACGACATTTTACTGAAGAGAGTGGAAGCAGTCTCGAGTTCACCTCGAATCCACAAGAAAGCTCTCAGAAAATGGAACTTCAAAACAAAGCAACCCGGATCAACCTGTTTAACTTCTCAACGCCCCAGATGCGGGCATTTCATATGTCCTGGTTTGCTTTCTTTTTGTGTTTCTTTGCCTGGTTCGGCATCGCACCGTTGATGAATATTGTCCGCGAGGAAATGAGTCTGACCAAGGAGCAGATTGGCTGGTGCATTATCGGCTCGGTTGCGATTACCGTGATCGCACGACTGTTTATCGGCTGGCTCTGTGATCAGATTGGCCCCCGCCTGGCTTATACCTGGCTGCTGGTTCTGGGAGCCATTCCGGTGATGGGGATCGGCTTCGCACATGATTATACCACGTTCCTGATCTTTCGGATCGCCATTGGGGCGATCGGGGCCGCTTTTGTGATCACGCAGTATCACACCTCTTTAATGTTCGCACCGAACTGTGTGGGAACCGCGAATGCGACCACCGCCGGCTGGGGAAACCTGGGAGGTGGTGTGACTCAGATGGTGATGCCACTGATTTTCGGACTGTTCGTCGGCATTCTCGGGTTCAGCGATTCGATCGGCTGGCGCGCATCGATGTTTCTCGCCGGCCTGGTGTGTGCCTTGACTGGAATCGCCTATTACTTTCTGACCCAGGATGCTCCTGACGGGAACTTCAAAGAACTCCGGGAAGCAGGCAAGATGCCTCAGAAAGCTCAGCAGAAAGGGCAATTTCTGAATGTCTGTAAAGACCATCGCGTCTGGGCGCTGTTCGTGATTTATGGTGCCTGTTTCGGAATCGAACTGACCATCAACAATGTGGCAGCCCTCTACTTTCTCGATTACTTCAACTACTTCAAAAGCATGGATACGACCAAGGCTGTGAAAATGGCCGGTCTCTTTGCGGGGATGTTCGGACTGATGAATATCTTCGCTCGAACCCTGGGGGGAATATTCGGTGACCGCTTCGGACAGAAGTGGGGACTCAGCGGCCGTGTCAAATGGCTGTTTATCGCCGTCTTCTGTGAAGGCATCGCTCTGATGATCTTCTCACAGATGAGTGTTCTCGCCATGGCACTGCCATCACTGATCGTCTTCAGCCTGTTTGTACAGATGTCAGAAGGGGCAACTTACTCAGTTGTACCGTTCATCAACAAAAAAGCGCTGGGAGCCGTCTCAGGTATCGTCGGCGCCGGTGGAAACGCCGGGGCAGTCACAGCAGGTTTCCTGTTTAAAACCCAGGCCATCAACTGGCCAACCGCTCTGTTCATTCTGGGAGCGATCGTTACCTGTTGTGCTTTTCTGACCTTCCTTGTGCGGTTCAGTGAGGAAATGGAAGAAGAAGCCCGCCTGGCGCATGAATCAGCGCTCGCCCCTCAACCGGTCGAACAGGAACTCGCCCCTTCCATGGGACAATAAGCGACTGACCAGAAAAGCAACTCAAATATTAAACTTCAAGTGCTCAATTAAAAGGTAGGATAACGTGATTCAGCAGAACTTCGACAACAAGCAGAATGTCGTCGTCATCGGCAACGGAATGGTCGGCTTGCGATTTTGCGAGCAGCTTGTTGATAAGGATGAGCAACAGGAATATAAAATCACCACGTTCTGTGAAGAGCCCCGGGCCGCTTATGACCGCGTTGGCCTGACCCAGTTTTTTGCCCACAATGACGCGGAAAAACTGATGCTGGCCCGCAGAGAATGGTATGCGGAAAATCAGATCGACCTGCATCTCTCCGATCGGGCCGTGAGTATCGACCGTGAAAATAAGATCATCCGCTCCCAGAAAGGGGTGGAAATCCCCTATGATAAAGTTGTGATCGCCACCGGTTCCTACCCCTTTGTGCCGGACGTGCCGGGGATTAAAAACCGGGGGGTGTTCGTCTATCGTACGATCAACGACCTCGAACAGATCATCGCTTACGCGAAACAGTCCAAGACGGCCGCAGTCATCGGTGGCGGTCTGCTCGGACTCGAAGCAGCCAAGGCGGCTCTCGACCTGGGGCTCCAGACACATGTGCTGGAATTTGCCCCCCGGCTCATGCCTCGTCAGATCGATGACGCGGGTTCGAAAGTGCTGGTACAGAAGATTGAAGAACTGGGCGTCCAGGTTCATCTGAACAAAGCCACCGACAAGGTTCTGGGGGAATCACGCGTCGAAGGAATTCTCTTTCAGGATGGTTCTACCCTGGATCTGGATATGATCATCGTCTCTGCCGGTATCCGTCCCCGTGATGAACTGGCCCGACAATGCGATCTCGAAGTCGGACCGCGTGGCGGGATCCTGGTAAATGACTTTCTACAGACCTCCGATCCTGACATCTATGCAGTTGGCGAAGTCGCCCTGCATTCCGGTATGGTTTACGGCCTGGTCGCTCCCGGCTATCAGATGGCTGAGGTGGCAGCGAGTCATCTGTGTCACGGCGAAGCGGAATTTACGGGCAGCGATCTTTCAACCAAGCTCAAACTGATGGGCGTCGATGTTGCCAGCTTCGGTGATTACGAAGCGGGGCCTGACATTTCCAAAAGCCTGACCTTCGAAGACCCGTTTAACGGCGTCTACAAAAAACTGGTATTCAACACCGAGGGGACTCACCTGCTGGGAGGCATCCTGATTGGAGATGCTTCCGATTACGGCAGTCTGTCCCTGCTGGCCAAGTCAGAAGACAAGCTCCCCTGCAGTCCGCACGAACTGGTCGTGGGCAGCGGAGGGGGGATTCCCGGTGGCAGTGCTGCGGACATGCCTGACGAAGCACAAATCTGCTCATGCAACAATGTCACGAAGGGACAGATCTGCGCGGCGATTCAGGATCAGGAACTGACATCGGTCGACGAGGTCAAAGCCTGCACCAAAGCAGGCGGTGGCTGTGGTGGTTGTATGCCACTGGTAACCGACGTGTTCAAAGCCGAGATGGCAGCAGCGGGAATCACGGTTAACAACCACCTCTGCGAGCACTTCGAGTTCTCACGCACCGAGTTGTTCAATATCATCAAAATCAAAAAGCTGAAGTCGTTTGCTGAAGTGATTGCAGATTGCGGAGCCGGCAATGGTTGCGAAGTCTGTAAGCCAACCGTCGCTTCGATTCTGGCCAGTTTGTGGAACGAGCATATTGTGGATCATGCACCGCTGCAGGATACCAATGACAGGTTCCTCGCAAACATGCAGCGGGGTGGTCTGTATTCCGTAGTCCCCCGTGTTCCCGGTGGTGAAATCACGCCAGAAAAACTGATCGTACTCGGTGAAGTCGCCCGGGATTTTGGACTTTATACGAAAATCACCGGAGGTCAGCGGGTCGACCTGTTTGGAGCCGAAGTGCATGATCTGCCCCGAATCTGGGAAAGACTGATTGATGCCGGTTTCGAGAGCGGACACGCTTATGGCAAAGCCCTGCGAACGGTAAAAAGCTGTGTAGGTACCACCTGGTGCCGCTACGGAGTGGGAGATTCGGTCGGTTTTGCAATTCGCCTCGAAGAGCGCTACCGCGGAATCCGTGCACCTCATAAAATCAAAGGGGGCGTTTCGGGCTGTGTCCGGGAATGTGCGGAAGCGCAAAGTAAAGACTTCGGACTGATCGCGACTGAGAATGGATACAACCTCTACATTTGTGGAAATGGCGGAGCCAAGCCACGCCACGCCGACCTGTTTGCTTCGGACCTGGAAGAAGAAACCTGTATCAAATACCTGGACCGCTTCCTGATGTATTACATTCAGACCGCAGACAAACTGACGCGCACCGCCACCTGGCTGGATAAGCTGGAAGGGGGAATCGACCATCTGCGTGAAGTAGTCATTGAAGACAAGCTGGGAATCTGTGACGAACTCGAAGCCATGATGCAGTCGCTGGTCGACAGCTATCACTGTGAATGGAAAGCGGTCGTTGATAATCCTGACAAACGACGTTTGTTTGAACAGTTCGTCAATACCGAGGAACACGAACCATCAATCGAGCTCATTCCACAACGCGGTCAGAAACGACCTGTCGACTGGGCACCGGACTTTGTTCCGCTCGAGAGCCTGCAGGCTGCTGAACCACCGGCCCCCGTAACGGATGAACCGCCACGCAAATGGGTCAAGGTGGGGCAGGTCAGCGATTTCCCTGCGGAATCGGGATCGACCGTCAAATATGGTCAATCTCAGCTGGCTGTCTTCAACTTCGAAAGTCGCGGGGAATGGTTTGCCTGTCAGCAGATGTGCCCGCATAAGCAGGCAATGGTACTCTCACGGGGCATCGTGGGAGATTCACACGGGATCCCCAAAGTTGCCTGCCCGCTGCATAAGAAAACTTTTTCCCTGGAGAACGGTTCCTGCCTGAGCGGGGATGAAGAATATGCAGTCAAGGTATTCAATGTTAAAGTTGATGCAGAGGAAAACGTTTACCTCGAGCTGCCTGCTCCCGAGGTACTCGATGAATTAATTAACCAAACAGTATGTGCTGGCGCTCACTAAGCACAGGTTTAAGAAATGATCCTATCGAAGCCGGAAGACGAACGAAAACAAAACGAAACACTGGTAACCCTTTCTGTCTGTGATGTGATTCAGGAAGCCGAGGATGTCTGCACCTTTCGTCTGGACAACCTGCAGGGCCAACTGCCGGTTCACAAACCGGGAATGTTTATCAAGGTCTGCCTGGATATCCGGGGCAAAGAAGTCTGGCGGAGTTTTTCCATCAGTTCTTCACCTTTGCGTCCGGAACGAATTGACCTGACGATCAAACGCAACCGAAAAGGGGAGGCCAGCAATTACTTTTTTGAACAGGTGCAGCGCGGCAGTCAGCTTCGTCTGAAAGGACCGTTGGGCCAGTTTTACTATGATCCGGAACACCACACCGAGCCATTGATTCTGCTCTGTGCCGGGATCGGAATCACTCCCATGATGAGCATCGTCCGCTATCTGAATGATTTGCAGGAGAACAGACCCTGCTACCTGTTTTACGGTGCGCGTACACATCGGGATGTCATCTTCGATCAGGAAACACGTCAACTCATGACCCAGTTACCGGGTTTTCATTACTTCCTGACACTTTCACAGCCGGTCCCCCACTGGATGGGTTACTGCGGGCATCTCAACTTCGATTTCATCAGTTCCCGAGTACCTCAGATTCCCAGCTGCCGTTTCTTTTTGTGTGGGCCCCGGGATTTCAATCAGGAATTCCAGGAGCGTCTTGAGGAAATGGGAGCCCCGGCGGAACTGATTCACAGCGAGCAATTCCATAAAAAACGAAAAAACAGTTAACTTATGAGCTTCAACTTCGACGAACAAAACACCGGTTCAGACGCGCCTCTGGATGGGAACAACCCGGCTTCACAGGGAACAGCCACCTGTCATCAGGAATTCGACCTGATTTCACTGCTGCTGGAAGAGCAACAGACTCTGACCGCCGTCGACGAATTTGCCCGTCAGTATGAAGCAGAAGCCCTGCCGGCTCAGTCGCGTTATTATGCGGATCTGATTCCTTCCAAATCACCGCAGTCCGACGAACAGTACGCATTTCAGGTGGACCTGGATCGCTGTTCGGGATGCAAAGCCTGTGTCACCGCCTGCCACTCAATGAACGGGCTGGATGAAAATGAAACCTGGCGCGACGTGGGTCTATTGATCGGCGGGACAAGCCAGGACCCGATTTATCAGCACGTCACCACCGCCTGTCATCACTGCCTGGACCCGGGCTGCATGCAGGCCTGTCCGGTGAATGCGTATGAAAAAGATCCCATCACGGGAATTGTGAAACATCTCGACGATCAGTGCTTCGGCTGCCAGTACTGTACGCTGGCCTGTCCTTACGATGTGCCCAAGTATCACAGCCAAAAGGGGATTGTCCGTAAATGCGACATGTGCAGTCAGCGGTTGACAGACGGCGAAGCTCCGGCCTGTGTGCAGGCCTGTCCGCACCAGGCGATTTCGATTGATATCGTCAATCAAGAACAGGTTCTGGCTGACTCGGAAATCAACACATTTCTTCCCGCAGCCCCCGATCCACAACACACGTATCCCACAACCACCTATAAATCACGCAAGCCGTTTCCGCGGAATACGCTGCCGGCGGACTACTATTCTGCCCGTCCACAACATGCACATCTCCCTCTGGTGATCATGCTGGTGCTGACACAACTGTCTGTTGGTGCCTTTTTCACCGGCTCCGTGCTGGAGTACTTTCTCAGTGCGGAGACCACATCGGTGATGGTACGCCTCTCAGCGACGACAGCCTTACTCTTTGGTTTGCTGGCACTGGGGGCCTCCACGTTGCACCTGGGGCGTCCTTTGTATGCCTTCCGTGGTATTCTCGGACTCAAGCATTCCTGGTTGAGCCGGGAAATCCTGGCCTTTGGTGTGTTTGCCGGTGCGGCGCAGGTCTATGCCGGCCTGACCTGGTTTGCCGGATCACTGTTACCCCGTTGGGAGGTCTGGCAACCAGCCGCGGGCTGGCTGGTCAGTGCCCTGGGGGCAGTTGGGATCTTCTGCTCCATCATGATCTATGTCTTTACCAAACGTGAATTCTGGAGTTTCGAAGCCACCACAACCAAGTTTGTGCTCACCGCGGCGCTGCTGGGGATTGCCTCCACCTGGGTGGTCATTTTCGCCTTGAATCTGACAGTCAATTCTGCCGCGACCAATCTGCTGCTGGCACAGGCCGGACCGATTCTCTCCAAAGCACTAATTGTGACGACCGTGCTCAAACTGGGTTTTGAAGCTTCTATCTTCCGGTATCTGCTGCGGCGTCAGAACTCGCCTTTAAAACGTTCTGCGTTGCTGATGAGTGGTGAACTCTCCAGCGTGACGCTGGCCCGTTTTGCCTGCGGTATTTTAGGAGGCATTCTGATGCCTCTGTTCCTGCTGAACCAACAGACGCAACCGGTTCAGAACCTGACTCTGTTTTTTACTGTTAGTATTTTATTCATAGCCTGTTTAGCTGGTGAACTCCTCGAACGTTATCTGTTCTTCTCTGCGGTAGCCGCTCCCCGCATGCCTGGTGTGATCCACTAAATTACTCGGACAGGACTCGGTGTTTCGATGTCGATTATCGATCAATCAAAATTAAGCTCTCTGATTCATCAGAAAGAGGGCCATCTTACCAGGGAATTACTGCTCTCACCCGGCGGCTTCGGTCTGGGCAAAGTCCCTGAGAAAAATTTACCCGATGCGACCACTCAAATGGTCTGCGGATTCTGTGGTACCGGATGTAATCTGAATATTCATCTGAAAAACGGCGAGGGAGTCTGCATCAGTCCCACGACCGAATATCCCGTGAATCTGGGCATGGCCTGTCCCAAAGGCTGGGAAGCACTGTCGGTGCTCGATTCGCCGGATCGGGCCATCAGCCCGCTGGTGAAAAAGTCTCCCAATCATTGGGAGCCGGTCGACTGGGATTCCGCACTGAGCCTGTTTACCAGTAAATTCAAAGCCATCCAGGAAAAGCATGGCGACGAATCGGTCGCGTTCCTAAGCACCGGTCAGATGGTCACCGAGGAGATGGCTTTCCTGGGCGCGCTGGCCAAATTCGGAATGGGTATGAAACATGGAGACGGCAACACGCGTCAGTGCATGGCTTCAGCGGTGACTGCTTACAAGCAGTCCTTCGGCTTCGATGCACCACCATTCACTTACCAGGACCTTGAAGAATCAGACGTACTGGTTTTTGTGGGCGCGAATCCCTGTATCGCGCATCCGATCATGTGGGAACGTGTGATGCGGAACCCCCATTCGCCTCAGATCGTTGTTGTCGACCCGCGGAAGACGGAAACCGCGATGCAGTCGACATTGCATCTGCAGATCGCTCCCAAATCAGACCTGCCTCTGTTCTACGGAATTGCCCAGTTACTGATTCAGAAGGGATATGTCGATGCGGACTACGTGCGGGCACACACGGAAGACTTTGACGCATTCAAAGCCCATGTGCGCGATTATCCGCTGGATCGCATCACTGCTGAAACCGGCGTCAGCCAGGAAAAGATTGAACAGTTGGTCGAACTGATTCACACAGGCAAACGGGTTTCGTTCTGGTGGACCATGGGGGTCAATCAGAGTTACCAGGGAGTGCGTACCGCCCAGGCGATCATCAACCTGGCATTGATGACGGGGAACATCGGTCGGCCCGGCACTGGTCCCAATTCGATTACTGGTCAGTGTAATGCGATGGGATCGCGTCTTTTCAGTAATACCACCAACCTGCTGGGTGGTCACGACTTCCTGAATGACCGCCATCGGGCGAAGGTTGCAGATATTCTCGACATTCCCGTGGATCGGATTCCCGCTGAGAACAGTCTGCCTTACCATAAGATTATGGAAGGGATTCTGGCTGGTAAAATCAAAGGCCTGTGGGTTATCTGTACGAACCCCGCGCATTCCTGGATCAACCAGGGACAGGCCCGCGACATTCTGGACCGGCTCGATTTCCTGGTGGTACAGGACATGTATCACAACACCGAAACGGCGCGTCATGCCGATCTCATCCTGCCTGCTGCAGGCTGGGGCGAGAAAGAGGGGACCTTCATTAATGCAGAACGTCGCATCGGTCGGGTCAAACGCATCAAACGGGCACCGGGACAGGCGTTGTCTGATTTCTCTATCTTCAAACTGATCGCCCAGTACTGGGGCTGCGGTGAAATGTTCTCTCAGTGGAGTTCTCCCGCGGAAGTTTTCCAGTTGATGAAAAAACTGAGTGCCGGCCAGGCCTGTGATTTCTCCGGGATCGAAGACTATACCGCCATCGAAGAGCAGGGGGGAATCCAGTGGCCGTTTGCAGCCAGTGAAACGGAACCACCACAACAGCAACGCAGACTGTTCGAGGATGGTCGCTATTTTCACGAGAATGGTCGGGCGCGGTTTATCTTTTCTGAACCGACCAGGATGCCGGAAGCGCCCAGCGAACAGTATCCTTTCGTCTTATTGACGGGACGGGGCACTGCCTCCCAGTGGCACACACAGACCCGCACTCGGAATTCCGATGTCCTGCGGAAGCTGTATCCCAATCGGATTTATGTAGAGATCAATCCGGAGGACGCGCAGAAGCACTCCGTTCAACCTAATGACCTGATCTTTGTGGAGTCACAACGCGGCCGTCTGAAAGCCCGCGCGTTTATTACCCAGTCGGTCCAACCGGGACAGCTTTTCATTCCCATGCATTATGAAGAGACCAACCAGTTGACCGATGCCGTCTTCGATCCGCACTCCAGTCAGCCTTCCTATAAATGTTGTGCTGTGCGGATTATTAATGAGTGACGCCCCCGGAAGACTGGATCGATTTCTTTCCAGGAATCAGGAACATTTCTCCCACACGTGACCTGTCTGGCCACGCATCCGCATACTGGCACTTAAGCACAATCTGCCCCTTCGGCTCCATTTCTGCAAAATATCATCCCCGCGTCGGTAGAACCGGAGTTTGTATTAAATTGCGCTAAAAAGTCCCGGCGATTACCGATACCCCTCTATAAGCACTTGCGGGAAATTACCTCAGACAGTGCGCGCTGCATGTGAGACGATGACACCCCCTCATCCATTGAATTTCATAAACCGGGCCCATGAATTTACTGCAAACTCAATCCATGCATCTCAAGGCGGGTATCTTCTGTTGTCTACTGCTGTTTGTCGCTCCCGTATTTGGTCAGGGAGTGCCTCCTGCACCGGGCTGCGACCAGGAGCCGGGACAATGCGTGAATACCCCGGATTGCACCTCCTGCGTTCCAGAGATCAATTACTGGGTCGTCAGTTCGCGTTGCTGTATGCAGAAGAGCAAGTGCTGCTGTCCCTGCTGCGAGTTTGATGTCTATCACTCAGACGAAGCCGGGCAGGTTTCAACACAGTCGATGGAGAGTCTGCTGCAGTCCCTGGATCCGAATGCCCCCATCTGCATCATGGTGCATGGGAGTTTCGTCAAATGGGAGAGCGTACTCCTCGATTCCTATAATACGTATCTCTGGCTGAGAAACGCGGCCCCGCAGCTGCCTTTAAATGTAATCTTCTTTACCTGGCCCAGTGATGATACAACGACGAAGATTGTTCCCGTTGATGTCAATATCCTGGGGAAACGGGCTGAGTATAACGGCTTCTATGTTTCACGACTGATCGCCGAACTGCCGCCCCACCACCCGATCAGCCTGCTGGGTCACAGTCACGGTGCCCGTGTGGTCGCTTCTACAATGCACCTGATTGGCGGTGGATCGATTCAGGGAGTTTCCCTGCAGGATTGTGGACTGCAAATCTGCTGCAATTGTCGGCACTTCCGCGTCGTCTTTGCTGCTGCGGCGATCAATCACAACTGGCTGAACCCCGGGGAGCGTTATGGCTGCGGATTGAACTGCACTGACTGCCTGGTCAACCTGAGAAACCATAAGGACCGGATTCTGCGGTTCTATCCGATACTCGCGCCGATCTCACGTCGGGCGCTTGCCAAGACCGGCTTTACCTGGCTGGACCGTCGTAAACTGGGAGATGGCGTCAACCGCGTCCACGATATCGACGTCTCACAGTGTGTTGGGGGAGGCCACATGTTCCCTAACTACTACAGCCACCCGCAAATTGCGGAAGCCATCGTGCCGGCCATCTATTTCAGCAACTGAAAACACTGTACATTTACGCCTGCCAGACCTCACTGTTTACTGTCACGCCCTGACTGATACTCAATGCTGTCCGTCACACGAGCCGTCAGAAACCGCGAATTTATTTTGCATCTCTCGTGAAAGCGGAGTATTCTGACGGATAATTAATCCGCCCTGGGACAGATAAATACCCCCTATCCACTTGCCATAATGGGACTTATGTCTTCCCAGTATTCTTTGTGGATCTTTCAGAATTATTCGAGATTCTGAAAATAAATCCGCCTGCTCGTGCATCGTTGTTACTAAAAGCCGTGGTTTTGTTATGTAAACGGGAGTAGATATTGGCCACCGGTAACGATGGCAAGCTCGCCCCCGAGATCGTCCATCAACTGTTTGAGACACATGCAGGCGAATTGCGCGCTTTTTTGACGGGTATGCTCCGCAACCATGATCTGGCAGATGAAGCATTCCAGCTCACCTTTTCCAAAGCACTCCAGTCAGGAGGTCAGTCTCGGGAAGAGACCCGCAAGGGCTGGTTGTTTCGTGTCGCCTACCATGAAGCGATGGCCCTTATCCGTCGCGATAAAATCCACAGGAAGTCACTGAACGATCTCAGTCAGATGACCAGCCAGTTCTGGGACGAGGCACCAGATCAGCGACTTCTGGATCACGAAAACCAGGAACAGATCCGACAGGCCCTTGAAAGCCTGCCAGACAACCAGCGGGTGATTGTCATCGCCCGGATTTACGATAACAAGACCTTCAAAGAGATCTCGGAAGAACAGGAGGTCCCTTTGGGAACGGTGCTCACCAGAATGAGGCTCGCGATTCAAACACTGTCCCGGCAATTGAACTCACCCTCGGATGATTCCTGAGTCTCACTTGCCCGCCACTGTTTAAGATGACCGCTATGAATAATTCACCTGACAATTTGAATGCAGATCAAACCGGCGACCTGGAATGGCTGGCGTTTCAATACGTGGCCAATGAGCTTTCGGAGCAGGAGTGCCTGCAGTTCGAATCCCTGCTGGCCGAAAAGCAGTCTGCCCGCGAAGCACTGGCTCATGCCACTCAGCTGGTTGCCGGTCTGAAGTCCATCGCGGCCCAACCTGCCGGGCAGGAGACAGTCGCTTCTGCTCAACAGCCGGTCGCGACCTCAACTACCCGTTGGGCCTTCTGGGGACTGCTGACCACCGCCGCCGCTGTAGCGTTGCTGGTTCCCAGTCTGTTCAAATCGACTGGCACCACGGACAACCCCACGATTCCCACCGCTCAGGCCGAACCTTCTACTGAAGACGCCGAATATTTACTGAGCCTCTGGG
Organism: Gimesia chilikensis; assembly: GCF_008329715.1. Classification (GTDB taxonomy): domain Bacteria; phylum Planctomycetota; class Planctomycetia; order Planctomycetales; family Planctomycetaceae; genus Gimesia; species Gimesia chilikensis. The sequence continues at coordinate 371,134 of NZ_VTSR01000007.1, read as the reverse complement.
CTGAGTCTTCCCAGGAAAGCAACGTCGCGCTCACCTCGAACATGAATACGGAAACGGTCGAATTCAGCGATCAACAGAATGTGCTCGCTGACAACCAGTCCCTGGAAGTTCCAGACTGGCTCTACACGGCTGTATCACTTCCGGAAGAAAGCGTTAATTGAGCATGCGAAGTATGAACCGTTTCACCGCCGATCAATGTCCGCTCCTGACCGGGGTCTGTCTGTTCTGCCTGACCCTGATCACCGGCAGTACGCTCTCCGCGGAAGATCCCCGGGCCTCTGATACCGTCAATGTTTCCAAAGAAGCATCGAAGAAAGCAGGGGACAAAGCAGACGGTGCCCGGAAAGAACCCAAAAACGCTGGTGCACTCTCCCCGGAGCGTGAAAAACAGGCGTTGGAGTTTGCCCGCTCGCATCACCCCGAGCTTGCCGAACTGATCGAACGACTCAAAAAACATCGTCCCCGTGAATACCGTCGGGCCGTCCGTGACCTGGATACAACACTGACCCGTCTCGAACGGTTCAAACATCGGGACGGCGAACGCTATCGCCTGACACTCGAACGCTGGGAAGTCGATTCCCGCATTCGTCTGCTGGCGGCCCGGGTTTCGATCAAGGGGAGCGATGCAGACCAGGCGGAACTCAAATCACTTTTGAAGCAGCGCGTGGATCTGCAGCTGGAACTGTTGCAGCACGATAAGAAATCCGCAGAAAAGCGTCTGCAGAAACTGGAGAAATCCATCTCCGAGATGGAACAGAACCGGGACCAGCTCGTCGATGCCGAGCTGAAACGTATTAAGCGAAATCTCAAGAAAACCAAGTCCAAAACAAGCGACAAAAAGTAACCGGATTACCTTTTGACAGACACAGTTGTCTTCCTTATTGCAAGGTGTGGTATGAAATCACTCAAACTCTATCGTAGTGTTTACTCTCTCACAGCAGGTATGCTGGCGCTGTTTTCCCTGACAGCGACCGCAGCAGAATCCGATCAGGTGAAACAGCCGGTCGATCAGCGGTATGCTGATGAATCCACCCAGGAAGTCCCCCAGTTCCAGCAGCACGTCGTGCCCTTGCTGGGGAAACTGGGCTGTAACGGCCGCGCCTGTCACGGTTCGTTCCAGGGCAAAGGCGATTTCCGTCTGTCTCTGTTCGGTTACGACTTCGTCATGGACCACAAAGAATTGACCAACGCCGAAGCTGACCGGGTCAACATGAAAGAACCCGGCAAAAGCCTGATCATTCAGAAGCCTCTGAATGAAATCGAACACGAAGGGGGCAAACGTTTCGAGCTCAACAGCTGGCAACATCGCCTGCTAACCCGCTGGATTGCCGGCGGTGCACAGGGAGTACCCAAAGACGCACCGAAGTTCGATCGCCTGGAAGTCACTCCGAATGCAATTCAGTTCAGCAAAGAAGGGGAAACCGTTCAGCTGAAAGCAGTTGCCGTCTGGTCTGATGGTACTCGTGAAAACGTAACACCCATCTGCCGCTTCCAGACGAACAACGAGCAGATCGCAACCATCGATGAAGAAGGTCTTGTCACTTCCAACAAACCAGGCGATACGCACGTGGTCGTGTTCTACGATGCCGGCGTGATCCCCGTTCCCGTACTGCAGCCCGTTTCCGATCAGTATGGCGACAAGTATCCACAGGTTGCTGCCTCAACCAAGGTCGACAAGCTGGTCGTCAACAAACTGCAGAAACTGGGTGTGGTCCCCGCAGATCTCTGTGATGACACCGAGTTCCTCCGCCGCGTCAGCCTGGATCTGTCCGGAACATTACCCGCACCGCATGAAGTGGAAGCCTTCCTCAAGAACACCTCCCCCAACAAGCGTGCTGAGAAGATTGACGAGTTGCTGGAAAGCCCCGGCTACGCTGCCTGGTGGACCACCAAGCTCTGCGACTTCACTCAGAATAACTATGATGATCTGATCAACGTCGCTCCCGTTCGCGATAAACCGAGCCAGGAATGGTACGACTGGATTAAAAAACGTGTTACAGACAACGCTGGCTATGACGACATTGTCGAAGGCATCCTGCTGGCCACCAGCCGGGAAAAAGGGGAAGACTTCGATCAGTTCACCAAAAACATGAACGCAATTTACCAGGACAAACCAGGGCAGGATTTCGCTGATCGCGAACATATGCCTTACTACTGGGCACGGCGGAATTTCCGTAACCCAGATGACCGGGTACTCGGATTTGCCTATACCTTCCTGGGGATTCGCATTCAATGTGCCCAGTGCCATAAGCACCCCTTTGACCAGTGGACCCAGAACGACTTCAAAGAATTCCGCGGCTTCTTTACCCGCGTCAACTTCGGCGTCAATCCCGAGTCACGCGATGAATATGCGGCGATGGTCGAAGAGCTGGGTGCAGACAAGCTCCGCGGTAACCAGTTACTCCGTGAGCTGAATAAGCAGGTCAACAAAGGGGAAACCGTACCTTTCATGGAAGTGTATGTTCCCAAGGCCCGTCCTGCGAACAAGAATCAAAATAAGAACAAAAACAAAAAGCAGCGTCGACAGGGACGTAACCAGAGCCCGGCAACCGCCAAGCTCCTGGGAGCCGAAGTCGTCGAGATCAACGAAATGGATGATCCCCGCGCTGCGTTGATGGAATGGTTACGTCGGGAAAACAACCCGTTCTTCGCGAAAGCATTCGTGAACCGTGTCTGGTCTGCCTATTTCAACCGGGGCATCATCGAACCGGCTGACGACCTGAACCTGGCCAACCCTCCGAGCAATGCTCCGCTGCTGGATTACCTTTCTCGTGAATTCGTGAAACACGATTACGACATGAAATGGCTGCACCGGGAAATCGCCAACAGCGACACCTACCAGCGCAGCTGGAAGACCAACCCGACTAACGAACTCGATGAAGTCAACTTCAGCCACTACATTCCTCACCGGATGCCGGCGGAAGTGCTCTACGATGCGATTCACCAGGCAACCGCTTCAGATGATGCCATCGACAGCATGAAGAACAGTGTCGGCGAACGGGCTATCGGCATCGCAGCTTCGGGTGTCCGCAACCGGGCTCTCCGCGATAAGCAATACGCGTTGACGATCTTCGGACGCTCGACCCGGGAAAGCAACTGTGACTGCGATCGCTCTGTCGATCCCAGCCTGCTGCAGACCATGTACATCAAGAACGACAACGATGTGTATTCCGCCATCAACCGCTCCAACAGCAGCTGGCTGTTCCAGGTGGGACAGCAACTGGGAGCCGTTGAAGCTAAGAATGCTCAGAAAACTCGCATGAACGACCGTGCCGATCAGCTCAAAGAGCAGGCTCAACAGTTGAAACAGCGGGTTGCCCAGCTCAAGAAGCAGGAAGATAAGAAAAAGCAGCTGCAACAGGCTCAAAAGCGTCTGAAAAATCTGACTGCAGAACTGAAGAAAGTCCGACAGAACGCAGGTCGTGCCCAGAACAGTCCGGCCAAGGTGCAAACCCTGGAAGAACCGATCTCCGCAGAGAAAACCGAAGAGATCATCACCCGGACATACCTGCGGAGCCTGAGCCGTTACCCTACGGAACAGGAAACCGAGTCTGCGAAGAAGTACATCGAAGAATCGAAAGACAAAATGGCTGGTATTTACGACCTGATCTGGGCCGTACTGAATACCAAAGAATTCATGCTGAATCACTAAACCGCTTCAGCAGACAAGAACCATATTCAAACAATTACATCCACACACAGCCTGAACGCCGTGATTCAGGCACCTCATTCTGAAAGGAACTCTAATGGCCGTATCTATGACATGCGATGGAGTGAAGCGCCGCGACTTTTTGAAAATCGGGACGCTCGGTTTCACCGGGCTGACTCTCTCCTCTTATCTGCGGATGGTGGATGCCGGCGAAGCAAAACCGAAGCAGGCGACTTCCGCCATCTTCATCGAGCTTTCCGGCGGTCCTTCCCACATGGATACTTTCGACCTCAAACCGGAATCATCCAGTGAATACCGGGGCGAATTCAAGCAGATCAAAACGAATGTGAGTGGCATCGAGATCTCCGAGCATCTGCCCAAACTGGCTTCCTGCATGGATAAGTACGCTCTGCTGCGGGGTGTCTCTCACTCCGTTGCCGCGCATGCTTTGGGTCGCGAGTATGTCAACACCGGCAGCCGTCCGCTGCCTTCACTGGAATACCCGGGATATGGTGCGGTCTTCACCAAGGAATATCCAGGACCGGCTAACCTGCCACCTTATGTTTCGATTCCGAACTCCACTCAGAAGCCAGGCTTCCTGGGAGTGAAGTACGCTCCGCTGAATACCGGTGCGACTCCGCGTCCCGGTCAGCCGTTCAACGTGCGTGGCATTTCGCTGCGTTCAGGATTGACCGTCGAAAACATCGAACGCCGCGAGACACTGCTGCGGGATATCGACCAGACTTTCAACAGCCTGGAAAAGAATTCGCAGTTGATCGAAGGTCTGGATCGGTTTGGACAGCAGGCGCATGCCATCATCACTTCCAAGCGTGCCCGTGATGCCTTCGACATTTCGAAAGAATCGCCGGCATTCACGAAACAGTTCGGCGAATCAAGTTTTGGTCAGAGCTGTCTGCTGGCATCGCGGCTGGTGGAATCTGGAGTGCGGTTCGTCACGGTCTCCATGGGGGGCTGGGATACACACCGCAACAACTGGGAAAGCCTGGAAAACCGCCTGCTGCCTCCGTTCGATGAAGGGCTGTCTGCTCTGTTCAACGGACTGGCTGAAAAGGGTCTGCTGGAAACCACTGCAGTGTACGTCACCGGGGAATTCGGACGTACTCCCAAGATCAACACGCAGCGTGGCGGACGGGATCACTACCCCCGTTGTATGTTCATGCTGATGGCAGGTGGCATGGTCAAAGGCGGCCAGGTCATCGGCAAGAGTACCGCCAATGGTACCGAGCCTGCTGACGCCGGTCGGTCTCCCGACGATGTCGCTGCTTCCTTCTACCACAACCTGGGAATTGACTTTACCCGGGAATACCACACGAACACCGGTCGTCCGATCACAATCGTACGCGATGGTTCCGTGATTAACGAACTGTTCAGCTGAAACTGAGCATTGGTTTCAACCGCCAGGTGCAATGGTGTTCTCTGGCATTTTATATAATTTCCTGAGGGGGAATACGAATGTTGAAAGTATCGAAAGCGCTTCTGACCTTTGCTCTGATCCTGGCCTGTGTCGCGACTGTTGATGCAGCTGAAAAAGGTGCAAAAAAGAAAAAAGGCAACAAGAAGCAGCCCGCAGTTCGGATCCAGGCCCTGAACCTGCCTGACTCTATCGAACTGAGTGCAGAACAGAAAGAAAAAGTTGCCGCGCTGAAGAAAGAATACACGCCGCAATTTGTCGCTCTGCAGAAGAAAAATCGCGAAATTATGACTCCTGATCAGCTGAAAGCCCGTCGGGAAGCCATGAAAGCAGCGAAAGATGCGGGCAAAAAAGGAAAAGAACTTCGTGAATCTGTAGATGAAGCCGTCAAACTGACTGACGAGCAGCAAAAGCAGATGAAAGAAGTGACTGCTGCTACTCGCAAACTGAACGGAGAAGTCCGTGGCAAGCTGGAATCAGTTCTGACTTCAGAACAGCTCGCCAAAATCAAAAAACCGGGTAAAGCTGGCAAAAAGAAAAAGAAGAACAGCTAGTTCTGTTGATAAGGTGCCTGTTCCAACGTGCTGAAGGAACAGGCAAGCCTGTCACTATTCGCTCCCCCGATTCCGTAAACCGAGTCGGGGGATTTTTTTTGTATCTTCGCACCAGATATCCCCGATATGAATGAATGTGAATGAGTCAGGCAGGCAAAAAAGAGTTGTTTCCACACGTAAATCTTGATATAAACATAAGTTGATTAAATACGTCTGTTTCTGAAGATCGACAGATCCATCTCTCTGTTTCAGAGGTGAGGAGTACTGGCAATGCGGCGGCACGCGCGACAATCCTGGTTAATGCTTCTAATGGCTATTGCAGCATTAACATTCACGAACCTGCAGGATCTCTCCGCAGAAGAAGCCCCGCTCAAGGATCATGAGGTTAAATTCTTCGAAACGAAAATTCGACCGGTTCTGATCAAACACTGCTATGAATGTCACGCCGCAGATGCGAAATCGATTCGCGGCGGACTGTTGCTGGACACCCGCGCGGGAACCTTGCAGGGGGGCGATTCTGGCCCTTCTGTTGTCCCCGGGAAACCTGAAGAGAGCATGCTGCTCGAATCACTGCGGTTCGAGAGTTATGAAATGCCTCCGTCGGGAAAGCTCTCCGATGAAATCATTCAGGATTTCGAAACCTGGATCAAAATGGGGGCTCCCGATCCACGCAAAGGCGAAAGCAAGGTTGTCAGCCAGCAGATCGATCTCGAACAGGGTCGGCAGTTCTGGTCCTTCCAGCCTGTAAAGCAATCGAATCCTCCCCAGGTCACAGAACAGGCCTGGAAGCAGAGTCCCATCGATGCTTTCATTCGTTCCAGGCAGCAGGCTTTGCAGCCGTCGGAACTCGCTGATCGAACGACCCTGGTACGCCGCCTGTATTACGACTTAACAGGTCTGCCACCAACTCCCGCCCAGATCGATGAGCACCTGAACGATACCAGCGAGGATGCGACGGCCCGCCTGGTCGACCAACTGTTGGATTCCCCCCACTTTGGCGAACGCTGGGGCCGCTACTGGCTGGACGTGGCGCGTTTCTCTCAGTCAACGGGCGGAGGTCGTTCTCTGCTGTATAACTCCGCCTGGCGATATCGCAACTATGTCATCGACTCTTTCAACGAGGACAAGCCGTTTCATCAGTTCATCAAAGAACAGATCGCAGGCGACCTGCTTGACACAGACGACTTCCGCGAGCGTCAGGACCAACTCATTGCGACCGCTTTTCTGCTGCTGGGACCGACCAATTACGAACAGCAGGATAAAGAACAACTGCGGATGGACGTAATCGATGAGCAGATACAGACCATCGGTCGATCCTTCCTCGGGATGACGCTTGGCTGTGCCCGTTGCCACGACCACAAGTTCGATCCCATTCCCGCTTCCGATTATTACGCCCTGGCCGGCATTCTCCGCAGCACCAGGGTGCTGACCCCCGGTAATGTTTCCGGCTGGACGAAGCGTCCGTTGCCACTACCGGGACAGCAGGAACAGGCGCGAATCGAGTATGAGAAAGCATTGGCACAACTCACGTCTGAGCAGAAGGCCAGCCAGAAAGAATTGAAACAACTGAAGGCGGAACTGAATACGATCACACTCGATGATTCTTCCGCGACTCTGGTAGGAGACTGGAAGGAATCCACCTTCTATAAAGACTTCATCGGCAAAGGCTACATCCACGACCAGCAACAGGCCAAAGGCAAAAAGCTGGTCAAATTCACGCCGCGACAGCTCAAGTCGGGGCGTTACGATGTGCAGCTGGCTTACAACTCAGCGGAGTCCCGCGCTTCGCGTGTGCCCGTCACCATTAAGACCGCAACCGGTCAGCAGACCGTGTATGTCAACCAGCAGTTGCAACCGACGGATGGCACATTCGCCTCCCTGGGTAAGTTTGACTTCCGGGGAACAGAGGAAGAAGAAATCGTTGTCTCGAATGAAGGCACCGATGGCTATGTGATTGTCGATGCGATCCGCTTCGTGTCGATTCCCGTCAGCAACTCTACCAGCGAATCAGAACCGGAAGTCAATCCCGAATACGAGCAGACCTTAAGTAAGATCAAAGCCACACAGCGTAAAATCAAATCCATTCGGGACGAGATTGCCGAACGCAAGCAGAACGCACCTCCGGAAGTGCCGGAAATCATGTCGGTCTACGAAGGGGAGGAGCCTGGGGATTATCATCTGCTGATTCGCGGGAATGTGCATCAACTGGGCAAGAAGGTCCCGCGCGGATTTCTCAGTGTCGCACAGACTGAGTCGGCTCCGGCGATTCCCGCTGATGCCAGTGGACGTCTGCAACTGGCGGAATGGGTTGCCAGCCCGGAGAATCCACTGACCGCCCGCGTGTATGCGAATCGCGTCTGGCAGCATCTGTTCGGTGCCGGACTGGTGCGAACCGTGGATAACTTCGGAGTACGGGGAGAAACACCCTCGCACCCCGAACTGCTCGACTACCTGGCACAGCGTCTGATCGAAAATGGCTGGTCAACCAAGGCCCTGATTCGTGAAATTGTTCTGTCGCGAACCTATCGGCTCTCGAGTCATTCCACGGCTGCACAGCGTGCTGCCGATCCGGACAATCGCCTGCTGACGCATCAGAACCACCGTCGACTGGATGCGGAAGCGATTCGCGACACGATTCTGTTTGTCAGCGGTGACCTCGACCTCAAGCAGCACGATCAGACGGTTCGTCCCGGTACGAAATCAGAATACGGTTACGAGTTCAAGAACAATTACCGCAGTGTCTACATCCCGGTATTCCGCAATCGTCTGCACGAACTGCTGGCAGTGTTTGACTTCCCCGATCCCAATCTTTCCGTAGGTCGTCGGAATACGAGTACTCTGTCCACACAGGCGCTGTATCTGATGAATAACCCCTTCGTGATGCAGCAGGCCGAGCAGATCGCACGGCGCGTGCATCACGACTATCCCGCCGATCAGTCAGCCCGCATCGACGCCTTGTTCCGGATCATGCTGGGACGTCTGCCATACGCAACAGAGAAGGCAAATGCAGAGCGATTCCTGGAACTGTCGCAGACAGAAACCGCTTCGGAACAGATCGAAGCCTGGACCGCCTTCTGTCAGACCATGATTGCCTGTATTGATTTTCGCTACATTCAATAACGCACCTGGAGTGATTCCATGTCAGTTCAATATAACCCTGTGACACGACGTCAACTGCTGCGTTCTTCCGCCTGCGGTTTCGGAGCGCTGGCCCTGAACGGAATGCTTTCCCAGGCAGGGGGTAATACACCCAGTCCCATTACCGGCAATCCACTGGCACCCCGGCAGCCGATGTTCCCGGCCCGGGCCAAGCGGATCATCTTCATCTTCATGCAGGGGGGCCCCAGTCAGGTCGATACTTTCGATTACAAACCGCTGCTCGAAGAGAAGAACGGCGAGAAAATGGAATTCAAGAATTCCCGCAGCATCGCCAAGACAGGGACCTACGGCAAAGAGCAGATCATGCAGTCCCCCTGGAAATTCCGTCAGTACGGGGAGAGCGGGCACTGGGTATCCGATCTGTTTCCGGAAATCGGACGTCATGTGGATGACCTCTGCTTCATTCACAGTATGCACACCAATGGTGTCGCCCATGGTCCGAGCACGCTGTTTCTGCACACCGGGACTACGAATCTGATCATGCCTTCGATTGGCTCCTGGATTACTTATGGCCTGGGAACTGAAAACGAAAACATCCCCGGTTTCATTACAATATCACCCTCTTACGGCAATGGTGGCCCGCGCAATTACTCCAACGCATTTCTACCTTCACATTACCAGGGAACGGCACTGGGGAGAGCAGGGCAGCCCGCCAGTGAGGCCCGCTTTAATAATATCACCAATGGTCAGGTTCCACTGAGGAAGCAGCGTCAGCAACTGGCATTACTGCAGTCGCTGAACCGCGACCAGCTGCAGTCCTATCGGGAAGATGATGAACTGGCGGCGGTTGTCAATTCGTTCGAACTCGCGTTCCGCATGCAGCAACATGCTCCGGGACTGACCGATCTGTCTGAGGAATCTCCGGCGACGCTCAAAATGTACGGCATTGGGGATGAAGCGACCGACGACTTTGGACGCCAGTGCCTGCTGGCACGTCGAATGGCAGAGGCGGGGACCCGCTATATTCAGGTCAACTATTCCGACAATGCGAATACACCCCGCTGGGACCAGCACAGTAAAATTCAGAAGCACGAGATCCACGCCCGGGCAACCGACAAGCCGGTCGCGGGGTTGATCGCCGATATGAAACAGCGCGGGCTGCTGGAAGACACTCTGATCTGGTGGGGAGGCGAATTCGGTCGAAACCCATTCAAACAGGGGGCCGATGGTCGCGATCACAATCCGAAAGGTTTTACACACTTCCTGTGTGGCGGCGGTGTCAAACCTGGTTTTACCTTTGGAGCGACCGATGAATTCGGGCATGAAGCGGTCGAGAACAAGGTCCATATGCACGACATGCACGCCACGCTGCTGCACCTGCTGGGGATCGATCATGAAAAGCTGACCTACCGACACGCCGGTCGCGACTTCCGCCTGACCGATGTGGAAGGTCGCATCGTCCACGATCTGTTCGCCTGATTTCACAAAGTCATTACTGACAAGCGCAAGCAAACAGGTTCGCAAATGACCCCCCATTTGCGAACCTGCTGTCGTTTAAATTAGTCTAGTGTCCGTTAATGCGATACAGGACCTCCTTTCCCGGTATAACTGGCGCTTATGTAATCACTGTTATCGAAATTAGAAGGTGAGAGTAAGTGTGACGGTGGTACGGCTGTCGAGCAGATCTTTGCGTTCGGTCACAGGGAATTCCCAGACACCGGCAAACGAGAGACACTCGTTGATTTTGTAGTCAGCACCAAAGGCCATGGTGATCACATCGTTACCCGCTACGTTTGATGAGCCCAGGTTGATCCAGTCGCCCCCTTCGAAGTTGACCGGCAGAGCACCACCACTTTTCGTGTAGACGATGCCGTTCATTTCGGCCAGGGCGGAGAGTTTATCGGTCAGTGGATGATCGTAGTGCAGGCTGTACCAGAAGGAGGTGGAATTATCGAAGTCGTCTGCTGGGAGATGGAAACCGGCGTTGGCGATGAAGTGTCCGCCGTTGCACAGTTCTTTACCCCCGGTCAGGAAGGGGTTCCAGATCCCCTGGCCATTCCCCTGAAAGACACGGGTGCTGCCGTTGTGGGCTTCGTAGATAATCCCGGTGGAGAGCAGGAACTGATTATCGACATCCCGGATCAGCACGTATTTCACACCAGCGGCAATATCAGCCCAGCCGTGTGCATTGCCGACGCCGCGTGTCTGTAACGTATTGAATCCGTCTTTGACAGCGATGATCGAGAGACGCTCATTTAAGGCGATTCCCAGCTGCAGAGCATAAACCTGCAGGTCGCCGGCTCCCAGTACGGGGGTTTGTGAGTCGATCATCTGATTGACGAACACACCACGGACGTAGGTCAGGGAACGCGGGTCGATCGACCAGACAGGGTTACTGACGGGCATGATCCAGTGTTTGAAGCAGGGATCGCTGGGAAAACGGTTGAGCAGGGGAATGCGGTCGCAGAGTGTGCAGCCCTGGCAGGAATCGCACTGGCAGAACTGCTGACAGCCACAATCAGTCTGACAGGTCTGGCAGGGGGCTGCCTCTGGCATGGCTTCATACGCGGTAAAGACGGCATCCGGTGTCACGCCCACTTCCGTTTCTGCCCCCGACAGCTGTAATTCGGCGGGTTCTGCAGATGCACTTACCAGCTCAATATCGGGTGAATCGAAGAGTGTCGGCTCGTCAGCTTGAGTCGATACAGTCAGCAGATTGAAGAGCAGTGCCGCCCCGGCACCACACATCAGCTTGATATCCATTTCTGTTTCCTTGAATCCTTGATTATCGATTATGAGAAAAACCGAATCTGTCGAATGCGATTTTTCTTTATCGTGAGACTTCGACACAAAATGCGACATTTTTATCTGTTAATTCTATTTCGCCACTCATAGAATTCGCGCGTGAGGTCGAAAAATATTCTGGAACGAATTTCATAAAAAAGTAAAATCGACAACCGCAAGGTTTCACACTGACGGGGTTGTGTTGCTTAACACGAACAAGTGTGAGGCATTCCCCTCAAAGCACTTACGTCAAACATCTAAACTAAAGCACAGAGAAGCCTGTTTGAGGGCAGTTATTTTTTTGCCCATGTTTCAGATATGTAGATCTCATAGACATCTATCAATTGTTATCAAGCGTTCGAATTGTTTTCAGGAGCAGAGGAGCAACCGTGTCGGCTGAAACGACTTTAGAAAACGCCACTCAGGACAGTAATCTGGAAAAGTTTGTTTACGATGACCAGATTGCCCGGATGTTTGCCCTGGCAACACTGGTGTGGGGAGTAGTCGCCTTTCTGGTGGGGATCGTCATTGCGACCGAACTCGCGTTTCCTTCCGTGAACCTGGGGCTGGACTTCATTACTTTTGGCCGCCTGCGACCGCTGCATACGAACGCAGCCATCTTTGCCTTTGCCGGGAACGCCATCTTCACCGCCGTCTATTACTCGACACAGCGTCTGTGCCGGGCTCGGATGTGGAGCGACATGTTGTCGCGTCTGCATTTCTGGGGCTGGCAGTTGATTATCCTGGCAGCCGCACTGACTCTGCCTTTAGGCATCACGCAGAGTAAGGAATACGCCGAGCTGGAATGGCCTATCGACCTGGCGATCGCCGTGGTCTGGGTCGGTTTCTTTGGTGTGAACTTCTTTATGACGCTGGCCCGTCGACGCGAACGACACATGTATGTGGCCCTCTGGTTCTACATCGCCACGATTGTGACCGTCGCGCTACTGCATGTGTTCAACAACCTGGTCGTACCGATTGGCCTGTTCAAGAGCTATTCCGTCTATGCCGGCGTGCAGGATGCTTTCATGCAGTGGTGGTACGGGCATAACGCGGTGGCCTTCTTCCTGACGACGCCGTTCCTGGGTCTGATGTATTACTTTCTGCCCAAGGCGGCAAACCGGCCGATCTTCTCTTATAAGCTAAGTATTCTGCACTTCTGGTCGCTGGTCTTCATTTATATCTGGGCCGGTCCGCACCACCTGCACTACACTGCGCTGCCTCAATGGGCTTCGACCCTGGGCATGCTGTTTTCGATCATGCTCTGGATGCCTTCCTGGGGGGGAATGATCAACGGGCTGCTGACCCTGCGAGGGGCCTGGCAGAAAGTGACGTCGGACCCGGTGCTGAAATTCTTCGTGGTCGGGATCACCTTTTACGGGATGTCGACTTTCGAAGGTCCCGTGCTGTCGATTAAATCGGTGAATGCCCTGTCACACTATACCGACTGGACCATCGCCCACGTGCATGCGGGCGCTTTGGGCTGGAACGGGTTCATGACCTTCGGTATGATTTACTGGCTGCTGCCACGTCTGTTCCAGACCGAGCTCTACAGCACACGACTGGCAAACCTGCATTTCTGGCTGGGAACCGTGGGAATCCTGCTGTATATCTTCCCGATCTATGTTGCCGGGCTGACGCAGGGACTGATGTGGCGGGCCATTACCGATACTGGTCAGCTGGCTTATCCCAACTTCGTGGAAACGGTTCGCGTGCTGATCCCGTTATACGTGATCCGTGCAGTGGGCGGGGTCGTTTTTCTTGCCGGCGCACTGCTGCTGAGCTACAACTTCTTCCAGACATGGAAAAGGCGTCCTGCGAACTACGAAGAGGTTGAACATTACGCTCCCGCGCTGGAACCGCATTACGATGACGATCCGGCTCCTCAGTCTCGCCTGTCGGGTGTGCTGGAAGTCGCCAAGAAGCTGGATGTGTTCGAGCAACTCGCGTGGCACCGTCGCTGGGAACGGCTCCCCCGCCTGATGACCATCTGGGTGATCATCTCTGTAGTGGCTGCATCGCTGTTCGAAATCATTCCGACCTTCCTGATCCGGTCCAACGTGCCGACCATCGCGACAGTGACGCCTTACACACCACTGGAACTGGCCGGACGGGATATCTACGTCGCGGAAGGTTGTTACAACTGTCATTCGCAGATGATTCGTCCCATGCTGGCAGAGACCAAGCGGTATGGTGAATATTCCAAACCGGGTGAATTCGTTTACGACCATCCGTTCCAGTGGGGTTCGCGTCGTATCGGTCCCGACCTGGCACGCGAAGGGGGTAAGCAGTCCAATCTCTGGCATCTGATTCATTTCCGGGATCCGGAAAAGATGACCAAAGGTTCGATCATGCCACCCTATCCCTGGCTGGAAAAACGCAAATTGAACTTCAAGACGATTCCGGACCGCGTCTGGGCCGCTTCCTACCTGGGAGCCCCTTATGACAAAGCCGCCTTGAGCGATTCCATCACGCTGGCCAAGCAACAGGCCAAAGCGATTGCCGACGACATTGAGCGTCAGAAAGGTCCTTCCGGCCTGGAAGACAAACAGGTCGTCGCGCTGATCGCCTACCTGCAGCGTCTGGGAACGGATCTGTTCAAGACTCCGAAATCCCCGAATCCATCCGCTGAACCCGCGCCTGCGGCCGATAATAAGACCGCCCAGGCCGAACCAGCGTTAACGAGGTAATTATCATGATCAAAGAAGTCATGCGTCTGTTAAATTATGATTTCTGCGCCGAAATCGCACTCGTGCTGTTCCTGGTAGCGTTCGCCCTGGTGGGTATCAAGGTCGCGCTGACCAGCAAAGCAGAAATTAAACATCAATCAGAAATTCCGCTTTCGGACGACTAACCAGATTCGGAGACAATGATGTCTGAGAAAGACCAGTTAACTACACATAACTACGACGGAATTCAGGAATACGACAACCCGATGCCGGGCTGGTGGGTCATGCTGTTCTGGGGATGCATTTTCTTCGCGATTCCCTACTGGCTCTACTATGAATCCGGCGTTCCCGGGCGGTCGATCTACGATCAGTATAAAGAGGAAGTCGCCGACAACCTGCGGCTGCAGTTCGCAGAAATTGGTGAACTGCAGCTGAATTCGGCGACGGTCTTTAAATACAAGGATGACCCGAAATGGCTCAAGGTGGGCGAAAGTGTGTTTCAGATGCACTGCGTGGCCTGCCATGCAGAAAAAGCTGAGGGGAAGGTCGGACCCAACCTGACCGATGATTACTGGATTCACGTCAAAGAGATCGGTGATATCGCCACGGTCGTCGAAAAGGGGGCCAACGGTCAGGCGATGCCTGCCTGGGGCAATCGCCTGCATCCCAACGAAATCGTTCTGGTGGCCGCCTATGTGGCCAGTCTGCAGGGATCTCTGCCGGAAGGCACCGGGAAGCCACCTGAACCGAATGCCAAAAAAATCGGCCCCTGGCAAGCGCCCGCTGCCGCGGAGGAGAAGTCTGATGCTGAATCTGCACCAAACGCAGATCAAAAGGTGGAGCAGGACGCCGCCGAGAAACAGCCGTAGTCTTGAGTTGTTTTAAAAGTATGTGATATGGTGAACGCTGATGAGTGACCAAGTCCTGGAACCTGAAGAACACGTTTTATCCACGCTGGAGAAAGACGGTTCACGTCGCTGGATGTATCCCCGCCTGTTCAAAGGGAAATTCTGGAATCGGCGGCGGATTGTCGGCTACTTTCTGATCGTGCTGTTCATTGTCCTGCCTCACCTGCAGGTCAATTCGCGGCCGGCGATCTTTCTGAATATCACCCGGCGGGAATTTACCATTTTCGGATTTACGTTTTTGCCGACAGATACGTTATTGCTTGCGTTTTTCATGATCTCGGTCTTCCTGTCGATCTTTCTGTTGACCGCACTGTTTGGCCGGGTGTGGTGTGGCTGGGCCTGTCCCCAGACGATTTACCTGGAATTCGTTTACCGTCCCATCGAACGCCTGTTCTGTGGCACCACCGGTCATGGCGGCAAGCCCCGGAAATCGGTCCCGCTGATCCGGCGGGTGATGATGTATGGTGCGTACCTGATTATCTCCATGATATTAGCGCATACGTTCCTGGCTTACTTCGTCAGTGTGAGTGAGCTGCAGCACTGGGTGCGACAGTCGCCATTCACGCATCCGACCGGGTTCCTGGTGATGACTTCTACGGTCGTGCTGATGATGTTCAACTTCTCATTTTTCCGCGAACAGCTCTGCACCATCGCCTGTCCCTACGGGCGTTTTCAATCGGTGCTGCTGGACCGACGTTCGCTGATTGTCAGTTACGATCCCCAGCGAGGCGAACCTCGAGGCAAGATCAGTAAAACGGATCCGACGCCCAAGGGGGACTGCATCGACTGTGGTCAGTGTGTGCAGGCCTGTCCTACCGGCATTGATATTCGTGATGGCCTGCAGATGGAATGTCTGCACTGCACGCAGTGTATGGATGCCTGTGACGAAATCATGGTCAAAGTCGATCGCCCGCTGGGCCTGGTCCGCTATTCCTGCCAGGATGAAATCGACGGCCAGCCAACGAAGAAACTGCGGCCACGTGTGATCATCTATCCCTTACTGCTGCTGTTGTCGGTTTCTGCATTTACCATCACGCTGTTGAACAAAAAATCGTTCGATATCACGATCATGCGTAATTATGGCAATCCATTTATCGTAACCGAAGACGACCAGGTTGAAAACAATCTGCAGTTGAAGCTGGTCAACCGGACCGATCAGCCGGATGAATACACAATCAAAGTACTCGATGCCCCTGATGTTACCATGGAACTGATCGGCTCTCCCGATCTCAAAGCCCGGGAAACCAAGACGATCCCCATGCTGGTATCGGCGCCGCGCAAATCGTTTGTCGCAGGCTTGCGGGAAGTTGAGCTCTCGATTCAGTCACAAAACCAGGCAGATGAAAGGAGGGTCACATGTCAGATTCTCGGCCCGTAACCAACGAACCCGGAAACATTGAGAATGACGAGTCCGCAGAAACGCTGGCCCGCTGGAAGTGGGGAGGCGTTATCCTGGGTTTCCTCGGTCTGCAGATCGTGCTCTCGGGCGTTGCCGTGTTTCTGGCGACCAGCGATCCCTCGAATGTGATTGTCGAGGGTTACTACGAACAGGCCCTCTCCTGGGATCAACAGCGGGAACGACAGGCAGCCAGTGATGCCCTGGGTTGGACGACGCGTCTTGACCTGGGCAAACCACAGGGACTGATGGGCGAACGGCTGCTGACCATCCAGCTGGCAGGACCAGACGGCAAGCCGGTCAGCGGCTGTCAGTTGAGTGGAGAGATTTTTCACCACGCACGTGGCGGCGATGTCTTCAAGCTCCATTTTAAAGAACAGGGGCCCGGCAACTACACGGCCGTCGCGCCGCTGCAGCGTTCCGGACTGTGGGAACTCTCATTGAAGACCGCCGGGGATACTCGTCATTTCCAGGAGAAGAAACAGTTTCGGCTGAAAGATTCGGGAGAATTTCAGGCCGTAGCAACTACGCCTGCCAACAACCAAAGAAATCACCAACTTTAACCGAAGTGCGGGACAAAGCATGTTAGACCTGCAGACCATCATTCCACTCCTGGCGACCATCTTCGTCGCCAGCATAGCCGGCAGCGGACATTGTGTCGGCATGTGTGGACCATTGATGCTGCTGGCGACGAATCGCTCTTCAGAGACAGGCTCGCGTTCGTCCCTGATTTACGAAAGCTGCTATCATGGTGGCCGTCTGCTGGGATATGCACTACTGGGGTTCGTAGCAGGCAGCCTGGGCTGGCTGATGGAATCGGGCGGTCAACTGGCTGGTCTGCAACAGGCGGCGGCGCTGGTGACCGGTGCCGGCATGATACTGTTTGGCCTGTTTTCACTGGTGACCATCTACCGTACCGGAAATATTCCCCATTTTGGCACGGCGCGCGTGGGCCGGGTGTTTGCGAAGTTCGTTAAACGCGTGCATCAACTGCCACACGGATTGCGACCGCTTTCCATTGGCTTAATGACGGCCTGCCTCCCCTGTGGCTGGTTGTACGCGTTTCTGCTGCTGGCGGTCAGTGCCCGCACGCCACTACTCGGCGGACTGACGATGGTCGCCTTCTGGCTGGGAACCATTCCGGCGCTGTCGCTCGCCAGTCTGGCCAGTCGCTGGTTTCCACGAAAATGGAACACCCTGGGCAACACATTAATCGCCAGCCTGTTGATTATCAGTGGCATCTTCACGATGGGCGTGCGGGCGCAGGCTGACATGGGAGCGCTACACAAACAGCTGGAAGCGCCTTCTCAGACAGAACAATTAGAGCAGCTCAAGGAGCAGCCGCTCCCCTGTTGCCGACGAGGTGATTCCGATTAACAGCCCCCGTTCCCAACCTGAACGCACGCCGGTGATCGATGAGATCGACGGCAACGAAACAGCTCAGTCGAGCGGGCAGGGGATCTGCATTCACTGTGATCTGCCAATCCCCACATCGCGACAGCACAGCTCCGGACCGGAATTCTGCTGTGCGGGATGTGAAGTCGCCTATGCGATCCTGCAGGACATGGACCCGCGTCTGCTGGAGGAAATTGCGGAAGCCAAAACAGCGGGACCTTCGGAGCTGACCTACGAGGAGATGGACCACCCCCGGTTCCTGGAGCTTTACGCCCACCAATTGGATTCAGGTCTGAATCGCATCCGGCTGCACCTGGAAGGCATTCATTGTGCATCCTGCGTGTTCGTGATTGAAAAACTCCCCGAGTTCCTGCCTGGCGTGATCAATGCCCGCGTGAATCTCACCACTGCAACACTGGACTGTTTCTGGAATCCGGACGCCGTCGCGCTGTCCGAAATCGCCCGCACGCTGGATCGGCTCGGCTACCGTCCACACCCGGCTCAACCCAACGAAACCGAGCGACTCTATCGCCTGGAAAACCGGAAACACCTGATTCGTCTGGGGATCGCTGGTGCCTGTGCCGGGAATGTGATGCTGATCGCATTCGCCCTTTACGCTGGTATGTTTACCGGCATGTCAGCCGAACACTTGAATCTGTTTCGCTGGACGAGTGCCGGCCTGGCACTGGTTTCGATATTCTGGCCGGGGCAGATCTTTTTCAGAGGCGCTCTGCTCGCGCTCAAGACGCGCGTTCCGCATATTGATTTGCCGGTCGCTCTGGGCATCACCATCGGCGGGATCGCGGGGCTGGTGAATTCGATCCGGGGTAGTGGAGAGATCTATTTTGACTCGCTGACCGTGTTGATTTTTCTGCTGTTGGTTGGCCGCTATATTCAGTTCCGGCAACAACACCATGCGTTGAGCCAGCTCTCGCTCCTGAAAAACATCACGCCTCGCCATGCACGCCTCGTTACCGATACCGAGGTGCTGACAGTCCCCATTGAAGTCCTGCAGGCGGAAGACGAGGTAGAAGTTCGCGCTGGTGATGTGATTCCTGCGGACGGCGTCATTCTCTCCGGCGACTCTTCGGTAGATGAATCGATCCTGACCGGGGAGTCTCGTCCCCGCAGAGTGCTGACCGGCGGAGAGGTAACTGCGGGCACGCTCAACCTGACTTCCCCCTTGCGAATGCAGGTCCAGTCTGTAGGCGAACAGACTCGGATTGGACGCCTGATGAACCTGGTGGAACTGGGTGTCAGTTCCAAACTCCCACTGATCGAACTTGCCAACCGGATTGCCGGTGTGTTCGTGGTTACGGTCATCCTGTTGTCACTGCTTTGCCTGGGGCTGTGGTGGTCGAGCGGGGCGAAAGTAGCCGTTGCGAATGCGATCTCCCTGTTGATTGTCACCTGTCCTTGTGCCCTGGGACTGGCGACTCCACTCGCGCTGGCCGTCGCGCAGGGCAAAGCGGCGAAACGATCGATTCTGATCAATTCCGGAGACGCGGTCGAAAAACTGGCCCGGCCCGGGTTTCTGTGGCTGGATAAAACGGGGACGCTGACTACTGGTGAAATGCAGGTTCAGGTCTGGCAGGGAGATCAGAGCCGGTTCCGCGACATCGCTGCCCTGGAACAGCAGGTTGTCCATCCGATCGCGACGGCGATACAAGGCTACATTGAACAGCAGACCGGAGGTGCGTTGACAGATCTGCCGACTCCTGAGGAAACACAGGCGAGGCCGGGGAAGGGGATCAGCGGTACTGTGAACGGGCATCAGCTGCTGATTGGTACCGAGGCGTTAGTGACTTCGGAAGGTTGTCTCATTTCCCCAGCGTATCAGCAGAGTATTGCTGACTGTCGCAGCCAGGGACTGACAACCGTGTTGATTGCCGTCGATGGAGAACTGGAGGCGGTCTGTGGGATCGGCGACAGCTTGCGTCCCGATTCGCGTGCCACGCTGGATCACCTGAAGGCGGCCGGCTGGTCGATCGGGATTCTCTCGGGCGACCATGAGGAGATTGTGAATCCGATCGCCCGGCAGCTCGACATCGATCCTGAGTTCGTGCACGCGAGTGTTCTGCCGGAAGAGAAGCTGCAGATCATTCAGCAGTCCACGCCCCGGGGACTGACCGTCATGGTGGGTGATGGCGTCAACGACAGTGCCGCCCTGGCAGCCGCATCAGTGGGAATAGCAGTACATGGAGGAGCCGAAGCCAGCCTGCAGGTCGCTGACGTTTATCTCAATCGTCCCGGCTTGAGTCCGCTGCGGGAGTTGATCGATGGGGCCCGGATGACGAACCAGGTTATCATACGGAACCTCTTGATCTCGCTGGCCTATAATCTACTGGCTGCGGGACTTGCGCTGGGTGGGTTGATCAATCCGCTGATCGCGGCGGTGCTGATGCCCACCAGTTCGTTGACGGTGCTGGTTCTATCGTTCATGAACCGTTCTTTCCGGGAGACGCATGCATGAGCGTATTGTATATCGCACTCCCGGTTGCCATTCTGCTTGCCCTGGCGGCTGTCATCGCGTTTGTCTGGACGGTGTCGCGAGGTCAATACGATGACCTCGACACGCCGGCGCTCCGCATGCTGGAAGACGACGAGCGGCGCCGCCCGCGTCACAGGCCTGCTACCAAGAATGAAACATCACTTCGAGAAGAAGCGGATCACCCAGACGATTCCCGTCAGCAATAAGCTGAGCAGGATGCAGGTCGTCAACGGAAAATAGAAGCGCACGTTTTCCCGTTCAACCGCGATATCGCCGGGCAGTTTTCCGATCCAGGGCAGCGAGGGTCCGAGCAGCCAGAACAGACCAATGGCGGCGATGAAGAGTCCAGCTCCAATTAATATACACGCGGGGTGATTGCTCATGGTCTTACGGCACAAACAGAGTTTATCGGGTTTGTTTCCTCTAGTATAACAGAGGGGAGCGGCTCGCGGTCAAATGCTTTGCCTGCTGAAAGGGACTGTTGATATCAGCCCTGGGGAAGTTCTTCCTTCAGGAGTTCGACAACGCCGGTGTCGTCGTGATAGACGGCTCCAACGACTCCCAGCGAGCCGGCCTGGACGCGTTCGCGGATCTGGTCGCTGGAAGCCAGGATGGCTGCGACGGCCCGCAGGACATTCCGGTGACTGACCTGTGTGGTGGAGAGTGAATTCTGCTCCGGGGAATCTACTGGTGCTTTGCTGTCAGTCTCTTCCTGGATCGACTCTGATATCAGATTGACAACCTGGTTCAGGTGCTGGTGATTGCCTCTGTCTTCCGGGAGTCCAGGTTGCTGCTGTTCCAGCGAGGCCCGGATGGCACCACAGCGGGTGTGTCCCAGAACCAGTAGCAGCGGGGTGCCGGAGAGAATGCAGCCGTATTCGAGGTTATTGACGACTTCCGTATCAATCACGTTACCGGCGACCTGCACGCTGCAGACATTGTCGGGCCGCAGATCGAAGATGGACTCCACCGGCATATAGCAGTCGATACAACTCAGGATCGTCACGAAAGAGTTCTGAGCGTAGGGTTCTCCCGCTGAATTCTGTTGTGATTCTCCGCGGGTGAGTACACCGGCGCGGAATCGCTGATTGCCTTCCAGCAGCAGGCGCAAGACATCATCGGGAGTGAGCTGGCCACGGAGTTCCGTCTGGGAATAATCGATCGTCTGAATTTCGCCGGCCGGGTCGTAGCGTTCGCGGAATCCCTGCAGACTCACGCGAATGCCCCGCGCAGGGGCGGTGATGTTCTGGAAATCGCGTAAGAGGCTGAGGACGTCCGGGTCAATAAAGTCGGTCTTCCGACCATCGATGACCACGAAGCCGTCGCGAGGGACTTCGAGCAGGGCGCGTTCGATGGCGGCCCGGTTGAAGAAGCTGACCTGGTTCGCCAGTTCGATGCGTAACACATCGCCGCCGACATGCTTCTCGAGGACACGGTGCAGCGGGCAACGCATGTTGCTGTAGAGGATGAAGCTGATACTGGTCGCCAGCCCCAGCAGGATACCGGTGAGGATATCGGTCACCACGATGAAGCAGGCGGTGCAGGAGTAGGGGATGAACTGATAGCGACCGGCCTGGTACATCTGTCGGATCAGTGCCGGGCTGGCCAGCTTGTAGCCGGTGACCAGCAGAATTCCAGCCAGGCAGGCGAGCGGAATCAGGTTCAACACCTGGGGGATCAGCAGGAAACAGCCCAGCAACAGCCCGCCGTTCAGGATCGCTGAGAGTTTCGTCTGGCCGCCCGAGTTGATGTTCAACGAACTGCGGACGATGACCGATGTGACGGGGAGCCCGCCGGTCAGTCCCGCGGTGATATTGCCGACCCCCTGGGCGAACAGTTCCCGGCTGCGGGGGGAGTGCCGCTGCTGGGGATCGAGGCGGTCCACGGCTTCCAGGTTGAGCAGTGTCTCCAGCGAGGCGACAATCGCGATCGTGAGTGCCGCGATGTAGACCTTGCTGTCGGTGAGCAGCGAAAAGTCGGGGAAGACGAGGATCGCCCCGTATTCCGCGGGGTTGTTGAAGACCGGCACCTGGACCAGTTGCGGGTTCGGAATCCGCCAGGCGGCGCCCAGCCCACTGAACCAGAGCTGGCTGATGGCGACTCCCAGGACGACGGAGATCAGCGGACCGGGGATGGCGGACCGTTTGAGGACAGGAATGCGATCCCAGAGGATCAGCTGCAGCACTGAGAGGAGCCCAATCACAGTCGCGCCGGCGTGCCAGTCGAGGTCGGAGAGCGAGACCAGGCTCTGATAGAGTCCCAGGTTTTGTGGAGCAGCGCTCAGTGAACCGTTTGTCTGCAGACCGTCGTGACCGATCAGGTAAGGCAGCTGTTTGAGGATTAGCAGCAGGCCGATCCCGGTCAGCATCCCTTTCACGACGCCGGAGGGAATGAACATCGAGATGAAGCCGGCACGACAAAGGCCGGCGATCACCTGCAACAATCCTCCCAAGGCAACCGCCAGCAGAAAGGCTTCGAAGGAGCCGAGCAGGGCGATCTGTGTAGCGACGACCGCTGTCAGTCCCGCCGCCGGTCCACTGACGCTGGTCTGCGAATGACTCAGTGAGCCGACCACGATTCCGCCGATGATGCCCGAGATCAGTCCGGAAATCAGGGGTGCATTCGAGGCGAGGGCGATCCCCAGACAGAGGGGCAGGGCGGCGAGGAAAATCACCAGGCTGGCGGTCATATCGCGTCGCAGGCGATATCCCAGTGTAGCAGTCTCATACATGCGCGGCGCTATTCTGTGTTGGCGGTCATCAGAATTCAAAAGTGGCAAGGGGCATTGTACTCGATCCGCGGTGAGAGACCCAAGCCTGACGACGGGGAAAGCGGGACAGGATTGACTTATCAATCGCCGGTGATGGGTTCCGGGGCAGCGGTATCCTGACCGGCGCGGGACTTAAGCAGAAAGCACACGGACCTCGACACCGTCGATTTTGTCATCAACTTCGACCAGAACGATCCCCAGTTGATTGCTTTCCAGTCCTACATCGACGGACTCAAACAGATAGTTCGTAGCATTGAGGGCAATGGCGAGCTCCTGGAGTGGTTGATCCAACAGCTGCAGATCACCCAGATAGAGTTCATGAGGGCGAAAGACGGAGATCTCAATAATCCGATTCTGATCGTCGACTTTCAAGTGCACACGATTTTCACCGAATGCATAGATTTCAGCATCGTTGGGAAAGCGTCTGAACTTTTTGAAAGCTCCCGTGAGGATATCAAAATATTCAACTGGCTCACGGCCGAACTCGAATGGTCCGACGGACTCTCCTGGAACAATCTGCCACATTCCTTAACCCGCTTTCCACTCCTGAAAACTTCAACGGACAACAGAGTTTCAGTATAGCAGTGTGGATGTGGTTGCCCAAGCAGCCGTTCTGATTTTCAGCGGTCCGTGGTATCCTGACCGGCGTGCCACTCTTTATAGACGTGGCGTGATTCGGTTGGCAGTGCCTGCAGGAAGGGTTCGGGAATGCCGGACCAGCCGCCGTGAATGCCGATGCTGGTAAACGCGTTCGCGGTCGGCGTCGTTCCCACGCTGTGAGGTCCCTGGTCGGGGGAATAGCCCCAGAGCTTGTCGTCTGCATCGAAGGTAAACAGCCAGGGCTGTGTGCCGTCAATCTCCCAGCTGGCACTTGAGGCCTCGGGGGTGCCGGGATGGGCGGAGACGTCTAAGCTGATTCGATCCTGGCCTTCCAACTTACGGAGTGTCAGCACGGCGGTCCCCCCGGGTGCGGTATAGACGCCGGTCTCACGAATGAGCTGACCGGCGGCGACGCGGGGCGCCTTGTTCCGCGCGTACCAGACAAAGCCCAGCGCGATCAACACCGCCAGGATGGGGACGAGTGTGAGAAAGCGAATTCGTGGTTCGGGAGTTGGCTGGGTGGACATGAGGCTGGTCCTGTGGGTTTGAGTACGCTCGGTTCTGTGCATATTCTACTGTATGACTGCGAGAGGCGGGTTACCAGTTTGAAGTTATCATCCTGGCCATTTGAAACCATCAGGAAAGAGCTGATTTCAACTGGAAACTGCGATTGTATTATACACTTGCAAACATAATCACATTTGGACAGAATCTCTACTATATTTAAGGTAATACAGGGCCATTTACCGTGACTGTGAAGAATGTGTGAAACCGATTCTGCGGTGATGCGCCTTGAGTTATTACGCTCGCCAATAACCTGCTTTTCGATCTCGGGCTCAGTCGCACATGCATAACACAACCTTACCTCCCGCTCAGTCAGAACGTATCCCCCTCAAGGAAGCCCTGGAACAATCTGAAGAGCGATTACGCTTTTTTCATCATGAACTCAAACAGCAGCGAAGACGGCTTAAGGAACTCACCTCAAAAGTGAAATCGCTCCGACTGAAAACTTCGTACTTCAATTCCGCCCGCACCTATCGAGCCAGCCTGAAACAATTTCACATCTGGGAGCCCGGCGCATGGGTCGTCGTTCCCCCTGCACTGGGACTGGCGACGCTCATCCTGATTGATGTAATCACGGGGTTTCGACCCGTGAGTGTGGTGGTTGCCGTTCTGATGAATTTCATTTCTCTGGTGGGCCTCCTGTCGTTGTCGAAGTATCCCTCCGACGCTGAACTTCCGCAGTTCATGGAGCAGACGAAAAATGAGTTGGCTCAACTCTCCAGGAAAGTGACTCAGACGGAAACCCGCATCGGGGAGTTGCAACAGGGGCTGGAACAGGAACTGGTACTGAATGCGAATTTAGTCGCGCAAAATAAAGAACGGGAACGAATTTCCTCAGCCAGATATCAGTGCCAGCAGTTATTCAACGAGAACTGGCGTGCGATGCGTAGCGTTGAATTCGAGCAGTACCTGGAGCGTGTTTTTCAGCTGCTGGGTTACCAGACGCAGACTACCAATACCACAGGTGACCAGGGAGTCGACTTAATTGTTGAAAAAGCAGGCCGCAGAATTGCGGTGCAGGTCAAAGGCTACTTTCACAGTGTCAGCAACTCCGCAATCCAGCAGGCCTTCACTGGCATGCGGCATTACAACTGCCATGCCTGTGCCGTGGTTACAAACAGTAAATTCACGGCAAGTGCCATTGAGCTGGCTGAAAGCACGAACTGTGTATTGATCCACGAAGACAACTTTCGGGAGTTCGTGTTTGGGGAAATTGAATATGTGTGACGGGTCGCAGCGTCGATTCGTAATTTTCTATTGTGCCAGATACATTTTTTGCATCAATATCAGCAGCCTGCTAAAATACTACATAAACAATTGCATGGAATCTGGTTTCTTCATAACTCCATGAACTTCGATCAAATCGATAACCCCAAAGCAGCAGGTGAACTTCTCATGTACCGAATCTTATTCATTATAGTGTGCCTGCTTCCTGTCTCTGTCCAGGCAGAACCTCATACCATCATCCAGGTCTGCGGCAACCATTATGTTTCTCCTGGAGATTTCGCAGCCAACCTGAAAGCTCAGGACAACAGCATCATGCGGGAAAAAATCGACACGGAATACCGCATTTTCCTCGAAACAATTCGATCGGAACAACGGGCTCAGATTATGATCCTCAAAGATTTGATCAAACGACACCAACTCAAAGCCGTCTATGTTGAAGGCGTGACAGAAAAAAATGTAAATGAGTTCCTGCGACTCGTCCAGAGTGTGAAAAATGGGGCCGCGATCCAGCGTGTCTCGTCTGACTTCGTCGAACTGGGGGCTGCGGGCCGGCTGATCGTTTCAGGTGAACTGCAGACGCTTTTGCCTGCCGAGGAGTCCGCGGCCTATGAAGCCTCCAATCCAAAGAACTCTGGTGGACCGCTTGAGTTTGCTAAAAAGATTGAATTTGACAAGAATGCCAACGAAAGGCGAGAGGATGCGATCGTCGGGAACCTGTTGAAAGCAGAGGGAACGGCAGTCATTCTGCTGGGCAAGGATCATAATCTGCAGGACAATCTGAATCGTCTTGGGGCGTCCTGCAAATACATTAAGACTGGGAGAGTCGATGTGAAACAGTCTTCAAGTGTATTCAAACGGCGTCAAGATCTGCTTGTAAAATAGTCGTCGCGTGATTTGGTTGGTAGTGTCTGCAGGTAGGGTTCGGAAATGCCGGACCAACTGCACTGGATTGTTGACAACTTGAAACAGTAGTAGAATTGACTCGCAACGATCAAAAAAAGCAGATTTCTGTATAAAAGTAATTATCTGTCCTGCCAACTAACTAGAGTCTTAAAAATTGAATGAACCTGAATTCACGTTCTCAGAGCCCATTTTGATTGCGACGCCTGGCGGTCGATTCACCTGGTTGAAACGCGTCTTCATTACTTACATGTGGTGTCTCCTCGTGGTGCTGGTATTACAGGGGCTCACTAAAGTCCCTGCGAAACCTGCTTTCTTACACCCCATCATCATGACATGTATGATTGCGTACTCGATATTATGTCAATGTTTTCGACGAAAGATTGAAGTATCGAAGTACGAATCCATAGAACTTCATGTATTGCCCGGTGTGAACAACAAAGTTATCAATCTATCCACTGATTCGCCGATCATGATCCTGGATTCACCTGGAGGAGGCAATCTCAGGAAGATCCAGCTGCTAAGCATACATTATCGATTCATGATGTTCATCACTGAGGAAGAAGCGAAACGATTGGCGTCGTGGGCGGATGACAATTCTAAGATTGCAGCATACCGACGGCACGGTTCTGATGCATCAAGGATCGAAGGATAAGGAAAGACAAAGGGGGCAGGTCTCTTTTTTAAAAGTCCTACCCCCTTTTATTTTCAGGTTAATAACAAGTTTATGCGGCTACAAGAGACGCCCCTATGCACTCAAATTCAGCAACTCATTTCATTAGTGGCCACCTTAGCCTCACGGACGCTGAGTTCGATGAACACTACCGTCGCGCAATCGACGATGCATTGACTCGGGGCGATTCATTCGTTGTTGGTGATGCTCGCGGCGCAGACGCTCTCGCCCAGAACTACTTGTATGGAAAAACTGACAGCGTTACGGTCTATCACATGTTCACCGAGCCACGAAACAATGCTGGCTTCAAAACCATCGGCGGATTCGAAACTGACAGCGAACGTGATGCGCAGATGACTGCAGCCTCTGATGCTGACATTGCGTGGGTCCGCCCCGGTCGAAAAAAATCAGGTACGCAAAGGAATATTGACCGTCGAACTCAAGACTCGAAATCAAACGATTCAGACTGACCCAGCAGTCGCATTAAACACGATTTACACAGCAATAGAAGATAGACAAAAGGGCAGATCTCGAGATTAAGAGTCCTGACCCTTTTATTCTCCTGACCAAAGTCCTCTCATGATTCACCACCGAAGACGACTGCTCATCATCGTTCCACTGCTCGCCGCCGTCGCGTGTTTCCTCGGTTGGTACGCATACGCTGAATACCGCAAGGCCCAATTCCTGCGAGATCTGCATCTTGTCGGCTTCAGCACTTCAATGATCAGCATGCCACGCGAGGAACAAGGCAATGCCGCACATGATCGAGCGGAAGAACTCGACATCGATTTGTTCGCCGCATACAAAAGCAACCTTGAATCAGGCTTGCGTTTCCAACTGGCATGGATGCTTATCACCAATCAATCAACTGAATACTCCCAATTCGCGAGTCAAAACGTCGATTCTGTCCCGTGGCCCGAAGTGCGGATCTGGGTCTCGCGCCGAAATCAAGAATCATTGTCACCCGACTATCGCCAGAAACTGCTGGATCTTATCCTCGCGTCACCCACATCCGAAGCAAAACTCGTTGCGGCTCGTTGGTATCTCAAACAAGGCAAGATTGCCGAATCCGAAGATGCCTATCACGCGGCAATGACAAATGGTCTGTTTTGGGATGCGCTGGATGCGGCCGATCAACTCCTCGAATCAGAACGGTATCATAATGATGCGGTCAATCATCTGCTTTCGGTCGTCCGCGATTCAGAAGATTTCACCGGTCGGGCTGCTTACAGCCTTATAAATCTGTACGACGTCCGCGACGAATTAAATCCATTGGTCGACGGCTGCCGCAATGAACCCAAGGATGGCCCAAACCGAAAACGGCTTGTTGACAAATTGACGCAACTGGTCGAAAAAGATGTTGGCGATTCGAGGCCGAAAACGCACGCCCGCTAACCACGCCATGAATGGGAGCGGTCGATAACGCGGTTTTTGGAGAAAGACAAAGGGGTCTGGTCTCTTTATTAAGAGTCCTTACCCTTTTATTTTCACCCTCCCTGTCAGAAACTAAGTCAGAGTAGCAAAAAAGCCGTAACCCATTATTGAGTTACGGCTTTTGAAGTGCCCCCGCTAGGAATCGAACCTAGAACCTACTGATTAAGAGTCTTTTAACTCACAAATAACCAGAGGTTTTCCGAATGCCAAACATTGAGTATCAAGGTGTTTAGCGCTTTTGCGTAAACATTTGAACTTGAGTACAATACATTGCAAAAGGCATGCGGACGCCTGCTTTCGTGGTAGTTTGCGTAGTAGTCACCAAGTCGTGAGGCTTAAATATTGATGAACCGTCAACTTGTTACCTCTATGCTGTAAAGTCAATGTTAGAACAGGGTGCAATTCTTAATGGCTAATCAACAAGATCGAGACAATTATATAGGTCAAATTCAAACAATTGCGAATGACCTTAAGGATGTTGATGTATCTGCACTTGGAAGAAGGGATGATTTGTCTGAGTCGATTAATTTTGAGATAGCCGTTCCCACTCTTAAAAATATGTTTGATTTTGCTATACCATTTTTCGACGCAGATGTATCACGAATATGTGCAGACAATCTAAAACATATTTTTGAGGCGCTTAATGATTTGAATAGTTATGTGATTACCATACAGAACTATCAAATCGACGGCGAGAAACCCAAGGAAAGATGTGAAACGATCATAAATGATATCTTGAATTTTTATGACGTGTTAATGAAAAAGCTCTCTTACCCATTATTGATAATATCTTCACAACCCCTTGAACGAGACAAGGAACTTGAAGCGGCAAAGGCAGCAAGGGTTGAAGCAGAGAGTACTGTTTCAGAAATCCAAGGCATACTAGTGGAGGTTAAAGAACTGTCTGCATCTGCTGGCGTTTCTGCAAATGCTAAAGTATTCAAAAGTCAATCAGACTTGCATAGAAACCTTTCTTATGCTTGGTTCGCTGCAACTGCCTTAGTTTTTGGAGGAACCCTTTTATTTGCGGTAATCAACTACCTATCGATCGAAAAGTATAATCCCAAAACACCCGGAGAAGCTATTCATTATATTTCTGCAAAGTTAATAATGCTCTCGATTATGATGTTTGCTCTTGCCTGGTGCTCTAAAAATCATAAGTCTCATAAACACAACCAGACATTAAATAAACACAGAGCCAGCGCCTTAGATACATTTCAGACTTTTTATAACGGTAGTTCTGACGTAGAGGTCAAAGATACCATTTTGCTACAAGCAGCTAATACGGCTTTTGCAAATCGGTCGACTGGCTATGAAAGTACGCCTGAGACAGACAACAAATCAAATTCTCAATTCATCGAGATCGTGGGCAAATCTGTGCCACAAGTACTAAAATCCGGCCAGCATACTTCAAGCTAATGTATCTGACGCTTGACCGACACTCCGCGAATCAATGTAACACGTGTCAAGTAATGACGCAGTTTTTACTGAATTTTAGAGACGCTTTCCGGGTGCGGGTAGCTCCCGCCGGTTGTCTCTGCTGTGGTACACATTTCATCCGCCACGGCAGCGACAGCCAGCCCGGTGTTTAAAGGATGAAACGCCATGAAGAAAAAAGCAAATAGGAAGGTGAGCAATTGTGATCCTTCTATTGAGATTAGCCCACCAATACAAATCACAAATATTCCACAGCCCAAGGAAGCCGAAATCAAGGAAGCTTCTATTAAACTCAATCAACTGATTGAGACATCTTTGATAATCGTCGATAAGAAGCGATCGAATAAAAAAATGAGGCCATTCAGGGATAAAATTTTACAGGCTGAAATAGAAGCAATTGATCAAAAGGTCGAGGACGAAACCAGGAAAGATGCGCTCGATGTAGTCTCAGTCCTAATGAAATGCCTTCATGAATTTGCCAATGTGTCAGATATTTGCATATTAGATATTAACCCGCAATCACTAGAAGAACTGTCGCTCCTATCACTTCGCAAGCCGTTGCGATTGATTGGAACCAGTGCTCACCATGCTGCAGCTTTATTTCTCCAGCAATGTTTAGCTAATGATTTTATGAATCATTATCCTGAAGTCTTGGATAAATGGGTTGTAATTCGCAACAGCATAGATCCTCAGCTATTGCTGGCTCGCATTGATTGGGAGCGAATGAAGCGATTTAAAATAACAGTTTCTGGTCATGCTGAGCCTGATAAATGGATAACGAATCGTCAGATACGAGAAGAAATCACTCGGTATAAACATAAGCTCGACCATGTGGAAGAAAAGGATTTGATCGACAGAGCAACGGTGCAACGTAGATTGAACAAGTTCAAACCCAAACCGAAACCAGATTTCTTGGGTGACAACAACGTTCATATTTGGAAACTCAAAACAATCAAGCCATGTTTGGAGAGTGTTGCAAAAGAAGTTCCACCTGAAAGGTGGGACGAAATAGCGCTCGGCGTTGCGCCTGGCGTTGCGTAGGCGTTGCATTTTTTAATACGCGTTGAATCTACATCATTGAAAGCTACCAACTCCATTTTAGCCGTTAATATAGACTCCGTAAGGCAATCAAATACGGTGCGATTGTCATTCACACAGCAAAGTGAAATGGAGTTTATCAGATGGCACATGCGACAGGGCAGAGTACTTTGATACTCAGAACGGTTTTCCTTTGGGGATTGGGAAGGATTTGTATTGCGTCCCCGGACGACAAGTTGTCTACAGAGCGGAGGGGATCACAACATGCCTGAGACTCTCAAATCTATTGCAGAATTTATAGTAAAGTACTGTCGTCGTTCCTTTGAAGCCCCGATCCTGTATACGCGATCCATTCTGGCGGGGGTTCTATCTCTCGCTGAAATACTTCTGGAACACACAAATCTGAAGTTCATTCCAGATATCAGGCGGGTTAAGGAGGCAAATCTTTCGATCATCGAAGCGAATGCTCGGAAGAAGATCGCCGAAGCAGTTGACAGGGAAGTAGGTATAAAGATAACCCGGTCCAAAGCAGAAGCGATTCGTATGGATGCGGAATCTCGTCGAATCGCCACAGTTACTGAAGCCTGGACAAAGCTATTTTCAGCTTTGTCACAAGTCCGGTCGAGAGAAGATTAGTTTTCGCGGACGAGAAATGATATCTCATTCCTTTAACAAACAAAAAAGCCGTAACCCATTATTGAGTTACGGCTTTTGAAGTGCCCCCGCTAGGAATCGAACCTAGAACCTACTGATTAAGAGAGAGTGTGTTTTTTCGTTTTCTAACCAGAAAACAGCTATTCTCGTATCCTCCGAGGACTAAAATAAGCTAAAAAAGGATACAAACTGAGGATACAGTGTCTTCTGGTTTCTGCTTCATTCTCTCTATTCAATAGGTTTATTCATGGCAACCCAAACGGCCACCAATTGGGCACAACGCCAAAAAGTAAAGGGTATCAAACTGGAGTTGCAAGCATACCCTGCCCGTAACTGCTGGAAAAAAAGACACAATCACAAAGTCTATTACTTGAGACATCCCATCAACAAAGCAGGATATCAAGCTGCATTACTTGAGTGGGCACAGACCAAAGCTCAGATTGACTACGATAGACCAAACGCGGCAACTTACCACCATCATAAAGAGCTGTTTGCCGATGTGCAGGCTTGGTTTGATACTCACGGGGCAGACAGCATTACTGACCGAAAAATTGCTGCTCAGGTCGATAAGTTTTTGCTCTGGATTGATGAGCAATTGAAGGAGCCTGAGCTGTGTGAGAGCCTGCCCTTCATGACTTTCACCCGCAGTACCAAAAACAAAGAATTCTATTCTGAATTTGTTAAGACTGACTCAGGGTATACTCTATTTGGTTCCCAGCAATACGAACTGCCGGACATATGGCAGGAAAGACTCAACAGAGCACAAATTGTTGCAGACTCGAAACGATTGCCTCAAACTGTTGGTTATTGGTCGGAGGATTTTTTGAGGCTCAAAAGTGCAAAAGCACAATCAGAACAACTCAGAATAAAAACTCTAATGGATGCTCGCGAGAAACTCGCCAAATTTCGCAATTGGATTGGCAACGATTCTTTAGTTGTTGATATTACAACAGAGACAATAAAAAACTTTTATGTGCATTTGCTACAACAGCCTTTCAACAACAAAGGCAATTATTTTAATTATGCAAAAAGTTTTATTCGCTATTGCTGGAGGGAGGACGCATGCAAATTAGAAAGTCTACCCAAAAACATAGACGATAGAAATTTGAGTTTTCGTGCTGCTCAGAACAAGAAAAAGAAACATGAAATCAAACGTGACAAGTTGTGGACAAAAGCAGATTTCATAAAGATATTTGATAAAGAGAAACCTCTGCCACAGCGGTATCAGTGTTATTTGATGTTGATGCTAAATTGTGGTTTTACTCAGGTTGACCTTGAGTATTTAACACCTGATGAAGTTGATTTAGATGCTGGTAGGATTATAAGAATCAGAACCAAGGCTGAAAACTATGACAATCCACCGATTGTCAATTATAAGCTCTGGCCCAAAACCCTCGAACTACTAAAAAAAGAAATGAAACGTTGTAAACGTCCAGACAGGGCACTTACTGGATTTCGACAATATCGAATCATCAATGAAAGTATTCAGGTAAATGAGAATGGCGAGTCAGTTGTTAAACGAAATGACAATCTATCCCGCAATTGGCAAGATATACGTAAGGAATACGGTTTTGATGGTAAACTCTTGAAATATGTCAGAAAGACAGGCAGCACAAACATCAGTATGAAATATTCCGAACGTCTGGAGCAAATGTATTTAGGACAAACTCATGTAACAGTGTCTGATAAGCATTACAATATTGTTGAGGGTGAGATTCACCCGCTGCTCGATGAAGCTGTTGCTTGGTTGGGGAAACAGTATGGATTCTAAAGCACAATATTCAGATTCGATTTCGCTTTCTTCTTAGGCTGTTAATTCTTATACGAAAGACCCTTTCCCCAAAGTATTGCCTGTACGACACCACCGAAGGGATTCGAGATCAACTTCATAAGCTACATTAAAAATAGGGATTTCTGAAATCTGTAATAACCTTATCGGCCATTCTATTATGTCTAATCGGCCACCTTATCGACCCTCTCGGAATCAAGAGATACAGGTTCTATGGGGTATATTTCTCATAAATCAGCATTGTTGATCAGACAAATGGCTTTCATTTGTCAGTATTACAAGTTCCGACAAAGTGGATGTCCAGATTCCAGATTTCCAATTATTCACTTTCTGGAAATGTAAAGACTATCTCTTAGGGCACCACCTTCATTTCCATTCATGCACGCTAATGAAGAGGTCCCAGAAACGGTCAGATACTGCTCATCGAACAGGTCAAAACACTTTGCACAATTGTAATTGAAGGGCTTGAGAACCTGTTTGACACAAAGTAAAAGAAAAAGCAGAATGAATGAACCAAACATGAGGCAGACACGTTAAAAGCCTCTGTGAGTCAATCTGATTCACAGAGGCTTTCTTAAAATAGACAAAGAAAAATGCCATGAAATATAAACTTTCAACAATTGAGGTTAGTCCTGAATCACCATTTGATAACGATGCATTAAATCGGCAACCATCAGCAGAAGCAATTTTGTCACTTATCAATCAATTAGACGCACCATTTGTGTTAGGTATAGATTCACCTTGGGGAACAGGAAAAACAACCTTTGTCAAAATGTTAAAGTCTGTCTTTGAGAAAGACGGATTTCGTTGTCTCTATTTCAATGCATGGGAAACAGATTTTTCTGATGATCCTTTGATTTCATTTGTTGGCGAATTCAAGAATTTAATCCTATCTGTGGAATCACAAGACACTAATCCCACTTACAATAAAGTCAAACGAATCACATCTACCCTCGTCAAAAGAGGAGTTCCATTAGTAGCAAGAATTGCCACGCATGGACTCTTAGATTTGGATTCAGGAGCAGAAAAGGCACTCGCAGATACTGCTTCTGAATCAGCAGTAAATCTAGTTGATGCTTATCTTGAAGAGAAAGAATTGCTGCAACAGTTTCGCTCAGATTTACTGGACTTCGTATCTCAGAAAGATGATGAGCAAAAAGAAACCATCGTAATCTTTGTTGATGAGTTAGATCGTTGCAGGCCGACATATGCGATTGAATTGTTAGAAAGAATCAAACACTTATTTAATATTGAAAAGATTGTATTTGTTCTTTCTTTAGATAAATCACAGCTAGGAATAAGTTTGGGAGCAGTCTACGGTCAGGGCATGAATTCTGATGAATATCTAAGGCGATTCATCGATTTAGAATTTTCATTACCGCTAATACAGCCTAATGTTTTCACAAAGCATTTAGTTGAAAAGTTCAACTTCAAAAAGACACTTAAAAACAATTCAGAAGTAAGACGAGTCATAGAAGTTTTTACGACCTTATCGGACTTGTTCAACTTAACTTTAAGAACGAGAGAACAATGTTTTACACGTATGGCAGTTTCTTTTTCACTTAAAAAAGAGAAGGATGATTTTGCAGGTCCAATAATCGCACTACTCACGATTATTAAGGTCGGCAATTTGGAATGGTATAATAGTTATCTTTCTGGAAACATGACTGCTCGAAATTTATTCGAAAAGCTACAAGAAATTGACTCTCAGAATGAGCTAAGATTCAGCTCTATAGGTGCATATATTTTTGCCATTTTGAGCTATACTAAAAACCCAAAACGTTCAACGCTTAGTAATGATTACACACAATACAAACACAAAATAAGTAACAAAACGAATGAAGAAATAAAGAACTCATCTGAATCAGAATTTGCGAAGTCCTTTATTAATGCATATGATGGATTACGAAACTCAACAAGGAATTGGAATCTAAATGATATCAGAGGAAGAATTGAATTAGCTTCTCGGTTCAATTAAAAGTCTAGCTGAATACCAATGATATTCTTCCTCCATATTCTCATCTTCTCTCAAAACGAACTGCCTCTGCCTCTATTGAATTCTTGGAAATCAACATCTCAGATTCAAAATGCCAAATGTTGTAATGCACTTTCACAACACAGGTGGTTTGTCTTTCGATTCTTTTTACATGCTCATACTCAGTATCTAAATCAATCAGATTCTGCTTAACATCACAAGCAGAAATGGCTGTTGCTTTGACTGTGTTTTCTTTGTTGTCAGTCGAGTTTAG